>CALMIL010000058.1 GCA_937864005.1 uncultured Burkholderiales bacterium
CCGCCGCCGCAAAGCCGACCGCGAGCGCGATCGCGCTGCCGTCGAGCACGACCTGCCAGCCGGCGAACGCGGCGACGGCCCAGGTCGACAGCGCGCCTACGACGATGCCGATCGCGCCGCCGGCCAGGCTCATCGTCACCGCCTCGACGAGGAACTGCAGCAGGATGTCGATGCCGCGCGCGCCGACCGCCATGCGCAGGCCGATCTCGCGCGTGCGCTCGGTGACGCTCACCAGCATGATATTCATGATGCCGATGCCGCCGACGACGAGGCTCACGCCCGCGACGGCTGCGAGCAGCAGCGTCATCACGCGGCTCGCTTCCTCCTGCGCCTCGAGCGCTTCGGTCAGGTTGCGGATGTTGAAGTCGTCCTCCTGTACGCCCTGGCGGCGGTGGCGCTGGCGCAGCAGCGCGCGGATGTCCTCCTCGGCAGCCTGCATGCTCTGCCCCTCGCGCACCTTCACGGTCGCCGAGCCGATGCGCAGCAGCCGCCCGCTCCAGCTCTGGATGCGCTTGCGAAAGGTCGAGATCGGCACGATGACGACATCGTCCTGGTCCTGCCCCCACGAGTTCTGGCCCTTCGCTTCGAGCACGCCGATCACCGTCAGCGGCACCGTCTTGACGCGTATCGTCTGGTCGATCGGGTCTTCGTCGCCGAACAGCTGCTCGGCGACCGTGCTGCCGAGGATCGCGACCTTGCCGGCACCCGACAGCTCGGCCGCCTCGAACATCCGCCCTTCGGCGAGCGGCCAGTCGCGCGTCTCGAAGTAGTCGTTCGTCGTGCCGTAGATCGACGTGCTCCAGTTCGTGTTGCCGGCGACGATCTGCAGCGCGGTGCGCAGCGACGGGGCGACCGCCTGCACCGCAGGCACCTCGGCGGCGATCGCGCGCGCGTCGTCTTCGGCCAGCGACTGGCCGGTCTGCGCCCCGAGACGCACGCCGCCCTGCGTGATCGCCCCCGGCATGACGAGGATCAGGTTCGATCCGAGGCTCTTCATCTGCTCGGCGACGCGCTGCTGCGCGCCGGTGCCGATCGCGAGCATCGTGATCACCGCGGCGACGCCGATGATGATGCCGAGCATCGTCAGGATGCTGCGCAGCAGGTTCGTCGCCAGCGCCCGCCACGCCAAGCGCACCGCGGCCAGCGCGTTCATGCGGCGAGCGCCGGCAACACCGCCTGCTGCTGCAGATCCTCGATCACCCGCCCGTCCTTGAAGGTGATTCGGCGGCGCGCGAAGGCGGCGATGTCGAGTTCGTGGGTGACGAGGATCACCGTCATGCCCTGCGCGTTGAGTTCGGCGAGCAGCCGCATGATGTCCTGCGAGGTCTTCGAGTCGAGCGCGCCGGTCGGCTCGTCGGCGAGGATGAGCTGCGGCGAATTGACGAGCGCGCGCGCGATCGCGACGCGCTGCTGCTGGCCGCCCGAAAGCTCGGCCGGCGTGTGCTCGGCGCGCCCGGCGAGGCCGACGCGATCCAGGCTCGCGAGAGCGCGCGCGCGGCGCTCGGCGGGCTTGATGCCGGCGTAGATCAGCGGCAGCTCGACGTTCTCGACCGCGCTCGTTCGCGACAGCAGGTTGAACTGCTGGAAGACGAAGCCGATGCGCCGGTTGCGCGTCGCCGCGAGTTCGTCGCCGCTCATCGCATCGACCGCCTCGCCCGCGAGGCGATAGTGGCCGCCCGTCGGCCGGTCGAGGCAGCCGAGGATATTCATCAGCGTGCTCTTGCCCGACCCCGACGCGCCCATCACGGCAACAAATTCGCCCGCGTCGATCGAGAGCGAGACGCCGTCCAGCGCGTGCACCGTCTGCTCGCCCATCGCATAGGTCTTGACGAGACCCGAAGCTTCGATCAGCGCCACGCGCCGAGCCTCAGAACGGCGAGCGCGGGCGCCGCGCATCGGCATCCGGCGCGTCGACGCCGACGATGACCTTCGCGCCCTCTGTCAGAGCGCCCGCGTTCGGTGAATCCGGCGCCACGATCAGCTCGGTCGAGATGCCGTCGCTGATGCCGCGCCGCACGCCGTAGGCGACCGGCTTGCCGTCGGCGCCGAGCAGGTAGATGCGGCCGCGCGTCGCGAGCCTGGCGCCGGGTGCGGCGCGCGGCGCCTGACCCGGCGTGTGCTCCGCCATCCGCACAGGCGCCTTGCCGTCCGCGGCGCCGGTGGCGCCATCGGCACCACCGGCCGCGCCGCCGCTCGGAGCCGAGGACGCTCCCGCAGCCGACGCCGCAGCCTTGGCATCGACCCCCGCGATCCGCACCCGTAGTGCGGCGTTCGGCACCTTCAGCACGTCCTCGCGCGTATCGACGACGATCCGCACATTCGCCGTCATCCCCGGCAGCAGCGCGTGGCCCGGGTTGTCGAACGGAATGATGACGGTATAGGTGACGACGTTCTGCGCCGACAGCGCCGCCTTGCGGACCTGATCGACGCGGCCCTCGAGCGTGCGCCCCGGCACCGCGTCGAGCGTGAACGTGACGCGCTGGCCCGTATGCACGCGGGCGACGTCGGCCTCGTCGATCGCCGCCTCGACCTGCATGTCGCTCAGGTTGCGGGCGATGATGAAAAGCTCGGGCGCCTGCAGGCTCGCGGCGACCGTCTGGCCGACATCGACGCTGCGCTTGATGACGATGCCGTCGACCGGCGATCGGATCTCGGTGCGCTCCAGATCGACCTTCGCCTGCGCGAGCGCCGCCTCGCGCTGCTTGACGGCCGCCTGCGCGCTCGTCACCTGCGCGCGCGCGACCTCGAGCTGCGCCTGCGTCACCTTCAGCGCCTCGCCGAGCGTGCCCGAGAGGTTGCGCGCGGTCTCGAACTCGGCTTGCGAGATGAACGCCTGCGCCAGCAGATCCTCCTTGCGTGCGAGGTCGCGCCGCGCGTTGTCGGCGTCGAGCTGCGCCTTCGAGACATTGGCCGCCGCGGCGACGGCGCCCGCCTGCGCGTTGACGACCGCCGCGCGCGCCGCTTCCAGATCGGCGCCCGCCTGGCGCACCTTGTACTCGAAGACCTGCGGGTCCAGGCGCGCGATCAACTGGCCCTTCTTCACCTCGGTGTTGAAGTCGGCGAACATCTCGACGATCTGCCCCGAGACCTGGCTGCCGACGCTGACCTGGCGCACCGGGTTGACCGTCCCCGACGAAGACACCGCCGCCTGCAGCGTGCCGCGCGCCAGCGCCGCGGTGCGATAGGTCGCGCCGTTGCCGCCGTCGCGCGTGAACCACCACGCGGCGGCGGCGATCGCGGCAACCGCGATCGCGGCGGTGATGATCCAGGTGCTTCTCTTCATCGGACGGCTGTCATAGGGTCGAGACCGCTGCGTTGCGGATGCGGCGCGCAGCATCGTAGGCAGGCAATGTAAAGCCGGCGTGTCACGGCGGTTGCGAAATGCGGCGCTGCGCGCACCGGGCGGCGCGACATTCTTTCGTTCAACGCGAGCCGCTGGCGCGCGGCGGCAGCGCCGGCCCGCCGGGGCTCGGCGTGCGCGCCGCGTTCATCACCATCGCGAGCAGGCCGTAGTAGCCGACGAGGCCGATCAGGTCGACCGTGCCCTGTTCGCCCAGGTGCCGCAGCGCCGCGGCCCATGTCGCGTCGCTCACCGCGCGGTCGCGCTCGAGCTCGGCGCAGACATCGGACACGGCCGCCTCGTCGGGCGCGAGCGCGTCTGGCCGCCGGCCCGCGCCGATCGCGGCGATGGTGCGTGCCGCGATCCCCTCGCGCGCGGCGATCGGCGCGTGGATCGCCCACTCGACCGGCGGCGACCAGGCGCGCGCAACGAGCAGGATCGCGAGTTCGGACAGGCGCAGGCCGAGCGCGCTGCGGTAGCGCAGGTACTCGCCCATGCGCTGTGCGCGGCCCATCAGCTCGGGGCTGCGCAGCAGCGGCACGAACGGCGAGATCAGCGCCTGGCGCGGACCGTCGACGATCGCCTGCGCCTCGCGGCGCTGCGCCTCGGTCCATTGCGAAGGCTCGATCGCAGGCAGGCGGTCGTGGTTCATGCTGCTTTCTAATATGGGCACATGCATAAGTATCGCGAACCTCACCCGAACGCCCTGCGGCGCCGCGAATCGGATGCGCGCAAGATGCGGCCTGCGCGCCGATCCGGCGCGGCCTGAGCGACTTGCCCCATCTTGACCCGATCCCCGCCCGCCATCGATTCCATTGCCGCCGCCGTCCAGCGCGAGCAGCGCGCCGCGCTGCTGCTGTCGTTCGCGCTGATCCTCGTCTGGGGCGCGAACTTCTCGGTGCAGAAGGTCGTCTTCGATGCGCTCACGCCGGGCGGCTTCCTGTTCGCGCGCTATCTGATCATGCCGGCCTGCGCGGTCGCGCTGCTGTGGCAGCGCTACGGCATGCGCTGGCCGCGGCTGCCGCGCGAGGAGTGGTGGGCGCTGCTCAGGCTCGGGCTGCTCGGCCATCTGCTGCACGTCGGGCTCGTCACCTTCGGCATCTACTGGTCGACCGCGTTTTCGAGTTCGCTGATCCTCGCCTGCGGGCCGATCTTCACGCTGCTCCTGCTGCGCCACGCGCGGCTCGAGGTGCTGACGCGGGCGCAGATCGCGGGCGTCGGCGTCGCCGCGGTCGGCGTGCTCGTGTTCCTGTCGGACAAGCTGCTCGGCGGGCGCTGGCAGGCGAGCAGCGGCGACCTCGTGCTGCTCGTCGCGGCGGCGTTCTTCTCGGCCTATACGGTGCAGGCCAAGCCGCTCATCGAGCGCCACGGCGGGGTGCTCGTGATGACCTACGCGACGCTGCTCGGCAGCGTGCCCGTCGTGCTGCTCTCGATCCCGGCCGGCCTCGAGGTCGATTGGTCGGCGCAGCCGCCGATCATCTGGGCCGGCCTCGCCTGGTCGATCGTGTTGTCGGCGTTCATCGGCTGGATCGTCTGGGGCTGGGTCAACGCGGTGCGCGGCGTCGCGCGCACCGCACCGCTCGTCTACCTGATGCCGCCGGTCGCAGGCATCGTCGCCTGGTTCGCGACCGGCGAGACGTACACCGGCATCAAGCTCGGCGGCGCCGCGCTGACGCTGGCCGGCGTCGCCGTCGCGCAGTTTGCCCGCAGCAGTCCGCGCGCGCCGCTGCCCGAAGGCGTGACGGTAGTTGACTGACCATGGCCGCGCGCGAGACCCCCGGCCTCTTCACCGCGCCCGACGGCAAGGCGCGCTGCGCCTGGTGCGCCGCGACGCCGGCCTACCTGCACTATCACGACACCGAATGGGGCTTTGCGGTCACCGACGACCGGCGCCTGTTCGAGAAACTGTGCCTCGAGGGCTTCCAGGCCGGGCTGTCGTGGCTGACGATCCTGAACAAACGCGAGGCGTTCCGGCGCGCGTTCGCCGATTTCGATGCGCGGACCGTCGCGCGCTTCACGCCGGCCGATGTCGAGCGCCTGCTGCACGACGAGGGCATCGTGCGCCATCGCGGCAAGATCGAATCGGCGATCAACAACGCGCGCCGGCTGCTCGACCTCCAGGCCGAGTGCGGCTCGCTCGCCGCCTACGTGTGGCGCTACGAGCCGGCGCCGAAGAGCCGGCCGAAGCGGCTGACGCATGCCGCACTGAAGAAGCTTGGCAGTTCCCCCGAATCGATCGCGATGGCGAAGGATCTGAAGCGCCGCGGATGGAGCTTCGTCGGGCCGACGACGGTCTACGCCTTCATGCAGGCGATGGGTCTCGTCAACGACCACATCGAAGGCTGCCACGTGCGCGCCGCCGCCGATGCGCACCGGCGCGAGCCCGTACCATAGAGTGCTGCTGCATCGAGACAAGGAGCCCGCGGGCATGAAAGCGACATGGCACGGCGCCGTCATCGCCGAGAGCGACGACACGGTGGTCGTCGAAGGCAACCATTACTTCCCCGAGGCGGCGCTCGACCGCCGCTACATCGTCGCGAGCAACCATCGCAGCTCGTGCGGCTGGAAGGGACAGGCGCTCTACTACAGCCTGCTCGTCGATGGCGAGTTGAATCCCGATGCGGTGTGGTTCTACCCCGAGCCGTTCGAAGCCGCCGCCGCGATCAAGGGCCGCGTCGCGTTCTGGAAGGGCGTCGACGTTTCCTAGAACCGATGCAGGACCTCGCCCTCACCGCCATCCACCGGCGACGCCTGCGCGAGATCTGGCGTTCGGCCGGCTGGCCGTGCCACGACCTGATCGAGGTCGATCTGCTCGCCGCCGGCCTGCTCGAGCGGGTGCGCCAGACGAGCGGCCACGAGACGCTGCGCGTGACCGACGACGGCGTGCAGGTGCTCGCCGCAACGCGGCGCGGCAACCAGGCGGCGCGCTCGCGCCACGAAACGCTCGTCGAACGCGTCGCGACCGAGATGGGGCGCGCCGGGCGCGTCGTCTGGCGCGGCCTGTCGCTGCGCGCGCGCATCGCGACGCCCGAGGGCGGCACATGGCAGGTCGCGATGCCGGATGTCTTCTCGATCCGCCACACGACGGTGGAGGACTACGTCGAGCCCATCGTGCACGAGGTGAAGGTCAACCGCAGCGACCTGCTCGCCGACCTGCGGCGCGAGAACAAGCGCGCCGCCTATTTGTCGCTGTCCAGCGAATGCTGGTACGTGATCCGCGAAGGAATCGCGCAGGCCGACGAGATTCCGGCCGAATGCGGCGTGCTCGTCGCGGGCGAGACGACGCTCGACGTCGCCCGCCCGGCGCCGCGGCGCGCGCAGCGCCTGCCGTTCGCGACCTGGATGGCGCTCGCGCGCGCGACGCCGGTCGAGGGCCGGCTCGACGAGGCACAACTCTGGCTCGGCGACGCCGACATGCCGCTGCCATGAGAATCCGGATTGCGCGAATCGGCGCATCTTTCCAGGAGATGGCATGAACCCCCTGCTGCATCGCACCGCGCTCGCCGGCGCACTTTTCGCCGCCTGCCTGGGCCTGCTTGCACCCGCCGTCGCCCTCGCCGCGGCGCCGCCGTCGCAGGCGGCGAAGGCGGCCGCCGAAGTCGCCTGGCTGCCGGCGGCGAGCGACGCCGATATCGAGCGCGCCTTCGCCCAGGCGCGCGCGCAGGGCAAGCCGCTGCTGCTGTACTGGGGCGCGAGCTGGTGCCCGCCGTGCAACCAGTTGAAGGCGACGCTCTTCAACCGGCAGGATTTCATCGAGCGCTCGCGCGCCTTCGTACCGGTGCATGTCGACGGCGACCTGCCGGGCGCGCAAAAGCTCGGCACGCGCTTCAAGGTGCGCGGCTATCCGACGCTGATCCTCTTCAACCCGGCCGGCGCCGAGATCACGCGCCTGCCCGGCGAGGCCGATGCGCCGCAGGTGATGCAGGTGCTGCAACTCGGCATGGCCGGCGGTCGGCCGGTGGCCGCGGTGCTCGCCGACGCCCGGGCCGGCAAGGCGCTGTCGGTGAGCGAATGGCGGATGCTCGCCTGGTATTCGTGGGACACCGACGACGCGCAACTCGTGCCCGAGGCCGACCGCGCCCACGAACTCGCCGCGCTGGCGCGCGCCGCGCCGGCGAACGAGCCGCAGATCGCGACCCGGCTGTGGCTGAAGGCGCTTGCCGAAAGCGACGACGCCAAGGGCGTGAAGGCCGATGCGGCGCTGCGCGAACGCGTGATGAAGGTGCTCGCCGACCCGGCCGCGGCGCGCGCGCAGATGGACGTGCTGACGAACTGGCCAGTCGAGATCGCGCGCGCGATCACGACCCAACATGCCGGTGGCCAGCGCGCGCAGGTGGTCGCGGCCTACGACACCGCGCTGCAGCGGCTCGAAGTGGACACCACGCTGTCGCGCGCGGACCGCATGGGCGCGCTGCTCGGGCGGATCGAGCTTGCGCGCATGGACGCGCCCGACGACGCGAAGACCGTCAAGCTGCCGCCGGCACTCGTGCAGGACGTGCGCGAGCACGTCGCGCGCGACGATCGCGAGATCACCGACGGCTACGAGCGCCAGGCCGTCATCACGACCGGCGCCTACGCGCTGCGCCGCGCCGGGCTGATGAGCGAGTCGGACGCGCTGCTGAAGGCCAATCTGGCGAAGAGCCACTCGCCCTACTATCTGATGTCGGCGCTTGCGAGCAACGCCAAGGCGCGCGGCGACAAGACCGAGGCGCTGCGCTGGTACGAGGAGGCCTATCGCACGAGCCAGGGCCCGGCAACAAGGCTGCAGTGGGGCGCGAGCTACGTGAATGCGCTCGTCGAACTGTCGCCGCAGGATGCGGCACGCATCGAGCGCGCGGCGAGCGCGCTGATCGCCGATGCCGCGAAGCAGCCGAACGCGTTCTACGAGCGCAGCGCGCGGTCGCTGCAAAGCGCCGGCCGCAAGTTGCAGACGTGGAATGCGAACGGCGCGCACGCCGATTCGATCAAGCGGCTGCAGACGCAGCTCGCGGCCGTCTGCGCCGCACTGCCCGCGCA
>CALMIL010000059.1 GCA_937864005.1 uncultured Burkholderiales bacterium
CTGCAGCCGATCCGCGTCTACGTCAGCGGCAAGCAGGCGCCGAACGCGGCGGCGCGCGCCCAGCTTGCGGTGAAGGAGCTCGAGCGCACCGGCGCCTTCGAGCGCAAGCTGCTGATCGTCTCGACGACGACCGGTTCGGGCTGGATCGAGCCGGCGAGCGCGGCGGCGATCGAGTACATGCACGGCGGCGACACCGCGCACGTCACGATCCAGTATTCGTATTTCCCGAGCGCACTGGCGCTGATGGCCTCGCGCACCGAGGCCACCGACAGCGGGCGCGCGCTGTTCGACGCCGTCTTCGACCGCTGGGAGCAACTGCCCGAGGGCGCGCGCCCGGCGCTCATCGTCCAGGGCCTGAGCCTGGGTTCGTTCGGCGGGCAGGCCGCGTTCAGCAGCGCGGCCGACTTTGCGATGCGCTCGGACGGCGCGCTCTTCCTGGGCACGCCCGGCTTCGCCCAGCCATGGCGCCAGTTCACGCGCAACCGCGACGCCGGCAGCCTCGAGATCAAGCCCGTCTACCGCGGCGGGCGCATCGTGCGCTTCGCCAATGACCGCGCCGAGCTGAACCGCATGCTCGACGACCGGCGCGGCCCGCGCGTGCTCTTTCTGCAGTACGCGACCGACCCGATCTGCTGGTGGTCGCCCGATCTCGTCTGGCACGAGCCCGACTGGATGCGCGAACCCAAGGGCGAGGGCGTCTCGGACAGCCTGCGCTGGTTCCCGGTCATCACCTTCCTGCAGATCACGCTCGACCAGTATTTCTCGAACCACACCCCGAACGGCCACGGCCACAACTACGCGCCCGACATCGTCGCCGCCTGGGCCGCCGTCGTGCCGCCCGCAGGCTGGACCGTCGAGCAGTCCGACCGCCTGCAAAAGCTGATCAACGCGCGCTACGCCGACCCGTTGTGATCGCTGGGCGATCCGTTCGGCGCGGGGCGGTCGCGACAGCGATTCACCGCTGAACTGCGCGGCTACCGGTGCTCGGTCAAGCCTTCGCCTGTGCAGCCGGGCGGCTGACTCGCACGCGGCGCCGCGCGCCGCGCTGCTGCATCGAGGGTCCGATGCAAGGTGGCCCGATGTTTGGCATCCTTGGCCTGTCGTGTCGCGTCGCCTGCTTCGCTGCCCTGCAGCGTGCCGACCGGCGCGATCTCGCGGCACGATGCCATGGCCTGATCGACGAAGGGGACACCGCATGCAGACCTCCACCCACCGCAGATCGATTCGCGCCGCGCTCGTCGGCGCCATCCTCGTCATGGCGTGCAGCGCCGCCGCGGCGCAATGGGTGCTCCTCGCCCGGCACGCGATCGGGCGCGTCGAACAGATGCAGCAGTCGTCGCCCGCTGCAGGCGTCGGCGCGAGCTACGACGTCGCGACCGTGATCGTCGAGGTCGAGCCTGACAAGGTGTTTGCCGCCGTGCTTCAGCGCCTGAACCAGAACCCCGAAGTGAAGGTGACGCACACCGACGCCGCGAAGCGGTGGGTCGAGTTCAGCGACGGCAAGCAGATCGGCGGCATCCAGGTCAGCGCGCTCGGCGACAAGCTGTCGCAGCTGCTCGTCTCGACCGCCCATCCGGGCGTGCCCGGTTCCGTCAGTTCGACACTCGTCGATCGCATCCTCGCCGTCTGCAAGGAGCTCGGCGCGAGCTGCGAGCGCAGTTCGGGATAGGTTCGGGCAGCCCGGGTCAGAACAACGGCGGCGGCAACGCGCTCGGCGGCGGCGGCGCCGGCACGCTGCCGGTCATCTGGTCGGCTGCGCCGACCCAGCCGCCGCCCATCGCCTTGTAGAGGTTGACCGACGATGCGAAGACCGACGCCCGGATCGACGCCAGGTTCAACTCGGCCGGGAACAGTGCCTGCTCGGCCTGCAGGACCGTCGAGTAGCCGACGTAGCCGCCGTCGTACTGCATCCGCGCCAGTTCGTTGTACTGCTGCAGCGCGGCGACGAGCTTGATCTGCGCCGCGAGCTGCTGCTGCAGCTTCTGGTTCGCGACCAGCGCGTTGTCGACGTCGGCGAACGCGTTGCGGATCGAGAGCTTGTAGTTCTCGAGCGCCGCCTGGCGCGCCGCCTCGGCCTGCGCGACCTGGCCGCTGACGGCGCCGAAGGTGAAGATCGGGCCGATCACCGAGCCGGCGTAGCTCCAGACGCGCGCCGGGCCGCTGAACAGGTCGGAGAGCTCGCTGCTCGCGCCGCCGAACGCGCCGGTCAGCGAGATCGTCGGAAAGTACAGCGCCTTGGCGGCGCCGATCTGCGCATTCGCGGCAATCAGCTGCTGCTCGGACTGCAGCAGATCGGGGCGGCGCTCGAGAAGCTGCGACGGCACGCCGGCCGGCACGCTCGGCAACTTCAGGTCGTCGACCGACTTGCCGCGCGCGATCGGCCCCGGGTCGCGCCCGATCAGCACCGCGAGCGCGTTCTGGTTCTGTGCGATCTGCGATTCGATGAGCGGAATCTGCGCCGCCGCCGATTCGTACTGCGACTGCGCCTGCGCGACGTTCATCTGCGAGACCTGGCCGTACTGGAACTGCAGCGTGAAGAGGTCAACCGATTCCTTGTACGTGCCTAGCGTGCGCTGCGCGACCTCGAGCTGGGCGTCGAGCCCGCGCAGTTGCAGATAGCTCGTCGCGACCGAGGCGACGATCGAGAGCACGACGCCGCGCCGCGCCTCGTCGGTCGCGAGCACGTTCGCGAACGCAGCCTGCGACTGGCGCTGGATGCGGCCCCAGAGGTCGATCTCCCAGCTCGCCGAGAGCAGCGCCTGATACGCCGTCGTCGGGTTCGGGTAGTTCGGCAGGTGCTTCGCGAAGTCGGGCTGCGGCGAGCGCTGGCGCGTCGCGTCGACGCCGTAGCCGACTTGCGGAAAGAACTGCGAGCGCGTCTGCGTCAGGAACGCCGACGCCTGCGCGACGTTGGCGGTCGCGATCGCGATGTTGCTGTTGTGGGCGAGCGCTTCGGTGATCAGTTCGTCGAGCACCGGGTCGCCGAACTGGCGCCACCAGATCGCATCGGCGCTGCCCTCGGCCTTCGCGATCTCGATCTGGAATGCGCTCGGCGCGACGACCTCGGGCCGCTTGTAGTCGGGCCCCATCACGCAGCCGGCGAGCGCGGCGGCAAGCGCGGCGAGTATCGCGGCGCGCAAAGGCGTGTGGCGCCGCATGTCGGTGGCCCATTGCGCTGTGCGTCCCGCGATGCATGAAGCCGTGTTGTAGGCAGCGCGTATCGGCGAAGGCGGCAACGCAGCACGGCCGCCAACCCTCACCCCGACCCTCTCCCGCACGCGGGAGAGGGGGGAGGCCATCTCCCTCGCGCTCCGCGCAGGGGTCGGGAGCAGGCCAACTCCCTCTCCCCTCGGGGAGAGGGTTGGGGTGAGGGGGCGCTGGCGCACGCACCGGCGCCGCATGATTTGTCCGGCCAGCCACATCAATTCAGACATGGTCCTGCGACGGCGCTGCGGGCGCGGGCGCGGTCTCGCCGCCCTTGCGCAGCTCCGACAATCGGTCGAAGAGGTAGAAGAACAGCGGCACGTAGAGCATCGCGAGCGTCGTCTCGCCGATCATGCCGCCGATGATGCCGGTGCCGATCGAGTGGCGCGCGTTGGCGCCGGCGCCGACGGCGAGCGCGAGCGGCAGGCAGCCGACGGCGAACGCAAGCGAGGTCATGATGATCGGCCGCAGCCGCTGCTCGCCCGCAAGCCTTGTCGCGTCCATGATGCTGAAGCCCTGCTTGCGAAAGTCGACCGCCGCCGACACGCGCAGCACCGCGTTCTTCGCGCCGAGGCCGATCAGCACCAG
>CALMIL010000060.1 GCA_937864005.1 uncultured Burkholderiales bacterium
GGCCGCGGCGAAGGCTTCGACCAGGTCTTCGGCACCAGCCCGCGCTACGAGGACCTGAACTGGACCGGGCTCGACTTCCCGCCGGCCCGCTTCCAGCAGGTGACGAGCATCGACCCCGAGGCCTGGCAGGCCGAGATGAAGCTGCACGCCGAGCTGTTCGAGAAGCTCGCCTGGCACCTGCCGCAGGAACTGACGGCGACCAAGGCGCGCATCGAGGAGCGGCTCGCCGCCTGAGCAGCGAACGGATCAGACGGCTGCCTGACGTTCAAGGCAGCGCGGGCTGCGCCGACTGGCGCGGTAGCACGATCGCGGCGCGCGAGATGACTCGCAAGAGCCTGTCGCCTACATCTTGGGCATGGCAGCCGAATTCTGGCGTGTCGTGCGCGCCTCGGCCTGCAGGTCGGCCAATTGCTTGGCAGTGGCCTGCATGGCCGGGACGGCGTGGCCCGGATCGGTCATCACGAACTTCATCTCGGTGACCACGGATTCGCGTGGGGCGCGGGTCACGAGGTTCACGACCAGCGCTGCACTGCAAGTCGACGCATCGGCCGGCGCAAGCTTTCGTCGCTGCCAAGCCTGGTACTGACCGAGACCGGCAGGGGAGTTGTCCACCGGCGGTGTCTGCCGGGCATCCATCGACGTCGGAGCAGTGTCACCACAGACGACCTTGCCGGGTTCGACCCATCGAGAAAAATTGCCCCTCCCGTTGTTCGCCTCCAGTACGGTGGAAGGCTTGCCGTACTTCTGGGTGACCGAAGCCATGGCGCGGTCCATCGGCAGCGGGTTGTCGTACATGACCAAGGTGCGAATGACGCGAATGACCCGCTGCTCCAGCGGCGGCGCCGAGAACATGACCTCCAGCGTCTCGGAGCTGTTGGTCGGGCCCTGTTGAATGACGATCGAGCTCAGGAAAGCCGGTGTCGGTTGATCCTTGACGCCGTCGTTGAAGGCGAACTGCCGCTTCTGTTCTGTGACCTCGCCCTTCGGAGCATGGGCAAGCATCGCGCTGCGCGCCTGCTCGGGGCTCATGCCAAGGCGGACGCCGACGACATCCCACTCCGGCGCGGCGAAGGACGATGCTGCGCCTGCAAGCATCAGCAAGGCTGCAACTGGAATCGAACGGCGATGAATGCGGTTGGCGCTCATTTCGTCGTGGCCTCCGGGGTTGAATGCGATGGGCGGCGAAAAGGATCTGGGCTCACCTCGCTGCCTTCATCATACTTTGGCAGTGTCAGCCGCCGGCATCGCGGATGTCGTTCCGGCGCCATTGCTGGGGCATGCTCGACTGACTGCAATGGCGCGCGCTGTACTCCCAGCCCTTCTCGCTCCTGGACGCAAAGCGCGACTCGTCGACGAGGGTGTAGATCACGACGCTGACTTGCGGCGGCGCGGTGTCCTGAAACACCTTGCAGGACTGCGTCACGCGATAGGTGCGCAAACCGGTCTGCTCGATCTTCTCGAAGGTGCAGAAGTCGCGAGCGCCGGCGATGCCGTCGCGCCCGAGCAGCGACACCGTCGCGTTGGAGGCCTTGCTGCAGGGCGTATCGCTGTCGACGTAGTAACCGTGCCGCAGCGGCACCGTCGAAACGGCCGCCGCGCGGAGCCGGCGACTGTGAAGTGCAAGGCCGCGCTTGCGGTGTCGCCCTTCGAGGCGGCACCCATCGATCTGGCCGGATACTCCGGCGAATGCTCGGCTTGCGCGGCACGCCACCCGCAGGAAAGCAGCCACGCGATCGACAGCACCGCCACGACGATTGCACTCGTTCTTCCCATTGAACCTCCGCAAGGCATGCGCGAGGGTAGTGCATTCCGTGGGTGCGGACGGCGGCTTGTCGCGCCGAGAAGCGCTGCCGGCGTGGTCAGTGGACAATCGGCGCATGCCCGCCCCCGATCTACCTCTCGCCGCACGCGACCTGAGCGACGCCGAACTGGTCGAACTCGACGACCTGCTCGCAGCGATGCCCGAGCCGGCGATGCCGATGGAAATCGTCATGCTCGACGGCTATCTGTGCGGTGTCATCGTGCAGCCGGTGCTCGTCCCCGCCGAGCAGTGGCTGGCGCTGGTGCCGGACATCGAGCGCCGTGCGTTCGCGCAGGAGGCGGTCGGCGCCGATCGCATCCGTACCCTGGTGCTGCGCCGGCATGCCGCGCTCGTGCGCGCGCTGCACGAGAACGGCTGGTTCGATCCGCTGATTGTGGACGACGACGGCGAGGAGGCGGACGGCGACGCGGCGCGCGGCGAAACCGGTCCGCTGGCCGCGATGAACGCGATCTCGCGCCCGCTGGTCCCGTGGGTGGCCGGCTTCCAGACCGCCTGTGCCGCCTTCCCGGCGTTGCTCGAAATGCAGGACGAGGCGGTGATGATGGCGATCGCGCGCATCTTCCGCCACCTGCCGGTCGAGGACCAAGAAGTGCGCGAAATCGTCGACCTGCTCGATCGCGAGGCGCCGCTCGCGACGCTCGACGAAGCGATCGAAGACCTCGTCTCGAGCGTCGCCGATCTGGCCGACCTGACCTACAACGAACGCTACCGCGTGCAGACCGTGCGCCGCGATGCGCCCAAGGTCGGCCGCAACGACCCCTGCCCCTGCGGCAGCGGCAGGAAGTACAAGCATTGCCACGGCGCAGGATGACGCCGCCGGCGCGCCGCGCCTGACGCGAGGCCGGGATGCGCCTGCAACTGCTTTCCGACCTGCATCTCGAGACCGAAACCTTCGCGCCCGAGCCGGCGCCGGGCGCGGACGTGCTGGTGCTCGCGGGCGATATCGACAGCCGCTGGGATGCACTCGACGCCTATCGAGGCTGGCCGGTGCCGGTGCTGTTCGTCGCCGGCAACCACGAGTTCGACCGCCGCGAGCTGACGACTGCGTGGCCCGCACTGCGCGCACGCTGCGCGCGCATCGGCATCACGCTGCTCGAATGCGAGAGCCTGTGCCTCACCGATGCGCGGGGTCTGCGCGTGCGCTTCGTCGCGACGACGCGCTGGTGCGATTTCGACCTCTTCGGTGCCGCCGGCCGCGAACGCGCGATGCGCGCCGCCGGCTATTTCATGCGCCTGATGCAGGCGACGCACGCCGGCCGGCCGTTCGACGCCGCGCTGATGCGCGAGGAAGCGCTCGCCTGCCGCCGCTGGCTCGAGGCCGAGTTGCGCCGCCCGCAGGGCGCTTGGGATGCCACCGTCGTCATCACCCACTTTGCGCCGAGCGCGCGCAGCGCCGACCCGCGCTACGGCACGCAGCCGACGACGGCGAGCTTCTGCAATGCCGACGACGATCTGCTCTCGCATGCCGATCTGTGGATCCACGGCCATCTGCACTGCCGCCAGGACTATCTGGTTCGCGCGCCGGGCGGGCACGAGACGCGCATCGTCGCCAATGCCCGCGGCCACTCGCGCAAGGGCGAGGCGGACGGCTTCGACGGCCTGAAGTGCTTCGACGTGGCGGCCCGCGAGTGACGCGCGTCAACCTATAGTCGGGCGATGGCGCGACACTGTCGATGCCATTGATCCACCCAGCCAGGGAGCATCGTCATGAAGATTCTCGTCGCCGTCGACGGCAGCCGCTATACGAAACGCATGCTCGCGTATCTCGCGGCGCACGACGAACTTCTCGGCAGCCGCCACCAGTACACGGTGCTGACGGTGGTGCCGGCTCTGCCCAGCAGGGCGGCGGGCGTGCTCGACCGGGCGGTCGTCAAGAGCCACTACGAGGACGAGGCCGAGCGTATCTTCAAGCCGATCCGCGCCTTTCTCGCCCGCCAGGGCATCGAGCCCGCCTACCTCAGCCGGGTCGGCACCGCCGGCGAGCTGATCGCGCGTCAGGCCGCGGCAGGCCGATTCGACCTGCTGATGATGGGCTCGCACGGACATGGCAGCCTCTCCGGGCTCGTCATGGGGTCGGTCGCGGCCAAGGTGCTCGCGAGCTGCAGGACGCCGCTGCTGCTGGTGCGCTGAACGGCGTGGACGACGAGCCGGCCCGAAGATCGCGATGCCGATGGACAGCACCGACCACCGGCTGATCGCGCTGCTGCGCAAGGATGCGCGCATGAGCGTTGCGACGCTCGCTGCCAAGCTCGGCGTATCGCGCGGCACGGTGACGAACCGGCTGCGCAAGCTAGAGGACGCGCAGCTCATCGTCGGCTACTCGGTGCTGCTGCGGCCGGACGCCGTGCCGAATCAGATCCGGGCCTGGATGGGCGTCCTGGTCGACGGCAACCAGACGCGCGAGGTCGTCGCGAGCCTCCTCGGCGAGCCCGGCGTCGCCGCGCTGCACGATACCAATGGCCGCTGGGATCTGCTCGCCGAGCTGCGCGCCGAATCGACGACCGAGCTGTCGAAGGTGCTCGATCGCGTGCGCCTGATCAAGGGCATCGCGAATACCGAGACGAGCATCCTGCTCGCGAGCTATCGCTGAGGATTCGGATGCAGGTCTTCGACGCCGAGGCGACCCGCGAGGCGCTGCCCTTCGAGCGGCTGATCCCGGCGTTGCGCGAGCTGTTCGCCGCCGGTTGCGAAGTCCCGCCGCGCCACGTCCATCGCATCGAGGCGCCGGCCGGGTCGGCGGCCGAGGCCGTCACGTCGCTCATCATGCCGGCCTGGCAGGCGGGGCGCGCGTACGGCGTGAAGATCGTCAATATCGCGCCCGGCAATGCCGCGCGCGGCCTGCCGGCGCTGCACGCGAGCTACGTGCTGCACGATGCGCGGACCGGGGCGCCGCTCGCGCTGATCGACGGCGACCAGATCACCGCGCGCCGCACCGCGGCGGCGTCGGCGCTGGCCGCGTCGGCGCTGGCCGCGCCGCAGGCGAAGACGCTGCTCGTCGTCGGCGCCGGGCGCGTCGCGCGGCTGCTGCCCGAGGCCATGCGCGTCGTGCGGCCGTCGATCCGCCGCGTCACGGTGTGGGCGCGCGTGGCCGCGCGCGCCGGGGCGCTCGCCGATGAACTGCGCAGGCAGGGTTTCGACGCCCGGCCGGCGGCCGATCTGCCGGCCGCGGTCGGCGAAGCCGATATCGTCAGTTGCGCGACGCTTGCGACCGAGCCGGTCGTGAGGGGCCGCTGGCTGCGCGCCGGCAGCCACCTCGACCTGATCGGCAGCTTCACGCCGGCGATGCGCGAGGCCGACGACGACTGCCTTGCCAGCGCGCGGCTCTACATCGATACCGAAGAGGCGCTCGCCAAGAGCGGCGATCTGATCGGGCCGCTCGCGCGCGGCGTGATCCGCGCTGGCGATATCGCCGGAACGCTCGCGACGCTCGCACGCGACGAAGCGCCCGGCCGCAGCGCGGCGGGCGAACGCACCGTCTTCAAGTCGGTCGGCACCGCGCTCGAGGATCTGGCCGCGGCGATGCTGGTCCGGGGCCTGGGCTAGCGCGCTTCGCGGGTCAGCGTTTCGCCGCTGTCTTCTTCGCTGGCGCTGCGGCGGATTTTTTTGCAGCGGCCTTCTTCGACGCCGCCTTCTTTGCAGGCGCGGCAGCGGTCTTCTTCGCGGCAGACTTCTTCGCCGGCGCCTTGCCGGCCGCCTTCTGCGCCGGTTTCGGCGCCGATTTCGGTGCGGCGACGCCGCCGTTCCACGTCAGCCGCGCCTTCTTCGCGAGCGCGACCACCTTCGCGATATCGGCATCGCTGTAGACGCCGTTCACGCCGGAGATCGCCGACAGCTTCATGCCGTGCTTGAGGCCGAGCTTGTAGATCTCCTT
>CALMIL010000061.1 GCA_937864005.1 uncultured Burkholderiales bacterium
GATCCTCGTCATCCTGTGGGTGCAGCTCGTGCTCGGCCTCGTCACGCTGCCGTTCTCGTACGCCGGCCGCGCCGACGGGCACGAGATGCTGATCCTCGCCGCCTGGGCGCAGGGCATCTGGACCTTCCGGCCCGACGCCCTGCCGCTCGTCGCGGTCGCCTGGCCGTTCAAGGTTCACATGGTGCTCGGCATGATCATCTTCATCCTCTTCCCGTTCAGCCGCCTGGTGCACATCTGGAGCGGATTCGGCTCGATTGCCTATTTGTTCCGCCCCTACCAGCTCGTTCGCGCGCGCCGGCTGAACCTGCCGCCGGGTCACAACACGCCGCCGACGCGCATCTGAACGCAATACGGAGATCCAGCGCATGACCCCCATCGTGCATACCGCTCCCGCGAGCGTGAACGGCGTCGCGCTCCACGCACCGGGCGAAGTGCTGGCCGACGAGGCGCTGCGCCAGCGCGCATGCACCGAGCTGCTGCGTCAGGCGGCGCAGCACGCCGGGCTGCTCGCCGCCGACGATCCGGCGCCGGTCGACGGCGCGACGAGCGAAGCGGCGACCGCGGCGATCGAAGCGCTGCTCGCGCGCGAGCTCAGCGTGCCCGAGCCGTCGGAAGAGGCGTGCCGGCGGCACTACGCGGCGCACGAATCGAACTTTCGCGTCGGCGACCGCGCCCGGGTGCGGCACGTGCTGTTCGCCGTCACCCCCGGCGTCGATGTGCGGCTGCTGCGCCAGCGCGCGGAGGCCGCGCTGCTCGAACTGCGCTGCCACCGCGAGGGCGAGGCGGATCGTTTCGCAGCGGTCGCCGGCGAGTTGTCGAACTGCCCATCGGCCGCGCAGGGCGGCGATCTCGGCTGGCTCACGCGCGCCGATTGCGCGCCCGAGTTCGCGCGCGAGCTCTTCGCCGGCCCCGAGATCGGCGTCATGCCGCGCCTCGTGCACAGCCGCTTCGGGCTGCATGTCGTCGAGGTGCTTGCGCGCGAGAGCGGGCACGCGCCGGCGTTCGAGTCGGTGCGCGGCGCGGCGGCGCTCGCGCTGCGCCAGCAGACCTTCGTCACCGCGCTGCGCCAATACCTGCAGCTGCTGGCCGGCGGGGCGGCGATCGTCGGCGTGCAGCTCGACAGCGCCGATACGCCGCTCGTTCAATAGCGGCCCTCGGCCGCGCGGCGCGAACATGAACATCACGAGCTTCGACGATCTGATCCAGGCGGCGCGCGCCCAGCCCGAGCCGCAGCGGTTGCTGTTCGTGTTCGTCGGCGCCGAGCTGCCGGCCGATGCGAGTGCCGAGCAGCGGCGCGAATTCGAGGCCGGCGAAGGCGGTGAACTCGTGCCGCTGATGTGCGTCGACAAACCGGCCGATGAACTTGCCAATTTTGAAGCGTTCGCCGCCGAGGCGGCGCAGGCCGGGCCGCCGTGGGCGATCGTCTTCAGTGCCGCGCTGCCGGGACGGGGCGGCGTCGCGCCGACCAGCGTCGACGCCGAGGCGCCATTGCGGCGGATGGTCGATGCGATCAAGGCCGGGCGGCTCGACGGCTTGCTGCCCTTCGATCGGCGCGGCGATCCGGTGCGCTTCGGTTGAGCGGACGTTTCGGTGCTGGCAGCGCGCAGTGCCCCGAAGTCCGGGCCGCGCAACCCGCCACTGGGAAACTCTTGACCGGAGTCAAATCACTGCCGGCGACTTCGGCTTAGGCTTGCGACTAACATCCGAATCCGGATGGCGCGAGCGTCGCCATGCGTGCCATGCCTTCGAGCGACCTCACCTTCCCCCGCATCGACCCTGATCTCGCCGCGACCTTGATGGCGAGCGGCCTGACGCCGCTGCGTCTGCGCGACGCGACTGTGCTGCCGCTGGTGCAGGGCGGCATGGGGGTCGGCATCTCGGCGCACAGCCTCGCCGGTAGCGTGGCGGCGCAGGGTGGCGTCGGCACCATCAGTTCGGTCGATCTGCGCCGGTTGCACCCCGACCTGATGAAGCGAACGCTCGGGCTGCGCGGCGAGGTCGCGAAGACCGAGATCAACACCGCCAACCTCGAGGCGCTGGAGCGCGAGATCGCCGCCGCCCGCGCGCTCGCCAATGGACGCGGGCTGCTCGCGATCAACGTCATGCGCGCGGTCGGCGAATATGCGCCGTCGGTGACGAAGGCGCTCGAATGCGGCATCGACGCCGTCGTCGTCGGCGCCGGGCTGCCACTGGACCTGCCCGAACTGGCGCAGGATCATCCGCAGGCGATGCTGGTGCCGATCCTGTCGGACGCGCGCGGCGTCGCGCTGGTGCTGAAGAAGTGGGAGCGCAGGAAGCGCGTGCCCGACGCGATCGTGATCGAGAACCCGAGCGTCGCCGGCGGCCACCTGGGGGCGGCCAAGGTCGCCGACCTGCACGACGCCCGCTTCGAGTTCGAGACCGTGATCCCGCAGACGCTCGCCGCGCTGCGCGCCGCGGGCATCGAGCGCGAGGTGCCGGTGATCGCCGCCGGCGGCGTGCGCAGCTTCGCCGACATCGCCCGCCTGCAGGCGCTCGGCGCGGCGGCGGTGCAGCTCGGCACGCCGTTTGCCGTGACGATCGAAGGCGACGCCGCGCCCGCCTTCAAGCGCGTGCTCGCCGAGGCGAAGGACGAGGATCTGGTCGAATTCACGAGCGTCGCCGGGCTGCCGGCGCGCGCCGTCGCGACGCCCTGGCTGAAGGCCTACCTGCGTTCGGTGGACAAGCTGCAGGCGCAGGCGCACGCCAAGCGCTGCCAGCTCGAATTCGATTGCCTCGCCCAGTGCGGGCTGCGCGACGGCAATCCGGCCTGGGGCCAGTTCTGCATCGACACCCATCTGGCCGCGGCGCTGCGCGGCGAGGTCAACCGCGGGCTCTTCTTCCGCGGCGTCGGTGCGCTGCCGTTCGGCGCCGAGATCCGCAGCGTGCGCGAACTGATGCAGCGGCTGCTGACCGCGCCGCCGGAAGCCCAGGCGGCGCTCGCCGCGATCGCTGCCTCGAGCCTTGCCGGTCAGCTTGCCGATCCGGTCCCCGCTGGCGCCGGCCCGGCGCCGTGAGCCCGGGGCCGCAGGGCGCGCCAGGAACCCCTCGCGAGCATCGCGCCGAGCGCGGCACAGCGCAGACCCCGCCCGCGCCGGCGCACTGGCGCTTGCGCTGGCTGCTCACGGCGCCGCACCGGCTCGCATTCTTCGGCGCCGGGCTGGTCTTCGCCGCCAGCGCGGTGTGGTGGTTCGGCGCGCTGTGGTCGCGCCTGGACGGCTGGCCGCTGGCGTGGATGGTCTCGCCGACGCTCGCCCATTCGCTGCTGATGAGCTTCGGCTTCATGCCGCTCTTTTTCGCCGGCTTCCTGTTCACCGCCGGCCCGAAGTGGCTCGCGCAGCCGGAGATGCGCGCTTCGGCGCTGGCGCCGACGGTCGGCGCGGCGCTCGCCGGATGGGCGTTGTTCGTGCCGGGCGTGAACCTGTCGACGCTGCTCGCGGCGATCGGCCTGGCCGTCGCCGCCGCCGGGTGGGGCATCTTCACGCTGCGCCTGTGGCGGCTGGTGCGAACGAGCCGGGTGCGCGATCGCACCCATCCGCGCTGGGTCGGCGCCGCCTGCGCGATCGGCGCGCTTGCGATGTGGGCCGCCGCGGCGGGCCTGGCCGCGCAGCGCGAGGATATCGTGCGCGCCGCGGTGCAACTCGGCCTGTGGGGCTTCATCGCGCTCGTCTTCGCGACGGTCGCGCATCGCATGATCCCGTTCTTCGGCGACGGCGGACTGGCGCGCCTCGATCTGCGGTGGCCGGGCTGGCTGCTGTGGGTCTTTGGCGCGACGCTCGGGCTGCAGGCGGCCTTCGGCATGACCGACGCGCTGGCCGGGCCGGCGGGCGCGAGCGGGCACGCGCTGCGCGCCGCGCTCGAGGCGCCGTCCGCGCTCCTGCTCGTCGCCCTTGCGCTGCGCTGGGTGGCCATCCCCAGGCTGCGCATTCCGCTGCGCCAGCGCCTGCCGCGGATGATGTATATCGGCTTCGCCTGGTTCGCGCTCGCGCTCGCGCTGGCGACCGTATCGGACGCGCTCGCCGCATTCGGCGACGGCAGTGTCGCGCTTGGCCTTGCGCCGCTGCATGCGATGACGATGGGATTTCTCGGCTCGATCCTGCTCGCGATGACGAGCCGCGTCGCCTGCGGACACAGCGGGCGTTCGCAGGTCGCCGATGCCTTCCTGTGGAGCCTGTTCTGGCTGTTGCAGACGGCCGTGCTGGCGCGCCTCGCGAGCGCGGCGTGGCCCGCGCTGCCGTCGTTCGTTCTGCTCTTCGCCGCCCTTGCGTGGGCAGGCGTCGCGACCGCCTGGGCGCTGCGCTACGGCCGCTGGTTCGGCCGGCCGCGCCCCGACGGCCGCCCAGGCTGATGGTCGGCGATCCGCCGCTTTCATGACATCGCCGCGGCGGCAGTGTATCGTTGGCCCTTGCCTCACCCCCGAAGCCAAGGAGAAATCAGATGAACGATGTGACCGCAGCCCAGACCGACAAGCTGATGGCCGATTTGCGCCTGGTCGTTGCCGACGCCGAAGAACTGCTGCGTTCGACCGCCGGCCAGGCCGGCGAGGGCGCGGCCGAATTGCGCGACCGCGTGCAGGCGAGCCTCGCGCGCGCGCGCGCCGGCCTCGCCGATGCCCAGGATGCCGCGATCTCGCGCGCCCGGGCAGCGGGGCGGGCGGCGGACGACTACGTGCACGACAACCCGTGGCGCTCGATCGGCATCGCGGCCGGCTTCGGCCTGCTCGTCGGTCTCCTGATCGGGCGGCGTTGAGCGGCGCGGCATCGACATGACCCAGCGGCGGGCGAGCGCGGGCCTGCTCGCCTCGCTGCGGCGGCTCGGCGCGACGACGCTCGAGCTGGCGCGGATCCGGCTCGAACTGCTCGGCACCGAGATCGAGCGCCAGAAGCTCTCGATCCTCGCCGCCCTGATCTGGGCCGCGCTCGGCAGCGTCTGCATTGCGCTCGGACTCGTGCTGACGAGCGTCCTGATCGTCCTGCTGTTCTGGGACAGCTACCGGATGCTGGCGATCGTCGGGCTCGCCTTGATCTACTTCGTCGCCGGCGCGCTGATGGTTCGCTTCGCGATCAGCCGTATCCAGACGCCGTCGGGCGCCTTCGCGGCGAGCCGCGAAGAGCTGGCGCGCGACCAGGCGGCGCTCGCGCTACGCGAGGCCGATATCGCGCCGCCGCCGACGCCGGGCCGATGAGCGCCGAGACCGAACTCGCGCTGCGGCAGGAGCGCCTGCTCGCGCGCAGCGCCGCGCTGCGGGCATCGATTGCCGAGCAGTCGGCGGTGCTGGATGTGCCGTTCGCGTTCGCGGACCGGGTACATGCCGGCGCCCGCTGGGCCTGGCGCGAGCGCGTCGTGCTGGTCGGCGGCACGGTCGTCGTGCTGCTGGTGCTGCGTCCGCGCCGGGTCTGGCGGCTCGCCAGCTTCGGCCTCTGGGCATGGCGCAGGAAGCGCAGAGTGCAGGCATGGCTCGCCGCCGCCGGCATCGCGCCGAATGCGGGCAGGCCGGCGTCGCACGGCTCGAACCCGGCGCGCTAGATCGCGGCCCCCTGGGCCACGGCGAAAGACCCTGAATGCAACGCGCGTTGCGCGTGCCTTGACGCGGCACAAACGACGGCGCCGGGGTGGGCCGCACAATGCGCCGTTTCGCTTCTTCCGGGGTCAGCCCGCCCCCTCGTCATGACCTTGCAAAGTCTTGCGCCGGCACCCTCCAAGCCTGAACTCGTGTGCCCGGCGGGATCGCTGCGCGCACTGCAATTGGCCGTCGATGCGGGAGCCGATGCCGTCTATCTCGGCCTCAAGGACGCGACCAACGCGCGCAATTTCGCCGGCCTGAATTTCGACGACGCGCAGGTGCGCGAAGGCGTTGCCTATGCGCATGCGCGCGGCGCGAAGGTGCTGATGGCGCTCAACACCTTCGCCGACGCGCGCGACATCCGGCCCTGGCAGCGCGCCGTCGATACCGCCGCCTCGATGGGCGCCGACGCGCTGATCGTCGCCGACACGGCGGTGATGGCGTATTGCCGTGACCACCATCCGGCGCTGCGCCTGCATCTGTCGGTGCAGGCGTCGGCAACGAGCTACGAGGCGATCGAGTTCTACCGCGAGCGCTACGCCATCCAGCGCGCCGTGCTGCCGCGGGTGCTGACGATGTCGCAGGTCGGCCACGTGATCCGCAACACCGACGTCGATATCGAGGTTTTCGGCTTCGGCAGCCTGTGCGTGATGGTCGAGGGGCGCTGCGCGCTGTCGTCCTACGTCACCGGCCAGTCGCCGAATACGGCGGGGGTCTGTTCGCCGCCGTCGGCGGTGCGCTGGCAGGAGACGCCGAGCGGCGTCGAGTCGCGCCTGAACGGCGTGCTGATCGACCGCTACGCGAAGGACGAACCGCGCGGCTACCCGACGCTGTGCAAGGGGCGCTTTCACGTCGAAGGCCAGCGCGACTACGCGATCGAGGAGCCGACGAGCCTGAACACGCTCGCGATCCTACCCGAGTTGATCGAGCTCGGCGTCAAGGCCTTCAAGATCGAGGGCCGCCAGAGGAGCCCGAGCTACGTCGAGCAGGTGACGCGCGTCTGGCGCGCCGCGATCGACCAGGCCTGCGCGGCTGGCGCGCGCTACAGCGTGCAGCCGGCGTGGACGGCGACGCTTGCGCGCTTCGCCGAGGGCCAGCAGCACACGCTCGGCGCGTACAACCGGCCATGGCGCTGAACCTACATCCGGCAGTTGACCGCGCTGTTCACGCTGGAGACGCCCGTGCTTGCTGACTTTCCTCGCCACGATCACGCTCACCTCCTCGGTGACAGCGCTACGCACCCGATCGCGCCGCCCTCGGGCGCGCTGGCGGCGTTGCGAATCCTCGCGATGGCGCAGGCCATCGCTGCGGTTCGCGCCTTGCCAGCCCACCCGATTTCGGCCCGCTCGGGCGCGTCCAACTGCCGGATGTAGGTTGAAAGGACAAGGCGTGCGCTACACATCGAACCACAACGCGGGCTGCGGCCCGGACGGCAGCCCGAACGCGGCCACGGCGGAGCACGCCGGCACAGACGCCGCGCGCATCGCGCTTGCCGTCGGCCCCTTGCTCTACCACTGGCCGCGCCAGACGCTGATGGACTTCTACGCCGGGCTGGCGGAGTCGGCGGCCGACACCATCGTGCTCGGCGAGGTGGTCTGCTCGCGCCGGCGCGAGATGAAGCCCGACGACTGGTTCGGCCTCGCCCGCGACCTCGCCGCCGAGGGCAAGGAAGTGGTGCTCGCGACGCAGGCGCTGATCGAGTCCGAGGCCGATCTGCGCCTCGTGCGGCGGCTCGCCGAGCAAGGCGACTTCCTCGTCGAGGCGGGCGACGCATCGGCGCTGCACCGGCTCGCCGGCAAGCTGCCGTTCGTGCTCGGGCCGCACATCAACATCTACAGCCGCGAGGCGCTCGTCGAGCACGCCGCGATTGGCGCGCAGCGCTGGGCGGCGCCGGTCGAGCTGAGCATCGACGCGGTCGCCCTCGTCAACCCGCCGGCCGACCCGGTGCGCGCGGCGGACGGCGCGCCGATCGCGACCGAAGTCTTCGCCTTCGGCCGGCTGCCGCTCGCGTTCTCGGCGCGCTGCTTCACGGCGCGCCACCACCGGCTGAACAAGGACGAGTGCGAGTTCCGCTGCATGGCGGACGCCGACGGCATGCTGCTGTCGAGCAGCGAGGGCCAGCCCTTCCTCGTCTTGAACGGCACGCAGACGCAGTCGGCGGCGACGCAGTGCCTGATCGGCGAGGCGCGGTCGCTGCGCGCGGCGGGCGTGACAAGGCTGCGGCTGTCGCCGAGTTCGAACGGATTTGCGACCGTGCTCGCGCACTTCGAGCAGGTCATGAACCACGGCGCGGATGCCGCCGATGCGCGGCGCGAGATCGAGTCGCTCGCGCCGGACGGCGGCCTGTGCAACGGCTTCGCGCATCGCAGACCGGGCATGGAACAGGGCCTCGAAGCCGAGGCCGCATGAGGAGCCCGATGAACAGGACGAACTCTTCCACACCGCAGCTGCCGCCGCTGGCGGATATCGCGGCCGCGCGGCTGCGCGCGATCGTCGAACGCCTGCCGGTGCAGCCGCCGTCGTTCGTCCTCGCGCGCGTGCTCGACCGCATGCTGCTGCCGAAGCTGCCGGCCGATGCGCGCGCCGCGCTCGCCAACCGCACCGTCGAGGTCGCGATCAGCGACCTCGGGTTGCGCGTGCGGCTGCAGCTCGCGGCCGGCGGCTTTCGCGTCGCCCCGGCGCGCAGCGAGACGGCGCTGCGCATCGTCGCACCGGCGAAGAGCTATCTGCGCCTGCTGCGCGGCGAGGACGACGCCGATCGCCTCTTCTTCGAGCGCGCGCTCGTCATGGAGGGGGATACCGAGATGGGCCTCGTGCTGAAGAACACGCTCGACGCGATCGGGCCGCTATGGGCTTGAGCCCGCACCGGCCGCGCGCTTCGGGTGCGAAGCGCAACGCGGCCACCCTCACCGAAAGGCTGTTGCACGCGCTCGCCGCGCGTGGCGCGACCGAGATCTTCGGCATCCCGGGCGACTTCGCGCTGCCGATGTTTCGCGAGTTCGAGCGCTCGCGCGTGCTGCCCCTTTACACGCTGTCGCACGAGCCGGCGGTCGGCTTCGCCGCCGATGCGGCGTCGCGCGCGCGCGGCGGGCTGGGCGTCGCCGCGGTGACCTACGGCGCCGGCGCGTTGAACCTCGTCAACGCGGTTGCCGGCGCGTACGCCGAGCGCGTGCCGCTCGTCGTGCTGTCGGGCGCGCCGGCGGCGCACGAGGCGGCGAGCGGCTACCTGCTGCACCACCAGGTCAAGACGATCGAATCGCAGTGGCGCATCTACCGCGAGATCACCGCCGACCGCGCCCGGCTCGACGACGTGCAGACCGCGCCGCAACACATCGCTCGCGTGCTCGACGCCGCACTGCGCCTGTCGCGCCCGGTCTACCTCGAGATCCCGCGCGACATGCCGGCCCAGCCCTGCGGCGCGGTGCCGACGACGCCCGTGTCCGAGCCCGACGCCGACGCGCTCGATGCCTGCGCCGACGAACTGCTGGCGCGGTTGCGGCGCGCGAAGCACCCGCTGCTGCTGGTCGGCGTCGAGGTCCGCCGCTACGGGCTCGAGGCGCGCGTCGCCGAGCTGGCGCGGCGCCTCGCGATGCCGGTCGCGACGACCGTCATGGGGCGCGGCCTGCTCGCGAACACGGACGCGCCGCTGCGCGGCACCTACCTCGGCCTCGCCGGCGACCCGGCGTTGAGCGCCGAGGTCGAGAGTTCGGACGGCCTCTTCCTGCTCGGTGTGATCCTGTCCGACACCAACTTCGCCGTCTCGGCCAAGCGCATCGACGTGCGCCACGCGATCCAGGCGCTCGACGGCCGGGTCGTGATGGGGCATCACACCTACCCCGACGTGCCGCTCGCGATGCTCGTCGATCGCCTGCTCGAGCGGCTGCCGGCGGCGCGCGCCGCGCGCAAGGCGGCCAAGCGCGCCGCGCCGGCGGCCAAGCCAGCGCCGGCGGACGATGCGGCCCCGATCCGTCCGGCCGACATCGCGGCGGCGGTCAACGAGCTGATGCACGAGCACGGCCCGCACCCGATCGCCAGCGACGTCGGCGACTGCCTCTTCACCGCGATGGAGATGGACCCGACGGGGCTCGTCGCGCCCGGTTACTACGCGACGATGGGCTACGGCGTGCCGGCCGGCCTCGGCCTGCAGGCCGCAAACGGGGGCCGGCCGCTGATCCTGGTCGGCGACGGCGCATTCCAGATGACGGGCTGGGAACTCGGCAACGCACGCCGCTACGGCTGGGACCCGATCGTCCTCGTCTTCAACAACGCGTCGTGGGAGATGCTGCGCGCATTCGAACCGCGCGACGCCTTCAATACGCTCGGCACCTGGGACTTCGCGTCGATGGCGGCCGGCATGGGCGGCGACGGCGTCTGCGTGCGCACCTGCGCCGAGCTGCGGGCGGCGATGCAGAAGGCGGCGGCGACGCGCGGACGCTTCCAGCTCATCGACATCCGCCTCGCCCCCGGCGTTCAGTCGCCGACGCTCGAACGCTTCGTCAAGGCCGTGAAAAGGCTGTCGATGCCCGATTCCGACTGAAGCCGAGACGCGCGGCTTGGCGTGGTCCGGCGGGCCGCTGCCTCTTGATATCGGACAGATTTCACGCCGTCGTGCAACCCACGCGCGATTGCGACGGGGTACCGCTATATCTTTCGGTACCATTCGCATCGAGTGGGGAATCCGCAACACCGATTTCGGCGTGCGGCGCTCGGCCCCCGCATGGG
The DNA here is from genome assembly GCA_937864005.1 of uncultured Burkholderiales bacterium. GTDB lineage: Bacteria > Pseudomonadota > Gammaproteobacteria > Burkholderiales > Burkholderiaceae_C > CAIKUF01. Next base: position 10,304 of record CALMIL010000061.1, read on the forward strand.
AAATCTTCGATGACGCTTTGGAGACTGGCAACCCTGGTTGCGCTGGGGGTAGGCATGCCATGGCTGGCCGGCTGTGGCGGCGGCAGCGGGCGCTATACCGGCACCGATCTGATCGTCACCGGCAGCGGGCCGTCCGGAGTCCTCCACGGCGGGGATACGGCCGAGTTCGTGATGACGGTGCGCAACGGCGGCGGCTACGACGCCAATGACATCACGATCACGAATCTGATCGGCAACCAGATGGCGGTGACGTCGATGACGTGCACCGCATCCGGGGGCGCGTCGTGTCCGACGCCGGTCAGCGTCGTGACGACGGTGCCCTTCCTGCCGGCGGGCGGCAAGTTGAGCTTCCAGGTCAATGCGCTGCTTGCGCAGGGCGCCAACGGCCTGCTCAGCAATACGATGTCGGCGAGCTTCGCGAACGAGAACAACCGCAGCAACAACTCGGCGACCGCCACCGTCACCGCCAGCGGAAACAACCTGAGCGTGACCGGAACGGCGCCGGCCGGACCGCTGGTCGAGCCGTCCGCGAACTTCACGATGGTGGTCGCGAACAGCGGGCCTGGCGACGCGCAGAACGTCACGATCACGAATACGCTGAGCGAGAACCTGACGCTGGCGGCACCGATCGAGTGCGTGCCCGTCGGCGGTGCCTACGCGCCGGTGCTGCAGTCGGACGGATCGTTGATTTCGGCCCTGATTCCGGTCGATGCAACGCTCACCTGCACGATCGCGACCACGGTGGCGATCGGCACCAACGGCCTGGTCGGCACGACGATGACGGCGAGCGCGCTGGGCGACGGCCGGCCGGCCGACAATGTGGCGACGGCCTATGTCCAGGCGACGCTCTTCAACAACGTGGCCATCAAGGCCAATCCGGCGGACGGAACGGTCCCCAGCGGCGGCTCGACGACGTTCGTCTTCGCGATCGTCAACAATGGCCCGG
>CALMIL010000062.1 GCA_937864005.1 uncultured Burkholderiales bacterium
CACGGCGTCTGGCTCGACGACGCCGACCGCGCGCTGCTCGCCGAAAGCGGCGCGCAGATCGCCCACAGCCCGTCGTCCAACCTCTTCCTCGGCAGCGGCCTGTTCGGCTGGCGCGCGGCGCGCGAGGCCGGTGCCGCGGTCAGCCTTGCCAGCGACGTCGGCGGCGGCACCAGCCTGTCGATGCTGCGCACGATGGCCGACGCCTACAAGGTGCAGGCGCTGGCCGGCGAGCGGCTCACCGCATGGCAGGCGCTGCACGCGGCCACGCGCGGTGCGGCCGTCGCGCTCGGCCTCGGGCACGAGATCGGCAGCCTCGAGCCGGGCTGCATGGCCGATGTCTGCATCTGGGACTGGGCGGCCGGGGCGGTCGCCGCGCATCGCATCGCGCTCGCCCGCGACCTGCACGAACGCGCCTTCGCGTGGATCATGCTCGGCGACGAGCGCAACCTCGTCGCGGCGCATGTCGCCGGCCGCGAGCGCTACCGGCGCGGCGGGTCGATGCCCGCAGACGGTGCATCATCGCGCGCTGCGGCCGCATAGAACGATCCAGGAGACAAGCCCCATGCTGCGACTCGAACTGATCGGCATCAGCAAGCAGTACCCCGCCGTGAAGGCCAACGACGGCGTCAACCTGCGCGTCAAGCCGGGCGAGATCCACGCCGTGCTCGGCGAGAACGGCGCCGGCAAGTCGACGATGATGAAGATGATCTACGGCGCGGTGCGGCCCGACGAAGGCGAGATCCGCTGGAACGGCGAGCGCGTGCAAATCGCCAATCCGGCGCAGGCGCGCGTGCTCGGCATCAGCATGGTCTACCAGCACTTCTCGCTGTTCGATACGCTGACGGCGGCCGAGAACGTCTGGCTCGGCCTGGACAAGTCGCTCACGCTCGCCGACGTGACGCGCCGCATCGTCGAGGTCGCCGCCGTCTACGGCCTGGGCGTCGAGCCGCAGCGGCCGGTGCACACGCTGTCGGTCGGCGAGCGCCAGCGGGTCGAGATCGTGCGCGCGCTGATGACGAACCCGAAGCTGCTGATCCTCGACGAGCCGACGTCGGTGCTGACGCCGCAGGCGGTCGAGCGGCTCTTCGTGACGCTGCGCAAGCTCGCGTCCGAGGGCTGCTCGATCCTCTATATCAGCCACAAGCTCGACGAGATCCGCGCCCTGTGCCACAACTGCACCGTGATGCGCGCCGGCAAGGTCACCGGCGAGGTCGACCCGGCGCGGGAGACGAACGCGAGCCTGTCGCGGCTGATGATCGGCGCCGAGCCGCCGCAGCTCCAGCACCACGCCGGCAAGCCCGGCGCAACGGTGCTCGAGGTGCAGCGGCTGTCGCTCGCGAAGCAGGACCCGTTCGGCATGACGCTCGTCGATATCGGCTTTGCGGTGTGCGCCGGCGAGATCGTCGGCATTGCCGGCGTCTCGGGCAACGGCCAGCAGGAGCTGATGGCGGCGCTGTCGGGCGAGGATGCGCGCGCCGCGCCGAATGCGATCAGGCTCTTCGACAAGCCGATCGGCAACCATTCGCCGCGCCGCCGCCGCAAGGCGGGGCTGCACTTCGTCCCCGAGGAACGCCTCGGCCGCGGCGCGGTGCCGACGCTGTCGCTGGCGCAGAATACGCTGCTCACGCGCACCGAAACGGTTTCCGCGAGCGGCTGGATCAAGGTCAGCGCGGTGCAGCTGCTCGCCGCGCACCTGATCAGCCGCTACAACGTGCGCGCCGGCGGCGCGGGCGCGGCGGCCAAGTCGCTCTCCGGCGGCAACCTGCAGAAATTCATCGTCGGCCGCGAGATCGACGCGAAACCGAAGCTCCTGATCGTCTCGCAGCCGACCTGGGGCGTCGACGTCGGCGCCGCGGCGCAGATCCGCGGCGCGCTGCTCGAACTGCGCGACGCGGGCTGCGCCGTGCTCGTCGTCAGCGAGGAGCTCGACGAGCTGTTCGAGATCTGCGACCGCATGGTCGTCATCGCGCAGGGCAAGGTATCGCCGTCGGTGGCGACCGCGCAGGCGACGATCGAGATGATCGGCGAGTGGATGTCCGGGCTGTGGGACAAGGCGGCCGCGGGCGCCGCGGCGAAGGAGCACTCGCATGCTTAAGTTCGAATCCCGGCCCGAGCCCTCGCGCGTGATGTCGATCGCCTCGCCACTGCTCGCGCTCGCGATCACCGTCGTCATCGGCGTCGCGCTGTTCGTCATTCTCGGCAAGGACCCGGTGAAGGGCCTGCAGGTCTTCTTCGTCGAGCCGGTGAAGAGCGTCTATGCGCTCTCCGAGCTCGCGATGAAGGTCACGCCGCTGCTGCTCATCGCGCTCGGCCTCGCCGTCTGCTTTCGCTCCAACGTCTGGAATATCGGCGCCGAGGGCCAGTTCATCATGGGTGCGGTCTTCGCGGGCGGCGTCGCGATGCAGGCCGGGCCAGCGACGAGTCACTGGATCGTCGTGCCGGTCCTGCTTGCCGGCGTCATCGGCGGCATGGTCTGGGCCGCCATCGTCGCGCTGCTGCGCGACCGCTTCAACGCCAACGAGATTCTCGTCAGCCTGATGCTGGTCTACGTCGCCGACATGGTGCTCAACTACCTCGTCTTCGGCCCCTGGAAGGACCCGCAGGGCTACAACTTCCCGCAGACGGTCACGTTCGCGGCGTCGACCCAGGTGCCGCGCCTGATGCAGGGCATGCGCACCAATATCGGCCTGCTGATCGCGCTCGGTGCGGTCGGCGCATTCTGGATCATGATGTTTCGCACCTATGCCGGCTTTCAGCTCGAGGTCGGCGGCCTCGCGCCGGCCGCCGCCCGCTATGCGGGCTTTTCGTCGCGCAAGGCGCTGTGGACGGCGCTCCTGCTGTCGGGCGCGACGGCGGGCCTAGCCGGCGCGCTCGACGCCGCCGGGCCGCTCGGCCAGCTCACGCCGCACGTACCGGCGGGCTACGGCTTCGCGGCGATCATCGTCGCCTTCGTCGGCCGGCTGCATCCGGTCGGCGCCGTCTTCTCGGCGATCCTGATGAGCATGTTCTACATCGGCGGAGAACTCGCGCAGTCGCGGCTCGGGCTGCCGAAGTCGCTCACCGGCGTCTTCCAGGGTCTGCTGCTCTTTGCGCTGCTCGCCTGCGACACGCTCATCTACTACCGCATCCGCTGGGCGGCGGCACGGCCGTCAGCGCCCAAGGCCGTGCCCGCCACCGCAAGGGGAGCCTGATGGAAGCCGTTGCACTCCTCATCGCCGCGACGCTGAACGCCGGCACGCTGCTCGCGTTCGCTTCGCTCGGCCTCTTGATCAACGAACGCTCGGGCATCGTCAACCTCGGCGCCGAAGGCATGATGCTGGTCGCCGCGATCACCGGCTTCGCGACGTCGTTTCACACCGGCAGCGACGTGCTGGCCTTTGCCGCCGGCGCCGCGGCGGGCGCGCTGATGGCAGCGGCATTCGGCGTGCTCGTGATCTGGTTCAACACCAACCAGTATGCGACCGGCCTCGCGCTGTCGCTGTTCGGCGCCGGCTTCTCGGCCTTCGTCGGCATCGGCTACGCGCCCGAGAAGCTCAGCGAGCGGCTGCGCTTCGAGGTGCCGTTCCTCGCCGATATCCCGTTCGTCGGTTCGGCCCTCTTCAAGCAGCATCCGATGGTCTACGTCGCGATGCTGCTCACCCTCGCGCTCACCTGGTTCCTCTACAAGACGCGCGCCGGGCTCGTGCTGCGCGCGGTCGGCGAGTCGCCCGAATCGGCGCACGCGCTCGGCTATCCGGTGCGGCGCATCCGCATGTTCGCGGTGATCGCCGGCGGCGCACTGTGCGGCATCTCGGGCGCCTACGTGTCGGTCGTCTACACGCCGCTGTGGGTCGAGGGCATGGTCGCCGGCAAGGGCTGGATCGCGCTCGCGCTGACGACGTTCGCCACCTGGCGGCCGGTCCGCGTGCTGCTCGGCGCCTATCTCTTCGGCGGCGTGACGATGCTGCAGTTCGCGCTGCAGGGCGAGGGCGTGCAGATCGCGAGCCAGTTCCTCACCATGCTGCCCTACCTGGCGACGATCCTCGTGCTGGTGCTGATCTCGCGCAACGAGGGTTTCATCAAGGCCAATATGCCGGCCTCGATCGGCAAGCCGTTCTTCCCCGGGAGCTGACCGCCCGGGGCGGTCCGAATGTGCCCGATAATCGCCGCTCGCGGCCCCGGCCGCACCCGACTCGCTTCCGTTCGACGTTCAAACTGGAGACACCATGATCGAGAATTCCAAACGCGCTTTGCTGAAGGCTGCCGGCTGGAGCGTGCTCGCCGCCGCGGCCGCGCTGGCCGGTTGCGGCAAGAAGGAAGAAGCACCTGCCGCGGCGCCCGGCGCGGCGACCGAGCCCGCATCGGCAGCCTCTGTCGCGGCCGCCAAACCCGAACCGCTGAAGGTCGCGTGGCTCTATATCGGCCCGGTCGGCGACGGCGGCTGGACCTTCGCGCACGATAACGGCCGCAAGGCGGTCGAGAAGGAATTCGGCGACCGCGTCATCACGACCTTCGTCGAGAAGGTGCCCGAATCGGCCGACGCCGAGCGCGTGCTGCGCGACGTCGCGAGCCAGGGCAACAAGCTGATCTTCGGCACGACCTTCGGCTACATGGAGTCGATGGTGAAGGTCGCCACCGATCTGCCCGACGTGAAGTTCGAGCATGCGACGGGCTACAAGACGTTGCCCAACCTGCGCACCTACGACAGCCGCACCTACCAGGGCGCGTACATGGCCGGCGTGATCGCCGGCGGCATGACCAAGAGCAACGTGCTCGGCGTCGTCGGCTCGGTGCCGATCCCCGAGGTGATCCGCAATATCAACAGCTTCACGCTCGGCGCGCAGTCGGTCAACCCGAAGATCAAGACCAAGGTCGTCTTCATCAACGAGTGGTTCAATCCGCCGAAGGAAACCGAGGCCGCGCAGTCGCTGCTCAACGCCGGCGCCGACGTGCTGATGCAGAACACCGATTCGTCGGCCGTCCTGCAGACGGCCGAGAAGGCAGGCAAGTTTGCCTTCGGCTGGGACTCCGACATGCAGGCCTACGCGCCGAACGCGCATCTCGCGTCGGCCGTCATCAACTGGGGGCCGTACTACATCCAGGAAGTGCAGAAGATGCTCGACGGCAAGTGGGAGACCGGCGAGAGCTGGTGGGGGGTGAAGGAGGGCGCGATCGACCTCGTATCGATCTCGGACAAGGTGCCCGCCGAACTCAAGGAAAAGGCCGAAGCGGCGAAGGCCGGCTTGAAAGATGGCAGCCTCGAGATCTGGAAGGGTCCGATCTACGATCAGGCCGGCAAGGAAGTCGTGAAGAAGGACGAAGTCGCCGACGACAATTTCCTGCGCGGCATCAAATTCTTCGTGAAGGGCGTCGACGCGAAGATGCCCGGCGCGAAGTAAGACGTCGCGGGCGGCCCGAGGGCCGCCGCGCCAAATGCACGCGCTGCACGGTTGGTGGCTGCCGGTCGCCGCGGCTGGCGACCTCGCCGCCGGCGCATGCCGGCCGGGGCGGCATTTCGACACCGCGCTCGTGCTGTGGCGCGGCAGCGGCGGCACGGCGGTTTTCGACGACCGCTGCCCGCACCGCGGCGCAAGCCTCTCGCTCGGCCGCGTGCAGGGCGACCGACTCGAATGCCCGTATCACGGCTGGCGCTTCGCGCACGACGGCCGTTGCGTCCTGGTGCCGGCGATGCCGGGTTTTCAGCCGCCGCCCGGCCATGGCGCCCGACCCTGGCAGGTGATCGAGCGCCACGGCCTCTTGTGGGCGGCCGGCGCGTCGGCGTTGGACGCCGAGCCTTTCGCGCCGCCGGCGCTCGCCGGACTGCCGAAGACGCGCGTGCTGTGCGGGCCGTTCGACGTCGCGACCAGTGCGCCGCGCGTGGTCGAGAATTTTCTCGATACCGCGCACTTCGGCTTCGTGCACGAAGGCTTCCTGGGCGCGCGCGATCACGTCGAGGTGCCGGGCTACGAGGTGGCCCACGACGCGCTCGGCCGCCCCGGCGTGCCGCACTATCGCGCCTGGCAGCCGCAGGCCGCTTCGGCGTCCGCTGGCGGTGCCTGGGTCGACTACCGCTATCAGGTCCTGTCGCCGCTTTCCGCGCTGCTGCGCAAGCAGGCCGGCGCGGACGGGCCCGACGAGGCCTATGTTCTGTGGACGAGCCCGACCGGCCGCGAAAGCTGCCGCGCCTGGTTCACGATCGCGACCGCCGATCCGAATGCCGATGCCGGCGTGCTGCGCGGCTTCCAGCAGACCATCTTCGCGCAGGATCAGCCGGTGCTCGAGTCGCAACGGCCACGCGAGCTGCCCCTGTTGGGCGGCGAGGTGCACAGCGCGGCCGACCGCTTCAGCGCCGCCTATCGCCGCTGGCTGCGCGATATCGGCTTCTCGTACGGCTGCTGCTGAGAGGGTGCTTTCCGAATCGACGCGGGTGCATTCATTTGGAAAACACCCTCCGGGAGTCGATAATCCGATCCCCGATCTCACCGAGGAACTGCGATGTCAGCGTCAATCCGTAAGCGCCACCCCGTGCACGCCGAACGGCGCGCCCTGCTCGCCCTGGCCGCGGGCAGCGCGCTGCTTGCCGCGGCGCCTGCGCGGGCGGCGTCGGCGGCGCAGCTGGCGAGCAGTTCGAAGGCGGCTTTGGACAAGCTGACGGCCAAGGTGCCGGCGGCGAGGGCGCTCGCGAAGAATGCGAAGGCGGTGCTCGTGTTCCCGAAAGTGACGAAGGCGGGCCTCGGCGTCGGCGGTCAGTTCGGCGAGGGCGCGCTGATTCAGGGCGGCAAGGTCGTCGCCTACTACAACACCGCCGGCGCGTCGGTGGGCCTGCAGGCCGGCGCCCAGACATTCGGATATGCGTTGTTCTTCATGAACGACAACGCGCTCGCGCAGCTCGACAAGAACGACGGCTTCGAGGTGGGCGTCGGCCCGAGCGTCGTCGTGATGGACGAGGGCATGGCAAAGAGCGCGACGACGACGACGCTGAGGGATGACATCTACGCGTTCATCTTCGGCCAGAAGGGGCTGATGGCCGGTCTTGGCGTGCAGGGCAACAAGATCACACGGATTCACCCGAAGTAGCTGCGCCCCGCGGGGACGGCAGAATGGCCGCTCATCCGACCACTTCCTTTCCCGTCATGACGCAGCACATCGCCTTCGACGCCATTGCCCGCGCGCGCCTGCCGGCGCTGCTGCGCGCGATGCCCAAGGCCGAGTTGCACCTGCACATCGAGGGCTCGCTCGAGCCCGAGCTGATCTTCAAGCTCGCAAAGCGCAACGGCGTGACGCTCGTGTACCCGAGCGTCGAGGCGCTGCGCGCGGCCTACGCCTTCACCGACCTGCAGAGCTTCCTCGACATCTACTATGCCGGGGCGTCGGTGCTGCTGCACGAGCAGGACTTCTTCGACCTCGCCTGGGCCTACTTCGAGCGCGCCGCGGCCGACAACATCGTCCACGCCGAGATCTTCTTCGACCCGCAGACGCACACCGCGCGCGGCGTGCCGATCGAGGCGGTGATCCAGGGGCTCTCGCACGCCTGCCGGCGCGCGCACGCCGAACTCGGCATCAGCGCGAAGCTGATCCTGTGCTTCCTGCGCCACTTGAGCGAGGACGACGCGCTCGCGACGCTCGACGCCGCGCTGCCGCATCGCCACCACTTCATCGGCGTCGGCCTCGACAGCGGCGAGCGCGGCAACCCGCCCGAGAAATTCGCGCGCGTATTCGCGAAGGCGCGCGCGGCCGGGCTGCATGTCGTCGCCCACGCCGGCGAGGAAGGCCCGCCCGAATACATCCGCGCCGCGCTCGACGTGCTCGGCGCCGAACGCATCGACCACGGTGTGCGCTGCACCGAGGACCCGGATCTCGTCGCGCGCCTGGCGCGCGAGCGCACGCCGCTCACCGTCTGCCCGCTGTCCAACGTCAAGCTGTGCGTCTTTGCGGCGCTCGCCGACCACAACCTGCCGGCGCTGCTCGACGCGGGCCTGTGCGCGACCGTCAACTCCGACGACCCGGCCTACTTCGGCGGCTACCTGAACCAGAACTTCGTCGAGACCTTCGCCGCGCTGCCTCGACTCACTGCGCGCGACGCCTACACGCTTGCGCGCAACAGTTTCGAGGCGAGCTTCGCGCCCGAGAGCGACAAGGCGCGCTGGATCGCCGCGCTCGACCATGCCTTCGCCCACGCCTGACGTCGCCGCCGTGCGCCGAACCGAAGCCGCCGCATGCTGGAACTGCTGACTTCCCCCGAGGCCTGGATCGCGTTCGCGACGCTGACCGCGCTCGAACTGGTGCTCGGCATCGACAACATCATCTTCATCTCGATCCTGGTCGACAAGCTGCCGCGCGAGCGGCGCGAGGTCGCGCGGCGCCTGGGCCTGTTCATGGCGATGTTCATGCGCGTTGCCCTGCTGCTCGTGCTGGCCTGGATCGTCGGCCTCGTCGAGCCGCTGTTCACGGTCTTCGGCTGGCCGGTCTCGGGGCGCGACCTGATCCTGATCCTCGGCGGCCTGTTCCTGATCTGGAAGAGCACGAGCGAGATTCACGAAACCTTCGAGGGCGCGACGGACCCGACGCCGGCCGGTGGCGCCCTGAAGGCCGGCTTCGCCGCGGTCATCCTGCAGATCATGGTGCTCGACATCGTCTTCTCGCTCGACTCGATCATCACCGCGGTCGGCATGGTCGACGACGTGCGCGTGATGATCGCCGCGGTCGTCGCGTCGGTCGCGCTGATGATGCTGTTCGCGGCGCCGATCGGCCATTTCGTCTCCGAGCATCCGACGATCAAGATGCTCGCGCTGTCGTTTCTCGTCGCCATCGGTGTCGTCCTGATCGCCGAAGGCTTCGGCAACCACGTCCCCAAGGGCTACATCTATTTCGCGATGGCGTTCTCGGTCATCGTCGAGATTCTCAATATCCGCCTGCGCAGGGCCACCGAGCGGCATGCGAAGGCGCGATCCGGCAGCGGTTCCGAGGATTCCAAGGCAGGCTGATCCGGGTTCGATGGCCGGCGGGCCCGCCTCGCGACCGGCGCATTCTTCGCTCGAACTGCTGTCCGGCGTGCCACCGCCGGCGTGCAGGCTTCTTCATCCGTGGCCATGTAGAGGAACACCATGACCAAAAACCTCGCCCGCGCACTGCTGTGCGCGATCGCCGCCGCCCTGCTCGCGCCGCACGCCGGCGCCGGCGACGGGCCCCCGCTGAAGGTCGCCTTCGTCTACGTCAGCCCGGTCGGCGACGCCGGCTGGACGTTCCAGCACGACCTCGGTCGGCGTGCGATGGAAAAGGCGCTTGGCGACAAGGTCCGCACGACGATCGTCGAATCGGTCGCCGAAGGGCCGGACGCCGAGCGCGTGATGCGCGACCTCGCGCGCCAGGGCAACAAGCTGATCTTCGCGACGAGCTTCGGCTACCTCGAGCCGGCGCTGCGCGTCGCCGCGGACTTCCCGCAGGTCAAATTCGAGCAGGCCGGCGGCTACAAGACCGCGCCGAATCTGAACACCTACAACGCTCGCTACTACGAAGCACGCTACCTCGCCGGGCTGCTCGCCGGCAAGGTGAGCAAGACCGGCGTCGCCGGCTACGTCGCCGGCTTTGCGGTGCCCGAGGTGATCCAGGGCATCAACGCCTTCGCGCTCGGCATGCGCGCGGTCAATCCGAAGGCCGTCGTGAAGGTCGTCTGGCTCGACACCTGGTTCGACCCGCCCCGCGAGCGCGAGGCCGCGCTCACGCTGATCCACCAGGGCGCCGACGTGCTGACCAACCACAGCGCATCGACCGCCGTCGTCCAGGCCGCCGAGGAGAAGGGCGTCGGCGTCATCGCCTACCAGAGCGACATGCGCAGCATCGCGCCGCACGCGCAGCTCACCGCGATCACCCACGAGTGGGGCGGCTACTACACGAAGGTCGCACGCTCGGTGCGGGACGGCACGTGGCGCGTGAAGCCGGTGTGGGGCGGCATGAAGGACGGCTTCGTGAAACTCGCGCCGTTCAACGCCAGCGTGCCGAAGAACGTTGCCGCGTTCGTCGAGCAGCGCGAGGCCGATATCGTCGCCGGCCGCCTGCATCCGTTTGCCGGCCGCATCGTCGACCGCGACGGCCGCGTCCGCAACGAAGGCGGCGTCATGCCCGACGCGCAGATCGCAACCATGAACTGGTTCGTCCCGGGCGTTGTCGGCAGCCTGCCACAGCGCTGAACGCTTTGTCGGACAAAGGGCGACGAGCGAGCGTGCGATTCAGCCGCTGCTAGCATCGAACGATGACCGAAGCCATCCTGATCGCGACCCGCGAAAGCCGCCTCGCGCTGTGGCAGGCCGAGCATGTGCGCGCGCTGCTCGGCGAGCGCCTCGGGATCGACGCCGGGCTGCTCGGCATGACGACGCGCGGCGACCAGATCCTCGACCGCGCGCTCTCGAAGGTCGGCGGCAAGGGCCTGTTCGTGAAGGAGCTCGAGACGGCGATGGACGAGGGCCGGGCGCAGCTCGCGGTGCATTCGCTGAAGGACGTGCCGATGCAACTGCCGCCCGGCTTCGTGCTCGGCGCGGTGCTCGAGCGCGAGGACCCGCGCGACGCCTTCGTCTCGAACCGCTTTGCCGCGCTTGCCGATCTGCCGCACGGCGCGCGGGTCGGCACGTCGAGCCTGCGCCGCCACGTGCAGTTGCTCGCGCTGCGCCCCGACCTCGACGTGCAGCCGCTGCGTGGCAACCTCGACACGCGGCTGCGCAAGCTCGACGACGGCGCCTTCGATGCGATCGTGCTCGCTGCGGCCGGGCTCGTGCGGCTGGGCCTTGCGGCGCGCATCCGCAGCCGCTTCGAGACCGACCAGATGCTGCCGGCGGCCGGACAGGGCGCGCTCGGCATCGAGCTGCGCGCCGATGCGGCAGCGCTGCGCGAGCGCCTCGGGACGCTCGTCGACCGCCCGACGTGGCTGGCGGTGCTTGCCGAACGCGGCGTATCGCGTACGCTCGGCGGCAGTTGCAGCGTGCCGCTGGCGGCGCATGCGGCGTGGCAGGGCGAGATTTTGCGCATCGACGCCCTGCTCGGCCACGCGCAGGAGCTCGGTGCGCCGCTGCTGCGGGCGAGCTTGACCGCCGCGGTGGCGGACGACGCCGCGGCCGAGGCGTTCGGCGTGCGCGCCGCCGAAATGCTGATCGAGCGCGGCGCGCGCGGCTATCTGGCCGCCTCCGACGCGGCGGACGCGCCGGGGTGAGCGAAGCGCTGCGCGTACTGGTGACGCGCCCGGCGCGGCAGGCGGCCGATTGGGTCGCGCGGCTGCGCGAGGCGGGCATCGATGCGGCCGCGCTGCCGCTGATCGAGATCGTCTGCGCGCCCGATGAGGCGCCGGTGCGGGCCGCCTGGGAGCGGCTGCCTGCGGTGCGGCTCGCCGTCTTCGTCAGCCCGAATGCCGCCGAGTGCTTCTTCGGCGCGCGTCCGTCGGCCGTGCGATGGCCGGCGGGAACGCGCGCCGCGGCGGTCGGCCCGGGCACATCGCGCGTGCTGCGCGAACTCGGCGTCGATGCGGGGCTGATCGTCGAGCCGGCGCAGGACGCGGCGCAGTTCGACTCCGAGGCGCTCTGGGCGCGGTTGTGCGGCCTCGACTGGAACGGGCAGGAGGTGCTGATCGTGCGCGGCGACGGCGGCCGCGAGTGGCTTGCCGAAACGCTGCGTGCGCACGGTGCGCAGGTGAGCGCGGTCTGCGCCTACCGGCGCCGCGCACCGCACCTGGACGACGCGCAGCAGGCGATCCTCGCCGCCGCGCGGCGCGAGCCGCGGCGTCATCTCTGGTTCTTCAGCAGCTCGGAGGCGATCACCAACCTCGGGGCGATCGCCGCTGCATCCGCCGATTGGTCCGGGGCGCGCGCGCTGGCGACCCATCCGCGCATCGCCGAGAGCGCCCAGCGCCTGGGCTTTGGCGAGGTGGTGCAAGTGCGGCCCGCATTCGATGCGGTGAGCGCCTGCATACAATCGATCGCACCTTGAACGAGACACCGTCCACCACCGACGCGGGCGCCGCGGCGCCCGAGCGCCCGGCCCGGATGATGCCGGCTGCGCCCACGGCGGCCGCGCCGTCGCTGCTGTGGCTGTGGGCCGCGGTGGTGGTGGCCGGCCTGATCGGCGTCGTCGCCATCGGCCTCGTCTGGCAGACGCTGCTGCGCGAGCACAACCTCGAGCAGGAACTGGTGCGCCGCCAGCAGACCCAGCAGGCGCAGGCGAGCGAGGCGCAGATGCTCGCCAAGCAGGCGCAGGATTCGGCGCGCGAGGCGGCGGCCAAGGTCTCGCTGCTCGATGCGCGGCTGTCCGAGGTCACGGTGCAGCGCGGCCAGATCGAGGAGCTGATCCAGAGCCTGTCGCGCGCGCGGGACGAGAATATCGTCGTCGATATCGATGCCGGGCTGCGCGTCGCGATGCAGCAGTCGGCGCTGATCGGCAGTGCCGAGCCTCTGGTGGCGGCGCTCAAGCAGGCCGACGAGCGGCTCGCGCGCTACAACCAGCCGCGCCTCGAGGGCGTGCGCCGCGCGATCGCGCGCGATCTGGACCGCGTCAAGGGCGAGGGCATGGTCGATGCCGTATCGCTCACGATCAAGCTCGACGAGGTGGTGCGCATGATCGACGACCTGCCGTTGCGCGCCCAGCCCGACACCCGCCGCGATGCCGCGCGCGCAGCGCCGGCCGCGCCGGCCAGTGCCGCCGGCGCCAGGAAGCCCGCGGCCCCGGCCTCGGCGCCGCCGCAGGAGGCGGCCCCGGCGCCGCAATGGCTGCAGCCCTGGCTCGCGCGCTGGGATTTGTTCAGCGAGCGCGTCTGGGTCGAGGCCAAGTCGCTGGTGCGGGTCGAGCGGATCGAAAATCCGGAAGCGATGCTGCTCGAGCCCGACCATGTCTTCTTCCTGCGCGAGAACCTCAAGCTTCGCCTGCTCAACGCGCGGCTGGCGCTGCTGGCGCGCCAGTTCGCGATCGTGCAGAGCGACCTGCAGGGCTCGATCGACGCCGTCGAGCGCTACTTCGACCCGAAGGCAAGGCGCACCCAGCTCGCGCTGTCGCTGATCCGCCAGGTCCAGCAGCAGGCGCGCCACACCGATCTGCCGCGGCCCGACAATACGCTGGCCGCGCTCGCCACTGCCGCTGCGGGGCGCTAGGCACGGCGGCCCGAAGGCATGCGCGCCGTCATCTGGTTCACGCTGCTGTTCGTCGCCGCCGTCGTCGCGGCGACGACGCTCGGCGCGAATGACGGCCTCGTCAGCTTCTACTGGGGCGGCTGGCGGATGGACGTCTCGCTCAACCTCTTCCTGCTCGCGCTGGTCGGCACCTGCTTCGCGCTGGTCACCGTGATCCAGACCGTCAGCACGCTCATCGGCCTGCCGCGGCGTGCGCTGCAGTGGCGCGTCGCGCGCCGCGACAAGAGCGCACAGGCCTGGCTGCGCGACGCGCTGGCGCAGTATTTCGGCGGCCGCTACAGCCGCGCGCACCGTTCGGCGCAGCGCGCGCTCGAGATCCAGGCCGATACGCCCGAACTCGCGCAGGACAACGAATTCACCGTGCTCGGCCACCTGCTCGCCGCCGGCAGCCTGCACCGCCTGCAGGACCGCGCGCCGCGCGACGAGCAACTGCGCCGCGCGCTCGACATCTCGCACCGCAGCGCGGCGGCACGCTCGGCCGAGGAAGGCGCGCGCCTGCAGGCCGCGGAATGGGCGCTCGACGACCGCGATGCGACGCGCGCGCTCGAGCTGCTGGCCGAACTTCCGCCCGGCGTCGGCCGGCGCACGCAGGCGCTCAGGCTCAAGCTGCAGGCGACGCGCCTTGCGCAACAGCCGATGGAGGCGCTGAAGACGGCGCGTCTGCTCGCCAAGCACCAGGGCTTCTCGAAGGTCGCCGCCGTCGGCCTGCTGCGCTCGCTCGCCTTCGAGGCGATCGAGGAGGGCCGCGACGCCGATCAGGTGCGGCGCATCTGGGAGCGGTTCGACAACGCCGACCGGCGCGACCCCTTCGTCGCCGCGCGGGCCGCGTCGCACATGGCGCAGCTCGGCGCGCCCGATGTCGGGCGCCTGTGGCTGCGGCCGTTCTGGGACGCAATCGACGAGACGACCGGCGAGGACCGCGAAGTGCTCGCGCACGGCCTCGTCGCCTGCATTGCCGGCATCGGCGCCGACTGGCTGCCGCGACTCGAAGCCGCCTGGCAGACGCATCCGCGCGACGGCGCGATCGCCTTCGCCGCCGGCTGCGCACTGGCCGAGCGCCAGCTCTGGGGCAAGGCGCGCCTGGCGCTGCAGCAGGCCGCCGACGACGCGGCGCTGCCCACCTCGTCGCGCCGCCGCGCGTGGCGCCAGCTGGCACAGATCGCGCGCGAAGAAGGCGACGCGCCGCGCGCCGCCGAGTGCTTCGCCGCGGCATCGAACATCGGATAGACGATCCTGGCCGCGCCGCCGATCCGCCGGCGCGCGCATGCTAAAATGCAATGCTGCGCGGCTGTAGCTCAGCTGGATAGAGTACTTGGCTACGAACCAAGGGGTCGTGGGTTCGATTCCTGCCAGCCGCGCCAATAAAATCAATGGGTTAGCTTCGCAAGGGGCTAGCCCGTTTTTCTATCTGGCGCACAAACACGGCTCTGCTGCCCGTTCGGTGCCCGTTTCTCGCCGACTTCAGCATGCCGCGAGTCGCCGCGAAACTGCAGCATGCACTCGGCCTCGCACTTCGCTCGCGTGGCCTCGCCATCGAGACGCGGCGCTGGCGGCCGCATGTGACGCTCGCACGGCGCGCGAATGTCGAGGCGCCGCAGTTCGCGCCCGTCGTCTGGCCGCTGCACGGCCACGTGCTCGCCGAATCCCGCCTCCGGCCGCGCACGGCCTACGAGGTGATCGCGGGCTTCGAATGACGGTGCCCACCCAAAGCGACCAGTTCACGGTCCGGCTTGTCCGTACGCGCGGACTCGAGCGGCCGCATATGCCCTTCGGTAGAACTGCAACCCGCGTGACGCCAAGGCGTCGAGCGAAGCGGCACATTCATCGTTGCCTCCAGGCGCGCCCGCGCCGAGCGCGCCCAACGGGGCGCCCCGGCATCGGCGTCGGCTTGGACGCCTGGCTCGCGACTTCGCGGCTACTTGACGACGAGTTGGTTGTCGACGCTCGTCACCCCCTCGACCGCGTGCGCAAGCTGCGTCGCGCGTGACGAAGCGGCCGCGTCGGGCACCGTGCCGCGCAGCGTCACGCTGTGCTGCGTGGTCTCGACGTCGATCTTCATCACGCTCAGGTCCGGATCCTTGGCGAGGCTCGCGTTCACCTGGGCCGTGATCGTGGCATCGCCGATGGCGTTCCTGGCGTCGGTCGCCATCGCCGATGCCTGATCCTTCAGTTCGGCGGCGCCTTGCTCGACGTTGGACTTGACCTCCTCGCCCTTTTGCTGCGCCGTCGCGACGCTCTGGTCGAGCTTCTCCCCGGCCGTCTGTTGCGAAGAGTCGCTGCAGGCGACGAGAAAGCCGGCCGACAGCACGGTCACGAGCGTCGTGATGCGAAGGGATGGTTTCGATTTCATGATGTTTCCTTTCCTGCGGGTTGATCCTTCGGGTCCGGCGTGCTCGAACCGCAGGCGCGGTTCGAGACTGTGCGTTCAAACCCGATCGCGTTCGCGGTCGGGAGTGAACCAGGCGTCGGTCGCGCTGCGTTCCCACGCCGCGATCTGCTTTTCGGCGTCTTCCTTTGCAATGCCATA
>CALMIL010000063.1 GCA_937864005.1 uncultured Burkholderiales bacterium
TGGCGGCATTCGAGTGCATGCCCGAGGGCCGGCGCCAGGCATCGACAACTGCGTGGCGCAACATCGACGCAGCAGGTCACCGGATGCGAACGATGGCGCCGCTCGAAGCCGAACCTCCTAGGAATGCATGAGCGACCCCTCCAGGGAGTCCGACAATGCGTCCGCACCTCACTCCCGGGCCCCGGCGTCTGACCCAGATCAGACCCCGCGAGGGCCTGGCGGGCTAAGGTTTCGCTCTTTGCAAGGAGCGTCCTGATGGCCCGGATCGAAGGGGTGTGCCGCGAAGTGTGCGATGCCACCGAGTACGTGACCTTTGTGACCCGCGGCCCGGATGGCCCGCACCTGTCCGGGCATTGGGGCAACTACATGCGCATCCTCGATCCCGGCGAAGTGGTGGTCTTTCCGGTCGGCCGCTTTCAGCGCACCGAGCAGAACCTGCGCGCCGACAGCCGCATCCAGCTGATGGTCGCGTCGTACAAGGTGCAGGGCACGCGCAGCCCGGGCCAGGGCTGCGTGATCGACGGCACGGGCGAGATCGTCACCAGCGGCGAATATCTCGACGCGGTGCGCGAGAAGTTCCCCTGGGCGCGCGGTGCGCTCGTGGTGCGCGTCGGGGCGACGTCGACGCAGCTCTGACGCCGCGGGTGGCGCTCGATGCGCCGCGGCTTCGCGCGTGCGTCGTCCGGCCGGCGGTGGCACGGTGGGTGTCTTCGTCGCCGCTCCGCACGAGCGCCGGCCGGCAGTCCGCGGGCCGTTCGCGCAGAATGTGCCGGGGACGCATCGATGCCGTCCTGCCGGCTCGATATTTGCCGCACCGTCGAAGAGGACCTCCTCATGAACCCTCGCTGGATCGCCGCCATCGCAATCGCCACCCTCGCCGGCGCGGCGCTGGCGCAGACCGTCTACGAGACCCGCGACAAGAACGGGCCGGTCTTCACCGACAGGCCGTCCGCGGGCGCGTCGGCCGTGCAGTTGCAGGCGCCGAACGTGATCGCGATGCCGCCCGCGCCGCAGGCGGTGCCGGCGTCGGGGCCGGCGCTGCCGGCCTACCGCGAACTGGTGATCGACGCGCCCGAGGCACAGGGCTCGATCCATTCCAACACCGGCGCCTTCGACGTACGGGCGCGGCTGTCGCCGGCGCTGCGCGGCAGCGACCGGATCCAGGTCAGCCTCGACGGCAACGTGCTGAAGGCGCGCTTTCGCGGCCCGAACCTGCGCGTCACCGAAGCCGACTGGAACGCGGCGGCAAATGGCGACGACGCCCTGCACACGATCCAGTTGACGGTCGTCGACGCGAAGGGGGAGCCGCTGATTGCCTCCGCGCCGGTCGGCTTCTACATGCAGCGTGCGACCGTCGCGAAGCAGCGCCGCGCGCGCTGACCGGCGCGGCGCCGGACCGCTACTGCTTGATCACCAGATTCACCTGCGGCGTCATCGGCCGCGGCCAGCCGGCCTCGGTGCAGACGCGCACGATCGCCTCGTTGGTGTCGAAGTAGACCTGCCAGTAGTGGTCGGTGTGGGTGTAGGGCCGCACCGCGATCACCGGGCCTTCGAGCTTCATGTCGAGCAGGTTGACCTCGGGCGGCAACGTTGTCGAGATGTTCGGGATCTTGGCGACCGCGGCCTTCAGGCGCGCGATCGCATCGAGCGGGTCGACGCCCGCGGCGAGCTGGGCGACGCGCTCGACGCGGCGCTCGGGAAGCTGCGAATAGTTCATGATCGCGTCGCCGAAGATCTTGCCGTTGCCGATCAGCGTGTGCACGTTGTCGGGGGTGATGATCGTCGTGCCGAACAGGCCCAGCTCGTGCACCGTGCCGGTGACGCCGCCGGCGCTGACGAAATCGCCGACCTTGAACGGCCTCAGGATCAGCATGAACGCGCCCGACGCGAAGTTGCCGAGCAGGCCGCTCCACGCGGCCCCGATCGCGACGCCGGCGCCGGCCAGCATCGCGGCAAACGACGTCGTCTGGATGCCGAAGTAGCCGAGGATGCCGAGAACCAGCGCGATGTTGAGCGCGACGGCGACGATCGAGCCCATGTACTTCGTGAGCGTCGGATCGACGTGGTTGCGCTTCATCGCCGCCCCCATGACGGAGACGACGCGCCCGATCAGCCAGCGGCCGATGACCCAGAAGGCGATCGCTGCGGCGACCTTGATCGCGAGCTCGGTCAGCGTCGTGCTCAGGAAGGCCTGGATGTTCGCCATGTCCATGGTTCGTTTTCTCCTCGGTGGTGGGGGCTGCCTGTCGAAGTCGCGCGATGATACGGGCGTTTCGGGCGCCTGCCTTGACCCGCCGCGCCGGCCTCAGCGGCGCGCGAACTGGCGTTCGCCGAACAGCGTTTCGCGCGCCTTGTCGTCGACGAGCGGCTTGCGCCGGTCGGCGAGCACTTCGACGCCGCGCTGCACCGCGGGGCGGGCGCCGATCTCGTCGAACCAGCCCTTCAGGTGCGGGAAGCCGCTCCAGTCGATGCCCTGGTTCTTCCACGAACGCAGCCAGGGGAAGATAGCGATATCGGCGATCGTGTACTCGGGCCCGGCGATATAGCGGCTCTTCGCGAGCCGGCGGTTCATGACGCCGTACAGCCGCGCCGCCTCCTTCGTGTAGCGCTCGACCGCATAGTCGATCTTGCGCGGCGCATAGACGCGGAAGTGATGTGCCTGTCCGAGCATCGGACCGATGCTGCCGACCTGGAACATCAGCCACTGCAGCACCTCGTACTTGCTGCGCGTATCGGCCGGCAGCAAGCGCCCGGCCTTGGCCGCGAGGTAGAGCAGGATCGCGCCGGATTCGAACAGCGAGATCGGCTTGCCGTCCGGCCCGTCGGGATCGACGATCGCCGGGATCTTGTTATTCGGGCTGATCGTGAGGAATTTGGGGTCGAACTGATCTCCGGCACCGATATCGATCGGAATGACGCGGTACGGCAGGGCACACTCCTCGAGCATGATGTGCACCTTGTGACCGTTGGGCGTGGCCCATGAATACACTTCGATCATCGTCGTTTCTCCGTCGGGCTGGATCGGCCGCCTCGGCTTGCACTGTAGACGATCGCCCCTGCCCATGTTCGATGCCCTGAAACGTCTGCTCGCCGTCGGCGACGAAGGCGGCGAATGGCCCGCGCTGGTGGCCTGGGCGTCGCAGCGCGGCGCACCGTTCAAGCGCTCGCGCGACGGCGCCGGCTTCATCGTCGAGGGGCGCTTTGCCGCCGGGCCGTGGCGGCTCGAATGGGGCCCGCCGCAACGCGCCTACCTGAACGGCCCCGAACTGCGGCTGCGCATGGAACTCGGGCTGCCGCAGGATCTGAATATGCTCATCCTGTCGCGTCCGCTGATGGAGGCGCTCGAGCGCGCTGCCTTCGAGCAGTACACGGCGCAGATGCAGACCCGCATCGACGCCGCGGCGCCCGAGGAGATGCGCTGGCTCGCGATGTTTCCCAAGGTGCAGCCGAAGGTGGAGAAAGAGTTCAGGCAGGCGTTCGGCGCCGTCGCCTTGTCGGCCAAGGCCGCCGCGGCCTGGATCGAGGGGCCGCTCGCCGCGCGCTTGGTCGCCGCTTCGCGCGGCGTGCTGGCCGGCGCGCCGCCCTTCGTGCTGATGACGCTGCGCGGCCGGCTCTATTGCCGGCTGCGGCTCGATGTGCCCGACGCGGCGGCTGTCGGCGCGATGGTCGATCTGTTCGAGACGGCGGCGGCGCAGGCGGTGCTGGCGGCCGATGGCGCAATCGATCGCCCCGATGCCGGGCCGGCCACCGCGACGACCGCCTGGCAGACGCAGTTCACGCCGCACGACCTCGAACGCTGACGCACGGCACGGCGCCCGGCAGCGACCGGCGTGCCGGTCAGCACGGCGTCACGCGCCGATGGCGTATCGGCCGAGCTCGATCTTCGCGATCGCGTTCCTGTGCACCTCGTCCGGGCCGTCGGCGAAGCGCAGCGTGCGCGCGGTCGCGAAGCAGTGCGCGAGCGGGAAGTCCTGGCACATGCCGGCGCCGCCGTGCAGCTGCATCGCCCAGTCGATCACGTCGCAGGCCATCTGCGGCGCGACGACCTTGATCATCGCGATCTCGGCCTTCGCCGCCTTGTTGCCGGCAACGTCCATCATCCATGCCGCCTTCAGCGTCAAGAGGCGCGCCATGTCGATCTTGCAGCGCGCCTGCGCGATGCGCTCGCGCGTCACGCCCTGCTCGGCGAGCGGGCGGCCGAACGCGACGCGCTTCGTCGCGCGCTTGCACATCAGCTCGAGCGCGCGCTCGGCGACGCCGATCAGGCGCATGCAGTGGTGGATGCGCCCGGGTCCCAGACGGCCCTGCGCGATCTCGAAGCCGCGTCCTTCGCCGAGCAGGATATTGCTGGCCGGCACGCGAACGTTCTGGAAGATCACTTCCATGTGGCCGTGCGGCGCGTCGTCGTAGCCCAGGACCTGCAACGGCCGCAATACCTTGATGCCCGGTGCGTCGGCCGGCACGAGGATCATCGACTGCTGCGCATGGCGCGGCGCATCGGGGTCGGTCTTGCCCATGAAGATATAGACGGCGCAGCGCGGGTCGCCGGCGCCCGAGGTCCACCATTTGCGGCCGTTGAGTACATAGTCGTCGCCGTCGCGCACGATGCGCGCCTCGATATTCGTCGCGTCCGACGACGCGACGCCGGGCTCGGTCATCGCGAATGCGCTGCGGATCTCGCCCGCGAGCAGCGGCTCGAGCCAGCGCTTCTTGTGCTCGGCGCTGCCGTAGCGCACGATCGTTTCCATATTGCCGGTATCCGGCGCCGAGCAGTTGAAGACCTCGCTCGCCCAGGCGACGCGGCCCATCACCTCGGCGAGCGGTGCATATTCCTGGTTCGTCAGGCCGGCGCCATATTCGCTCTCCGGCAGGAAGAGGTTCCACAGCCCGGCGTCGCGCGCCTTGGGCTTGAGCTGCTCGATTGCCTGCAGCGGCGTCCAGCGCCTGCCGGCCGCGGTATTCGCCTGCAGTTCTTCGAGCACCGCGCCTTCGGCCGGGTAGATGTGCTCGTCCATGAAGGCGCGCAGGCGTTCCTGCAGATCGATGGTGCGTGGCGAGTAGTTGAAGTCCATGCTGTTCCCCGAAGGATTGCAAAAAGCTGTCGCCCGGCTGCCGGCGTCACGCCGCCTGCGCGAAGCGCCAGCCGAGCGCTGCGAGGTGCGCCGCGCCGGCGCCGGCCTGCGCGGCCTGCGCGCTCGCCGCCGTGCCGTCCTGCGCACGCTTGGCGATGCCCTGCAGGATCGCGGCGATCCTGAACAGGTTGTAGGCGAGGTAGAAATTCCAGTCCGCCATCACCGCGTCGACATCGGCGCGCCCGCTGCGCTCGCAATAGCGGCGCACATAGTCGCGCTCGGACGGGATGCCGAGCGCGGCGATGTCGAGGCCGCCGATGCCGCGCCCCATCGTGTGCGGGATATGCCACGCCATGCAGTGGTAGCTGAAGTCGGCGAGCGGATGGCCGAGCGTCGAGAGTTCCCAGTCGAGCACCGCGAGGACGCGCGGTTCGCGCGGATGAAAGATCAGGTTGTCGAGCCTGAAGTCGCCATGCACGATCGCCGTCTGCGCGGCGTCGCGCGCGCCGCTCGGGATGTGCGCCGGCAGCCACTGCATCAGGCTGTCCATCGCCGCGATCGTCTCGGTGGCCGACGCCACATACTGCTTGCTCCAGCGCCCGATCTGGCGCTCGAAATAGTTGCCCGGTTTGCCGTAGTCGGCAAGCCCCGCGGCGTCGATATCGACCGCGTGCAGCAGCGCGATGACGCGGTTCATCTCGTCGTAGATCGCGGCGCGCTCGGCGTTTGCCATGCCGGGCAGCGACTGGTCCCACAGCACGCGGCCCTCGACGTACTCCATGATGTAGAACGCGCGGCCGATGACGGTTTCGTCGTCGCACAACAGGTGCATCTTCGCGACCGGCACGCCGGTCGCGGCGAGCGCGCGCATGACGCGGAACTCGCGCTCGATCGCATGCGCCGACGGCAGCAGTCTGGCCGCCGGGCCGGGCTTGGAGCGCATCACGTACGAGCGATCGGGCGTGACGAGCTTGTAGGTCGGATTGGACTGCCCGCCCTTGAACTGTTCGACGCTCAGCGGCCCCGCGAAGCCGGGCAGATGCGCGGCGAGGTAGTTCCCGAGCGCGGCGCGGTCGAACGCATGCCGCGCGGCGACGGGCTTGGTGCCGGTGAAGTCGTCCATGTCTTGCGGATGGCTTCAGGATCCGGCGCCGGCGCGCGCCCGATGCGCACTCAGCGCGCGGCGATCGCGAGCAGCTTGTCCTTGGAAAGCACGACGAGCCGGGTCGGCTCGATGCGTACCGCGCCGTCGCGCTCGAAAGCCTTCAACTCCTGATTCACGCGCTGGCGCGACGCGCCGAGCAACTGCGCCAGATCCTCCTGCGCAAGTTGCAGGCCGATGCGGATCTCCTCGCCCTCGGGCACGCCGTAGCTGCGCGCGAGGAGCAGGATCTGCTTGGCCAGGCGCGCCGCGAGCGGGCGCGTATTGAGATCCTCGACGACGTCGAACATCAGGCGCAGACGGCGGCAGTTCAGGCGCAGCAGCGCCTCGTACAACTCGACATGCCGGTTCAGGATGTCCTGGAAGTCGGGCTTGCGGACGATGAGCAGGGTCGTTGCGCCGTGCGCATTCGCGTCGTGCGTGCGCGGCAGACCGTCGAACAGCGAGATATCGCCGAACCAGATGCCGGGCTCGACGTAGGTGAGCGAAACCTGCTTGCCCGACAGCGAGACCGAACTGATGCGCACCGAGCCGCTCGCGACACCGCACCATTCGTCGGGCGGCGAGCCGCGCGCCACCAGCAGCGCTCCGTCGGCGACCCGGCGCACGCTGGCGCGGGAGAGGATTGCTTCGCGCAGCGGCGCTGAGAGCTTGGAGAACCACGAGCCGGCCTCGATGTTGGAACGCTCTTCGATTGTAAGAACCGGGGGTGTCATGCCTTGTCTCTGACGTGACAGCGCGCGGCGCGCCGCGGCGGCATCAGCGAAAGCGCGGCCCGCGCTTCTCGGCGAACGCCTGCAGGCCCTCGCCGCCGTTCGGATGAAAGAGCGTCTGCAGCATCTGATCGCGCTCCAGGGTCAGATGCTTGGAGAGCGTGTCGTGCCGCGCCTGGTTGACGAGATCCTTGCCGGCGGCGAGCGCGTTTGGCGCCATCGCGGCGAGCCGATCGGCGAGCGCACAGGCGGCGGCGAGCGCGCGACCGCTGGCGGTCACCTGCGCGACGAGGCCGTGCGCCTCGAGCTGGCGCGTGCTGAACGGCTCGGCGAGCCAGACCGCCTGCAGTGCGAGCGGCCGCGGCAGCAAGCGCGCCAGATGCCAGCTGCCGCCGCCGTCGGGGGTGAGCCCGAGGCGCGCGTGCGACATCATGAAGCGCGCATCCTCGGCGGCGACGAGCAGATCGCAGGCGAGCGCGAGCGAGAAGCCGCCGCCCGCCGCCGCGCCCTCGACCGCCGCGATGACCGGCTTCGGGCAGGCGCGCAAGGCCTCGATGAATTCGTGGAAGCGCTCGAGCATCTGCATCTGCACCGAGGGATCCGCGGCGCGCCGCTCGCGCAGGCCGCCGATATTGCCGCCCGCGCAGAAGTGCCCGCCGTCGCCCTGCAGCACGACGCAGCGCAGCTCGGCATCCGACTCGGCGACGTCGAGTGCCTCGATGCCGGCCGCAAAGAGCTGCTCGGACAGCGTATTGCGCGTCGCCGGGTCGCTCATCGTCAGCACCAGCGTGCTGCCGACTCGTTCGCTTCGCATTTCGGACGGCATTCGTCACCTCTCGTGTATCGCGCCGACAACGCCGTGGCGCGCGGATTGTGGCATGTGTCTCACTCCGCGAAGATGGCTGGCGGGGAAGCCCCAATTCCGCGGCTGAGAAGTTGTAACTGCATGCTAGAGTGGCCGCGCCCTATAGCCGGAGCACCGCCTGCGCATGCCCAGACGAACGTTCGCCCCCGTCCTCGGAGCGCTCCTCGCGCTCGCGGCGGCGCAGGTCATGGCGAGCGGTTTCGGCCGCATGACGAACGCCACCGTGCTCGGGCAGCGGCTCGATTTCAGCGTGCCGCTGCAGCTCGACGGCGGCCAGAAGATCGGCCCGGAATGCGTGACGGCGGAGGTGCTTGCGGGTGAATTCCGGGTCATGCCTTCGGCGGTCGATGTGGCGGTCGTTCCCGGACGCGAGGCGGGCGAGCGCCTGATTCGCGTCGTCACCGATACGGCGATCGACGAGCCGGTCGTCACCGTGACGGTGCAGGTCGGCTGCTCGAGCCCGATGACGCGCAGATTCGTCGCCTTCATCGATCCGCCTATGCAGGCACCGGCGCGTGCCGAGGCGGCACGCTGGCAGACGCTCGCGACGACGCCCGCGGCCACGCCGGTGGCGCCGCCGGCCGCTGCGCGCACGGGATCGCCAAGCGACGCGTCGTCGATGGCTGCAGCCTCGCCCGCGCCGGCGGCCGACGTTCCGCCGCCGCCCGGGCCGCGCAAGGCCAGGCGCAGCGGTACGAAGACGGCTACCGCAGCGGCGCGCCCGAAGTCGCAAGGCGCGGCGCGCAAGGATTCGGCCGTTGCGGCGGCCAAGCCGCGGCCGGCCAAGGCATCGCCTCGGGTTGCCGCGGCCGCGCCGTCCACGCCTGTGGCGAAAGGCCCGCGCCTGCAACTCGACGCCGCGCCGATCGATGTGATGCTGGCGCAGACCCAACTGCGGCTGACCGATAGCGTGCCGTCGCTGCTGCCGGTTGCGGTCGCCGCGGCGCAGGATGCGGCGTCCGCCGCGGCCGGCGCCGAGATCACCGCCCAGCGCGAGCGCCTGGCCGCGCTGGAGGCGTCGCTCGCCAAGCTGCGCGCCGATGCGCAGGCGACGCAGGCGAGCCTCGCCCAGCTGCAGTCCCAGTTGCGCGAGTCGCAGGCGCAGCGCTATGCCAATCCGGTCGTCTATGCGCTGCTCGCGATCTGCGTGCTGCTGGGCGCCGCGGTCGTCGCGCTGTGGCGCTCGCGCGCCGCCGAGCGCCGTCAGGCGGCGCAATGGTGGGCGCCGGCGGCGAATGCGAATGCGACGGCAGCGGCGGCCGATGCCGCCGAGGCGATGCCCCGGCCGGCGCCGGGGCCGGTCGCGGTGCCGCCCGAGCAGTGGGACGCGCCCGAGTCGATGCACGGCGAGACGACCGCGAGCTCGCGCCTGCTCGAGCCGGCGGCGCCGGTGCCGAGCGCGGCCGAGAGCGAGCGCGAGATGTCGGTCGACGAGTTGATCGACCTCGAACAACAGGCCGACTTCTTCGTCGTCCTCGGGCAGGACGACGCCGCGATCGAACTGCTGACGAGCCATCTGCGCAGCAGCGGCGGCACGAGCCCGCTGCCGTATCTGAAGCTGCTCGAGATCTATCGCCGGCTGAACGACCGCGAGGCCTACGAGCGCACGCGCGACAAGTTCAACCGCCGCTTCAACGCCCACGCGCCGGACTGGGATGCCGATCTGCAGCAGGGCCGCGCGCTGGAAGACTATGCGCCCGTCGTCGCCCGGCTGCAGTCGCTGTGGACGTCGCCCGGTCTGGCGATGCGCGCCCTCGAAACCTCGCTCTTCCGGCGCGATGCCGCGGCGTCGACCTTCGAGCTGCCGGCCTATCGGGAATTGCTGTTCCTCTATTCGGTCGCGCGCGATCTGTCCGAGCAGGAAGCGCGGCCGTCGGATGTCGACGTGCTGCTGCCGTTCGACGCCGAGGAGTCGGGCGGCGGCACCTTCACGCGATTGCATCCGACGCGCCCGATGCCGATCGCGGCCGACCCCTATACGACGCAGGTGGACGTCGATATCACGAGCCTGGATGCCGGCCCGCCGGCACCCGACGACCCGCCTTCGCGCTTCGTGAGCGACTTCGGCACCACGTCGGGCGACGTGCGCCTGTCCGTCGAACGCTTCGCGACCTCGCGCTGAAGGCGCCGCGGACGGGCTCAGATTCGCTGCAGCCGCTCGATCGCGAGGGCCAGCGTCTCGTCCTTCTTCGCGAAGCACAGGCGTGCGATGCGCTGCTCGAAGCCGTCGCGGTAGAACGCCGCGAGCGGGATCGCGGCAACGCCGATCTCGACTGTCAGCCATTCGCAGAACGCGGCTTCCGAAAGGTCGCTGACGGCGGAATAGTCGACGCACTGGAAGTAGCTGCCGGCGCTCGGCAGCGCACGCAGCCGGGTCGCCGCGAGGCCTTCGCGAAACAGGTCGCGCTTGCGCTGGTAGAAGTCCGCCAGGCCGAGGTAGGGCGCCGGATCGGCCATATATTGCGCGAGCGCATGCTGCACCGGCGTATTCACGGTGAAGACGTTGAACTGGTGCACCTTGCGCAGCTCCGCTGTCAGCGGCGCGGGCGCGGCGACATAGCCGACCTTCC
Organism: uncultured Burkholderiales bacterium; assembly: GCA_937864005.1. Taxonomy (GTDB): domain Bacteria; phylum Pseudomonadota; class Gammaproteobacteria; order Burkholderiales; family Burkholderiaceae_C; genus CAIKUF01. The sequence goes on from CALMIL010000063.1 coordinate 10,383, forward strand.
AGCCCGTCACGTGATAGGTCTTGCCGAAGCTCGAGACGACGAAGCTGCGCGCCGCGAGCGCCGGGTGGCGGCTGACGCTTTCGTGGCGCGCGCCGTCGTAGACCATGTGCTCGTAGACCTCGTCGGCGACGACGATCACGCCGGTCGGCGCGAGCAGCTCGGCCAGGCGCTGCATATCGGCTGCGCTCCAGACGCTGGCGCTCGGGTTGTGCGGCGTATTGACGATGATCGCGCGCGTGCGCGGCGTGAGCGCGGCGGCGATCGCGCCGAAGTTCGGCCGGAAGCTCCCCGCATCGAGCGGCACGTGCACGGCCTTGCCGCCGGCCAGTTCGATATTCGGCTCGTAGCTGTCGTAGGCCGGCTCGAGCACGATCACCTCGTCGCCCGGATGGACGATTGCGAGGATCACGCTCAGGATCGCCTGCGTCGCGCCGGCGGTGATCGTGATCTCGTCCGCGGCGTCGTAGTGCTGGCCGTAGAGCGCCTCGATCTTGGCCGCGACCGCTTCGCGCAACTGCGGCACGCCGGCCATCGGCGGATATTGATTGAGGCCGCGGCGCATCGCGTCGAAGGCCGCCTCGGGCAGCCTCGGGTCGCAGTCGAAATCCGGGAAGCCCTGGCCGAGGTTGACCGCGCCATGCTGCTGCGCGAGCGCCGACATGACGCTGAAGATCGTCGTGCCGACGCGCGGCAGGCGGCTCGCGACGCGGGGCGGCTGATGAATGAATGCGGAATCGGCGGCCATGGTGGTCAGAGTTCGTAGTCGGCGCTCTCATCGCCGCTCAACGCGCGCTGTATCAGCGCGCGCGACAGGCGGCTCGAGATGAGCTCGGCGAATGCGTAGATGAAGTTGCGCAGGTAGACGCCGCGCTTGAAGGCGACGCGCGCCACATTCTGGCCGAACAGATGGCCCACCGGCCGGGCGACGAGGTCGCCGCCGGGCGGCTCGTCGCGCATCGCCATCTCGGCCACGATGCCGACGCCGAGCCCGAGGCGCACATAGGTCTTGATGACGTCCGAGTCGATCGCCTCGAGCACGATCTCGGGCTCGAGTTGGCGCAGCGCGAATGCGCGGTCGACGCGGGTGCGGCCGGCAAAGCTCGCCTGGTAGGTGACGAGCGGCTCGCGCGCCAGGTCTTCGAGCGAGATGTGCTCCTGCTTCGTCAGCGGATGGCCGACCGGCGCCACCACGGCGTGGTTCCACTCGTAGCAGGGCAGGGTCACGAGTTCCGGGTAGGCGGCGAGCGATTCGGTCGCCAGGCCGATATCGACCGCTTCGTCGAGCACCATCTGCGCGACCTCGTCCGGCGTGCCCTGGTGCAGGCTCAGGCTGACCTTCGGAAAGCGCTTGCGCAGCGCGGCGACCGGCTCGGGCAGCACATAGCGCGCCTGCGTATGGGTCGTCGCGACCTTCAGCGTGCCCGAGTCCTGCTTCGAATAGTCGTCGCCGATGCGCTTCAGGTTGCCGACTTCGCGCAGGATCACGTCGATCGCCTTCAGCACCTCCTGGCCAGGCTCGGTGACGCGGCGCAGGCGCTTGCCGTGGCGGGCGAAGATGTCGACGCCGAGTTCACCCTCGAGTTCGAGGATCGCCTTGGACACGCCGGGCTGCGAGGTGTGCAGCGCCTTGGCGGTATCGGTCAGGTTGAGCTTGCGCCGCACCGCCTCCTGCACGAACCGGAACTGGTGCAGGTTCATGGTGTCGGCCGCAGAAGGGCGAGCGCGGCGTCGGCCATCGACGCGACCACGGCGTCGATCTCGCCGATCGTCGGTGCGACGCGCCAGTGCACCGCGGGATGGCGGGCCGCGACTTGTTCGACGAGCCGCGGCAGATCCTTTCGCACATGACCGCCGACGCCGAGGAAGACGGGCAGGACCTCGACCGATGCGCAACCCGCCGCCGCGAGGCGCGCGCCGGCGGCCGGCAGATCGGGGGCGAGGAATTCGAGGAAGGCAAGCTCGACCGCCACCTCCGGGCGCGCGGCGCGGATGCGGCGCGCGATATGCTCGAACGGCTGGGCCCAGCGCGGGTCGCGCGCGCCGTGGGCGAGAAGGATCAGTCCTTGCGTCATGTCAGTCGCCTCGTCGTCGTCAGCGGTAGCGCACGAGCCAGCTGAAGGCGAGCATCGCGAGCAGCAGATAGAGCGCGCTCGGGACCGACGCGACCAGCCATGGCGTCCAGTCGGCGAGCAGCCCGATATGGCCCGCGACGTTGTTGAGCAGCACAAAGCTGATGCCGAGCATGATGCCGCCGAATACCTTCAGGCTCACGCCGCCGGCGCGCGCGTGCATGTAGGCAAAGGGCAGCGCGAGCGAGAGCATCACGAGGCTGGCGAAGGGGTAGAGCGCGCGGTTCCAGAACTGCAGCTCGTGGCGCTGGGACGACTGCCCGTTTTCCTCCAGATGGCGGATATAGCGGAACAGATCGATCGTCGACATCGTCGACAGCGGCATCACCGCGGCGGCGACGACGCTCGCGCCGAGCGTGCTCGGCCAGGCGAGGCTGGCATGCTTTTCGTCGCGCACCTCGGGCAGCCCGTCAGCGGCGCGCGCCGTCCAGTCGGTGACCGTCGCCTGCTCGAGACGCCAGACGCCGTCCTTGCCGACGCGGCCGCGCGGCGCCTCGATGCGCGAGACAAGCCCGCCGTCGGTGTCGAATTCGAAGATGCGCACGTCCTCGAGCACGCCGCTGGCGCTCGCGGTGCGCACGTTCACCGAGACGCTGTGCATGCCTTCGGGCGTCTCGCGCCGGTCCTTGAGCCAGGCGCCGGTGCGGTCGAGCTTGAAGCCGCCGCGAAACGATGCCTTCAGCGCCGCGCCCTGGCGCTCGGCGAGCGGCGCGATGTAGTCGCCGAGGACGAAGGTGAAGACGGTGAGCGCGATGCCGAGACCGGCAAGCAGCGCGAGCGCCCGCGCCGGCCCGAGCCCGCTCGTACGCAGGATCGTGAACTCGGAGGATTGGGCCAGACTCGCCAGTGCGTAGATGGCGCCGATCAGGATCGCGATCGGCGCCAGTTCGTACAGGTGACCCGGCAGTTCCAGCAGGCAGTAGAGCGCGCCGTCGAGCGGCGTATAGCCGGCCTCGTTCGCCTTCGCGAGTTCCGAGACGAAGTCGAAGAAGAAAAACAGCGACAGAAAGCCGATCGCGACGAAGACGATGGCCTTCATGATCTCGGCGTACAGCAGACGCCGGACCGTCCTCATGCGCCGCGACGCCCGCGCGGCGCGAAGATGCGGCGCGTCTGCGCAACTTGCCGCCACCAAAGCAGGCCGAGTGCGAAGACGCCGATGCCGCCGTGCACCGCGGCCAGCATGCCGATGAACCCGGCCTTGCCGGTCGCGATCCAGGCCTGCGACAGATTGATCAGATTGAAATAGACGACGAACATCAGCAGCCCGAGCACGAGATTCCAGCTGCCCGGCCGGCGCGGGTTGGTCGCCGCGATACCGACCGCGAGCAGGACCAGGTTCACCGCGCCGATGACGAGGCCGATGCGCCACGCGAATTCGCCCAGATTCGGCAGGCTCGGATCGCGCAGCAGGTTGCGGGTCGAGAGCGCCTTCGGCGGCAGCTTGTCGATGCTGCCGCGGATCTTGTCGCCGATCGCGGCGCGGTAGCTCTCGAACCGCGCGAGCGTCTTCTCGCCGGTGCTCGCGTTGTCCTCGTTGCGCTGGCCGCGTTCGAGCAGCACGAAGCGCTGATCGGCGTCGAACTCGATGCGCCCCTCGCGCGCAGACGTCACGGACTCGGTATCGCCGCTTTGCGTCAGCACGAAGACGTTGCGGCCGACGCGCAGGTCTTCCGAATCGCGGTCGATGAAAAATACGCGCCGGCCGTCGGCCGAACTCTGGAACTGGCCGGCGGCGACGCGCGAAAGGTCGGAGCGCGTTTCGTATTCGTACTTCAGATCGGCGGCGCGCTGATTGACCCAGGGCCAGACGAACAGCACGAGCAGCAGGGCAACCACCACCACCGGCCAGCTCACGATGGTCACCGGGCGCAGGAAGCGCCACAGGCTCACGCCGCTGGCGAACCAGATCACCATCTCGCTGTCGCGATACATGCGGGTCAGCGTCGCGACGACGGCGACGAACAGCGACAGGCTGAGGATGATCGGCATATAGCCCAGCGCCGCGAAGCCGAGCAGCATCAGCACGTCCTGCGGGCTGACGACGCCGCCCGCGGCCTGGCCGAGGGTGCGGATCAGCGTCATGGTGACGACGATCGTGACAATCACGACAAGCGTCGCGCCGAATGCACGCGCCAGATCTCGCCTGAGGGTCGAATCGAATAACATCAAAAGATCAAGGACACCAACCATTCATTATGGACTTTCGACTCCACAAATCCGCTCCCGGCGCGGTTGCCGAGACGGCAGCCGACGCGCTGATCGTGATCGTCGCCGGCGACACGCCGCAGGCTTTGCCCGACGCGCGGATCGCCGCCCTCGTGCGCGACGCGCTGGCAAGCGGGGACTTCTCCTTCAAGTCGGGGCGCACGCTCTACCTGCAACGTGCGGCGGGCGTCGCGGCGCCGCGGCTGGTCGTCGCGGCTGCCGGCGGCGAGACGGCCAAGGCGTTCAAGAAGGCGCTTGGCGCGGCGCTTGGCGTGCTCAAGGAACTTGGCGCACGCCACGTCGCGGTGGCCGCGTCCTTCGAGCTCGGGGCCATCCACGCCGAAGCGGCGGTGCTCGCCGCGAGCGACGCACGCTACGTCTACCGGCATACCAAGCCGAGCGCGCCGAAGGAGGGCGCGCTCGCGAAGCTGACGCTGCTCGTCGCCGATGCCGACGCGAAGGCGGCGCGCAAGGGGCTGGCGCAGGGCGAGGCGGTGGCGGCCGGCGTCACGCTCGCGCGCGAACTCGCGAACCGGCCCGGCAACCATTGCACGCCGTCCCATCTCGCGCAGGCCGTGCGCGCGCTCGGCAAGGAGCATCGCCTCGAGGTCGAGGTGCTCGAACGCAAGGATGTCGAGAAACTCGGCATGGGCGCCTTCCTGGCCGTGGCCCAAGGCTCGGAAGAGGCCCCCAAGTTCATCGTCGCGCACTACCGCGGCGCGGCCAAGAGCGTCGCACCGGTCGTGCTCGTCGGCAAGGGCATCACCTTCGACAGCGGCGGCATCTCGATCAAGCCTGCGGCCGAGATGGACGAGATGAAGTTCGACATGGGCGGCGCGGCGAGCGTGATCGGCACGCTGCGCGCGATCGCCGAATTGAAGCCCCGGCTCAACCTCGTGTGCATCGTGCCGGCGTGCGAAAACCTGCCCAGCGGCAAGGCGATCAAGCCCGGCGACGTCGTGACGAGTCTGTCCGGGCAGACGATCGAGATCCTGAATACGGATGCCGAGGGCCGCCTCATCCTGTGCGATGCATTGACCTACGCCGAACGACTGAAGCCGGCGATGGTGGTCGATGTGGCGACCCTCACCGGCGCCTGCGTCGTCGCGCTCGGCCACCACCATTCGGGCCTCTTCACGGCCGACGATGCGCTGGCGGCGCAGTTCGGTCAGGCCGCCGGCGATGCGCTCGACCCGTGCTGGCGCATGCCGCTCGACGAGGAGTACGACGAGGGGCTGAAGAGCAATTTCGCCGACATGGCCAACGTCGGCCCGCGCGCCGGCGGCGCGATCACGGCCGCGATGTTCCTGCGCCGCTTCACCGGCAAATACCGCTGGGCGCATCTCGATATCGCCGGCACGGCATGGAAGTCGGGCACCGCAAAGGGGGCGACCGGGCGTCCGGTCGGCCTGTTGACGCATTTCATCCTCGCCCAGGCGGCATGACCCTGCGCCGCGTCGAGGCCTTCGCGTGACCGAAGTCATGTTTCACCTGCGCGTCGCCGATCAGGTTGCCTATGCCTGCCGGCTGCTGCGCAAGGCGCACGCCCGGGATGCCAGGGTCGTGGTCTGCGCACCGGCGCGCGTGCTGGCCGAACTCGATGCCTTGCTGTGGACCGCGGATCCGGCGAGCTTCCTGCCGCACGTTCGCCTGCCGGCGGATGCGGCCAGCCCGGCGCCGGCTGATCCGACACCGATCTGGCTCGTCGAGCGCACCGATCAGGCACCGGCGCGCGACGTGCTCGTCAACCTCGGCAACGAGATCGTCGCCGGCTTCGAGACCTTCGCGCGCCTGATCGAGATCGTTCCCGAGGACGAAGCGGCGACGCAAGCCGCGCGGCGGCGCTGGAAATACTACGCCGATCGCGGCTACGCGCTCGCGCACCACGAGGCGCGCGCGTGAGCCGCGAAAGAGGAGCCCCGCACCGCCGGGATCGGAGCGAGCGAATGCGCGCAGTGGCCGACTGCGCGGATGTCTCGCCTTGCGTCGATCTTGCGGAGGCGGCCGCGTGAGCGCACCCGGCGGCCACGGAAGCGCGCCCGCGGGGCGCGGAGCGGCGCGATGAGCGCCCGCCACGGGCCGCCGCAGCGGCACGGCCTGCCGACGCTGACCGAAGTGATCGAACTCGCGCCGCTCGGCGATGCCGGCGCCGCATTGCCGTCGCGCGCCGGTAATGCGGCGCGAAGCGAGAGTCTTGCGCCGCGCGGCATGCCGGCGCTCGACGCCGAGCAGATGATCGACCGGTTGCTGGGCGACTTGCAGCGCGACGCCAGCCTGACGCTCGAGTTGCGCCTGCGCGAGGCGCTGGCGCCGGTGCTGGCGCGCCTCGCCGACGATCTGGTGCGCGAGTTGCGCGACAAGCTGCAGGTCACGCTGCGCGAGGTCGTCGCCCAGGCGGCCAGCCAGGAACTGGCACGCCGGCGCGCGGGTTGACCCAGCGCAGGCGCGCCGGGCGCCGGCCGGCCCCGAGGATTCCCGAACAAGAAGGGCCTTGCATTTCGGGTATCGTTACGCGCGCTCGAAAAAGCGTGTGGGGAGTCCGTTCCTGCCGCCACGTCCTTTCAACCCGGTTCATTCAACATTCCTCTCGGAGGTAGCGTATGCAAGTCAAGCTCAACGTGATCGTGGGCGCCGTCGCCGCGATGGCCGCCTTTGCCGTTTCGGCGCAGGAAGCGGTCGTCAAGATCGGCCACGTCGCGCCGATGTCGGGCCCGCAGGCCCACTATGGCAAGGACAACGAGAACGGCGCCCGCATGGCGGTCGAGGATCTCAACGCCAAAGGCGTGATGATCAACGGCAAGAAGGTCAAGCTCGAACTGATGGCCGAAGACGATGCCGCCGACCCGAAGCAGGGCACGGCGGTCGCGACCAAGCTTTGCGATGCCAAGGTCAACGGCGTCGTCGGCCACCTGAACTCCGGTACGACGATCCCCGCTTCCAAGGTCTACAACGATTGCGGCCTGCCGATGATCACCGGCGCGGCGACCAACCCGAAGCTGACGCAGCAGGGCTTCAAGAACGTATTTCGCATCATCGCCAACGACAACGCGCTCGGCGCCGGCCTCGCGCTGCACGCGGCGAACAACCTGAAGCTGAAGAAGGTTGCGATCATCGACGACCGCACCGCATACGGCCAGGGCGTCGCCGAGGTGTTCAAGAAGACGGCGCAGGCCAAGGGCATCGAGATCGTCGCCGAGGAGTACACCAACGACAAGGCGACCGACTTCATGGCGATCCTCACGTCGATCAAGGCCAAGAACCCCGACGGCATCATGTACGGCGGCATGGACACGCAAGGCGGCCCGATGCTGCGCCAGATGGAACAACTCGGGATGAACAACGTCAAGTTCTTCGGCGGCGACGGCATCTGCACCGTCAAGCTCGCCGAGAACGCGGGCGGCGCGAAGACGCTGGCGAACGTGATCTGCGCCCAGGGCGGCGCGTCGATCGACAAGATGCCCGGCGGCAAGGCCTGGAAGGCGCGCTACGACGCGAAGTTCCCAGGCCAGTTCCAGGTCTATTCGCCCTACACCTACGACGCCGTCGGCGTGATCGTCGATGCGATGCAGCGCGCCAAGTCGAGCGATCCGAAGGTCTACGGCCCGGCGCTCTTCGCCGCCGACTACAAGGGCGTGACGAGCGTGATCCAGTTCGAGAGCGACGGCGAACTGAAGAACCCGGCGATGACGCTGTACGTCTACAAGGACGGCAAGCCGGTTCCGCTGAACTGATCGCTGCCGGCCGCGTCGATCGGCCGGATTCTCGGGGCGCCTCGGGCGCCCCTTTTCATGCGCGCCCGTACAGGCGCACGAGTTCGGCCAGTTGCTTTGCCTGCCCGGCTTTCAGTTGCGCCTCTTCGCAGCGCCAGGTCCAGTTGCCGTCGGGCTGGCCGGGCAGATTCATTCGCGCTTCGGCGCCGAGGCCGAGAACATCCTGCAGCGGGACGATCGCGGTTGCCGCGACCGACGCGAGCGCCGCCCGGATCAGCGTCCAGGGCATCTGCGCGCCGTCGGTGTCGAGGTAGGCGCAGGCCTGCGCGCGCGAGCCTGCCGCGGCCTGCTGCCACCAGCCGGCGGTCGTATCGTTGTCGTGGGTGCCGGTGTAGACGACGGCGTCGGCGCGGTGGTTGTGCGGCAGGTAGGGGTTGTCGCTCGTGCCGTCGAAGGCGAACTGCAGCACCAGCATGCCGGGCAGGCCGAAGCGCTTGCGCAGCGCGACGACGTCCGGCGTGATCAGGCCGAGGTCCTCGGCGATGATCGGCAACGGGCCGAGGGCCTGCGCGATGGCGTCGAACAGCGCGGCCCCGGGGCCGGGCCGCCAGCGGCCGTTGACCGCGGTCGGCTCCGTGGCTGCAATCTCCCAATATTGGGCGAAGCCGCGGAAGTGGTCGATGCGCACGATATCGGCGAGCTCGAAGGCGTGGCGGATGCGCGCTATCCACCATGCGTAGCCCTCGGCGGCGTGCGCTGCCCAGCGGTACAGCGGATTGCCCCAGCGCTGGCCGGTCGCGCTGAAATAGTCGGGCGGCACGCCGGCGACGACGCTTGGTTCACCGCGTTCGTCGACTTCGAACAAGTCCGGCCGGGCCCAGACTTCGGCGCTCTGGTGCGCGACGAAGATCGGCAGGTCGCCGACGATGCGGATGCCGCGGTCATTGGCATAGGCCTTCAGGCGTTGCCATTGTTCGAAGAAGCGCCACTGGCAGAAGGCGTGGAAGGCGATGCGCCCGGCAAGTTCGGCCCGGGCTTCGCGCAGCGCGGCGGCGTCGCGCCGTGCGAGGTCGGCGCTCCAATCGCACCAGCTGCATCCAGGCCGGGAGTCGGCAATCGCCATGAAGAGCGCGTAGTCGTCCAGCCACGCCGCGTGACGCCTGCAGAACGCGTCGAATGTATCGCGGTCGGCGCCTTTCGCGTCCGCCGCAAAGCGCCGTGCGGCGCGCACGAGGCGGCTCGTGCGCCAGGGGATGACGCGCTCGAAATCGACGCGCTGCGCGTCGAAGGCCGGATCGGGCTGCAGCTCGCCGGCATCGAGCCAGCCGCGCTGCGCAAGTTCTTCGAGGTCGATCAGCAGCAGGTTGCCGGCAAATGCCGACGGGCTCATATAGGGCGAATTGCCGAGACCGGTCGGGCCGAGCGGCAGAACCTGCCAGCGCGACTGGCCGGCCGACGCAAGCCAGTCGACGAACCGGTACGCTGCCGCGCCGAAATCGCCCGCACCGCGCGCACCGGGCAGGCAGGTCGGATGCAGCAGGATGCCGGCGGCGCGATCGGGCTTCATGGACCCGCCGCCTTCGTGCCGCCGGCCGCGGCAAGCAGCACGAGGCTGTGTGCCGAAAGCGTGAGCCGATTCCCGCCGCGTACTCGAAGGGCGCTGTGCGCCGCATTCGCGCTGTCGAGCCGCACGGTCCACACCCCGTCGGGCAGGGCGAACTGCCGGGTCTCGCCTTCGGCGTTGAGCAGCAACAGCAGCGGCCGAGGCGCGCCGCCGGCGCCTCTTGCGGTACCGATCAGTGCGCCCAGCGTGCGCGCCTGCGGGTCGCGCCAGGCGCTTGCATCGAGCGCGCGGCCGTCGAGATCGAACCAGGCGAGTTCGACCGCGCCCTGCGCGTCGGGCTCGCCGCTCGCCCAGTGCGCCGGCAGCGGCCGCAGTTCGCGGCGCAGCGCGAGGACGCTTGCGGTGAAGGCGATCAGGTCTTCGTCGGCGGCCTGCCAGTCGATCCAGGTCGTCGCGTTGTCCTGGCAATAGGCATTGTTGTTGCCGCCCTGGCTGTGACCGAGTTCGTCGCCGCTGCAAAGCATCGGCGTGCCCTGCGCGAGCAGCAGCGTCGCGAGCAGTGCGCGCTGCAGCAGCGCGCGCCGTGCGGGCACGTCGGCGTCGGCCGTTTCGCCCTCGGCGCCGCAGTTCCAGCCATGATTCGCATCCTGCCCGTCGCGGTTTTCCTCGCCGTTGGCGAGGTTGCGCTTGCGCTCGTAGGTGAGCAGGTCGCGCAGCGTGAAGCCGTCGTGCGCGGCGATGAAATCGATCGATGCGGCCGGCGCGCGCCCTGCGGACTGGAAGGTATCCGACGAGGCGCACAGGCGCTGCGCGAATTCGCCGCGGCTCGCCGCGCCGCCCAGCCAGAAGCGGCGCATGCCGTCGCGGAAGCGGTCGTTCCACTCGAGCCAGCGCTGCGGAAAGCGGCCGAGCTGGTAGCCGCCGGCGCCGACATCCCAGGGCTCGGCAATCAGCTTGAGCCCGGCGAGCGCCGGATCCTGCGCGACGCACTGAAGGAACGCGGCGCGGGCGTCGAACCCCGCGTCGCCGCGCGCCAGCACCGGCGCAAGGTCGAAGCGAAAGCCGTCGACCTCCATCTGCAGCGCCCAGTAGCGCAGGCTGTCCATCACCATCTGCAGCACGCGCGGATGACGCAGATCGAGTGCGTTGCCGCAGCCGGTCGGGTTGTCGAGAACGCCGGGCTGGCCGGGCAGGCTGCGGTAGTAGGCGAGGTTGTCCAGGCCGCGCCAGCTGATCGTCGGGCCTTCTGCGTCGGTCTCGGCGGTATGGTTGTAGACGACGTCGAGGATCACCTCGATGCCGGCTGCATGCAGCGCGCGCACCATGGCGCGGAACTCGTCGCGCGGCGCGGCGCTGCTTGCATAGCGCGGCTCGACGGCGAAGAAGCCGACCGTGTTGTAACCCCAGTAGTTGGTCAATCCGTGCGCGACGAGGCGCTCCTCGTCCAGGTGCTGGTGCACCGGCAGCAGGCTGATCGCGGTCACGCCCAGGCGCCGCAGATGCGCGATCACGGCGTCGCTCGCGAGCCCGGCGTAGGTGCCGCGAAGCTTCTCGGGCACGCCGGGATGGCGCATCGTCAGCCCCTTCACGTGCGCCTCGTAGATCACGCTGTCGGCCAGCGGCGTACGCGGACGCGGCGGGTCGACGGCCGGCGCCGGCTCGTCGATCACGCGCGCCTTCAGCGCGTGCGCGCTGTCGCGCCGCCAGGACAGGCCGCCGACGATCTCGCGCGCGTAGGGGTCGAGCAGCCACTTGCCGAAGTCGAAACGATGGCCGCGATCGGGCTGCCAGGGACCGTGCGCGCGCAGCGCGTAGACGAGGCCGGCGCCGGCGCCCGGCAGATGCCCGTGCCAGAGATCGCCGCTGCGTCCGGGCAGGGCGAGCCGTGCCAATTCTTGCTGGCCGGCGGCGTCGAACAGGCACAGCTCGATCGCTTCGGCGTGCTCGGAGAAGACGGCGAAATTGACGCCGCCTGCGACGCAGTGCGCGCCCAGCGGCCACGGCCGGCCGATTTCGAGCGGACCCAAGCTCACGGCTCGCGTGCCCGTGCCGGTCGACGCGCCGCGCCGGGCCGGACTTCAGCCGCCTGCCGCATGCGCCGGCACCGGCAGCCTGCCTTGCGCCGCCCGCGCGGCGCGCGGCCCGACGCCCCAGATGCCGGCCGCATATTCGGCGATCGCGCGGTCCGAGGAGAAGCCTCCCATGCCGGCGACATTCGCGATCGCGCAGCGCACCCAGGCTTCGCCGTCCCGAAACAGGGCATCGACGCGCGCCTGCGCGGCGATATAGGCGTCGTAGTCGGCGAGCAGCTTGTAGTGGTCGCCGCCCCACAGCAGCGAGTCGACGAGGCCGCGATAGCGGCCTGGCTCGTCGGGCGAGAACTGGCCGTTCGCGATCGCATCGAGCACCGACTTCAGCATCGGCGTCGATTCGTAGATCTTCATCGGTTCGTAGCCGCGCTCGTTGAGTGCCGCGATCTCGGACGTCGTATGACCGAAGATGAAGATGTTGCCGGCGCCGACGCCGTCGCGAATCTCGATATTGGCGCCGTCTTCGGTGCCGATCGTCAGCGCGCCGTTCAGCGCGAGCTTCATGTTGCCGGTGCCCGACGCCTCGGTCCCGGCGGTCGAGATCTGCTCCGACAGGTCGGCGCCGGGGATGACGAGTTCGGCGACTGAGACGCCGTAGTTCGGGACGAAGACGACCTTGAGCCGGTTCGCGAGCCGCACGTCGGCATTGATCGTCGCCGCCACGTCGTGGATGAGGCGGATGATGAGCTTGGCCGTTGCGTACGACGACGCCGCCTTGCCGGAGAAAATCACGCTGCGCGGCACCCAGTCGGCCTGCGGGTCGGCGAGGATCGCGTGATAGCGCGTCACGACGTGCAGCACGTTGAGCAGCTGGCGCTTGTATTCGTGCACCCTTTTCACGTGCACGTCGAACAGGCTCGCCGGGTCGAGGCGGATGCCGAGCTCGCGCTCGACGTGGTTCGCGAGGCGCACCTTGTTGGCGTGCTTGACGGTCGCGAATGCGGCGCGCAGGGCACCGCTGTCGACATGCTCGGCGAGCTTGTCGAGCTGGCCGAGGTCGAGCCGCCAGCTGCTCCCTATCGTGCGGTCGAGCAGCGCGGCAAGGCCGGGATTGGCCTGTGCCAGCCAGCGCCGCGGCGTGACGCCGTTCGTCACGTTCGTGAAGCGCTCGGGGTAGAGCGCCGCGAAGTCGGCGAAGATCGTCTTCACGAGCAGCGCCGAGTGCAGCGCCGAGACGCCGTTCACCTTGTGGCTGCCGACGACGCTCAGGTGCGCCATGCGCACGCGCCGATCGCCGTTCTCGTCGATCAGCGACAGGCGGCGCAGGAAGTCGTTGTCGCCGGGCCGCATGCGCGCGGCGTGCTCGAGGAACTCCTCGTTGATGCGCAGGATGATCTGCAGATGGCGCGGCAGCACGTGCTGCAGCAGGCCGACGCTCCAGGTCTCGAGCGCCTCGGGCATCAGCGTGTGGTTGGTGTACGAGAACACCCGCCGGCACTGTGCCCAGGCGGCGGCCCAGGGCATCGCGTGGACGTCGACCAGCAGGCGCATCAGTTCGGCGACGCCGATCGCCGGATGGGTATCGTTCAGATGGATCGCGACCTTGTCGGCGAGGTTTTCGAGCCGCGCGTGCTCCTGCAGGTGGCGGGCGAGCAGATCCTGCAGCGAGGCGCTGACGAAGAAATACTCCTGGCGCAGCCGCAGCTCGCGGCCGGCGGGCGTGCTGTCGTTCGGGTAGAGCACCCAGGAGATATTCTCGAACTCGTTCTTCACCTCGGCGGCGCGCGCATAGTCGCCGCTGTTGAAGGCGTGCAGATCGATCTGGCGCGGCGCCGCCGCCTTCCACAAGCGCAGCGTGCTGACCTTGTGCGTGCCGTGGCCGGGGACGATCATGTCGTAGGCCTTGGCTTCGACCTCGCCGGCATGGCGCCAGACGCTGCGCGCGTCGCCCTCGGTCTCGACCCAGCCGCCGAAGCACACCCGATAGGCGATCGCGGCGCGCGGAAATTCCCACGGCGAGCCGTCGGCGAGCCACGGGTCGGGATGCTCGACCTGGCATCCCTGGACGATATCCTGCGCGAACATGCCGTATTCGTAGCGGATGCCGTAGCCGAACGAGGGCAGGCCGAGCGTCGCCATCGAATCGAGGAAGCACGCCGCGAGCCGCCCGAGGCCGCCGTTGCCGAGCGCCGCATCGGCTTCCTCCTGCGCCACGTCCTCGAGCTTGACCGCATGCGCGTGCAGCGCCGCCGCGGCGTCCTCGCGCAGGTCGAGCGCGGCGAGCGCGTTGGTGAGCGTGCGCCCGATCAGGAATTCCATCGACAGGTAGTAGACGCGCCTAGCCTTGTCGGCGCGCTCGGCCGCCTGCGTCTGCACCCAGCGCTGCGAGAGCTCGCGCCGCGCCAGGCGCGCCGTTGCCTGCATCAGGTCGGTCGCGCTCGCTTCGCCCGGCGCGACGCCGACCACGGCGAGCAGCAACTGGTCGACGTTGCCCTCGACGCCGGCTGCTTCGGAACTCGAACTCATCGACGCAATGCCCGTTGTGAAAACGGACATTGTGACGGCAAGCCGCCGGCCGCCGCGAGTCCATCCCGCGTGCCGGGTCGGCGCATCCGTGCTTGGCTGCACAATCGGGGCGGTCGCGGCGCCGGATCCGATCGCGGGCGCGCTCGAAATGCCGGGGAGTGCTGATTCATGAATGCCTACGAGTCCGCGGACAGCTTGAGTCTTTCCAAGCGCGCGGTGGCGCTCGTCCTGGCCGGCGGACGCGGTAGCCGGCTGCACGAGCTGACCGATTCGCGGGCCAAGCCGGCGGTCTATTTCGGGGGCAAGTTCCGCATCATCGACTTCGCGCTGTCGAACTGCCTGAACTCGGGCATCCGGCGCATCGGCGTCATCACGCAGTACAAGAGCCACAGCCTGCTGCGCCACCTGCAGCGCGGATGGGCGTTCCTGAAGAGCGAGATGCACGAGTTCGTCGATCTGCTGCCGGCGCAGCAGCGCGTGAACGAGGAATCGTGGTATCGCGGCACGGCCGACGCGGTCTACCAGAACCTGGACATTCTCGGCGACTACGAAGCCGACTACATCGTGATCCTCGCCGGCGACCACATCTACAAGATGAACTATGCGCTGATGCTCGCCGACCATGTCGCCAGCGGCCGCGAATGCACGGTCGGCTGCATCGCCGTGCCGCGCGCGCTGGCGAGCAGCTGCGGCGTGATGGCGGTCGGCGAAAATCGCCTCATCACCGATTTTGTGGAGAAGCCGGCCGACCCGCCGGCGATGGCCGAGAACCCCGAGCTGTCGCTTGCCAGCATGGGCATCTACATCTTCAACGCGCGCTACCTCTACGCCGAACTCGCGCGCGACCTGGCAGACCCGAACTCGTCGCACGACTTCGGCCGCGACATCATCCCGCATGCGGTGCGCAACGGCTGCGCGACGGCGCATCCGTTCGCGCTCAGCTGCGTCAGCTCGCAGCCCGAGCAGGAGCCCTACTGGCGCGACGTCGGCACGATCGACGCCTACTGGGACGCGAATATCGACCTCACCGCGACGGTGCCGCTGCTCGATCTCTACGACCGGCGCTGGCCGATCTGGACCTACCAGCAGCAGCTGCCGCCTGCAAAGTTCGTCCACAACCAGGACGACCGGCGCGGCCTGGCGATCGAGTCGCTGGTCTCGGGCGGCTGCATCGTTTCCGGCGCGGCGTTTCGATCGGTGCTGTTCTCGAACGTGCGCGTGCACTCCCACTCGAGCGTCAACTGGTCGGTCTTGCTGCCCGAGGTGCAGGTCGGCCGGGGTGCGCGGCTGATGCGCGCGATCATCGACCGCGGCTGCGTGATCCCGGAAGGCCTCGTCGTCGGCGAGGATGCCGCCGCGGATGCGCGGCGTTTCCGCCGCAGCGAGCACGGCATCACGCTCGTCACGCGGGCCATGCTCGCCCGACTCGCTTGAAGCCCGCATCGAACCGGGCCGCGCCGCCGAGGGTGCTGCACGCCGCGGCGGAGGTCTTTCCGCTCGTCAAGACCGGCGGCCTGGCCGACGTCGTCGCCGCGCTGCCGCCCGCGCTCGAGCGCGCCGGCGCCGAAACGCGCCTGCTGCTGCCGGGGCTGCCGGCGATCGTCGATGCGCTCGAGCAGCAGCGCGCGGTGTGCGAGATCGGCCCGGCGTTCGGCGCCGCGCGCGTCACGCTGCGCCGCGGTCAGCTGCCGTCGAGCCATCTGCCGGCGTACGTGATCGATGCGCCGTATCTCTACCGCCGCGGCGGCGGGCCGTACCAGGATGCGAGCGGCGTCGACTGGCCCGACAACCTGCAGCGCTTCGCCTTGCTCGGCTGGGTCGCCGCGCACCTTGCGGCGGGCGAACTCGACGCCGCGTGGGCGCCCGACGTGCTGCACGCGCACGACTGGCATGCGGCGCTCGCCTGCGCCTACATGGCGGCGCATCCGTCCGGCGCGTGCCGGTCCGTCTTCACGGTCCACAACCTCGCCTATCAGGGCCACTTCGCGCTCGCCGATTTTGCGTTGCTCGGCCTGCCGGCGAGCTTCGTCGCGCCGAGCGGGCTCGAGTTTCACGGCCGCCTGGCCCTGATGAAGGCCGGGCTCCAGTTCGCGCGGCGGGTGACAACGGTGAGCCCGACCCATGCGCGCGAGATCGCGACGCCCGAATTCGGCTTCGGCCTGGACGGCGTGATCCGCGACCGCGGCGCCGACGTGAGCGGCATCCTGAACGGCGTCGATGGCAAGGTCTGGAATCCGCAGCACGATCCGGCGCTCGTCGTCAACTACGGCGCCGAGGCGCTCGCCGGCAAGCTGCAGTGCAAGCGCGCGCTGCAGCGCGAAGCGGGGCTCGAGCCGCGCGCCGAGGCGCCGCTGTTCGGCCTCGTGAGCCGGCTGACGGCGCAAAAGGGCGTCGATCTGCTGCTTGCCGCGCTGCCCGCGCTGCTCGGGTCGGGCGCCCAGCTGCTCGTGCTGGGCAGCGGCGATCGCGCCCTCGAGGCGGCGCTGCAGACCGCCGCCCACGCGCATCCGGGGCGCGTTGCCGCGCGCATCGGCTACGACGAGGCACTTGCGCATCGCCTCATCGCCGGCAGCGACGTGATCCTCGTGCCGTCGCGCTTCGAGCCGTGCGGGCTGACGCAGCTGTACGGTCTGCGCTATGGCACGCTGCCCCTCGTGCGGCGCGTCGGCGGGCTCGCCGATACGGTGATCGATGCCGGCGATGCGGCGCGCGCCACCGGTTTCGTCTTCGATGCGGCGACGCCGGAGGCGCTTTCCGATGCGCTCCTTCGCGCGGCGGGCGCCTTTCGCGGCCCCGAGGCGTGGCAGACGATGATGCTCCGCGCCATGGCGCAGGATTTCTCGTGGGATGCTGCAGCCGCGTCCTACCTCGCGCTCTATGCGCAGGCGGCCGCCGGATAGTCGGCCGGCCTGCCGAAAGCCCTCCCGATGCGGCGGAATGACATTCGCGCGACAATAGGGGGTCACCGGTATCTGCCGGCCCGCTTTCCATCAGAGTTCACCACCACCGCAGCGCCATGGCCACCAGACATCCCGCTTCGAAGGCATCGCAGGACGCAGAGCAGAAGCTGCGTCAGACACAGGCCGAATACACCGCGGCCCGCCCCGCACCCGAGCGTGGCGTGAAGCCGATGATGTCGAATTCGCGCATGTACGTCTGCCGGCGCTGCCAGGCCAATTTCAAGACCGGCGACGGCAAGCCCGATCTGCGTCTGCCGGGCCTGGGCAAGTGCAACCGCTGCCTGGCGGCGTCCGCCGTCGCTGCCTGAGACGCCGCGCAGCCCGATCAGGAATCCCCGCCCGCACCCGCGGCGGGTGCCGTCGCAGCCTGGAGTGAAGAGACATGAACGGTTTGCTTCGCACGCTCGGCTCGGCTGCGGCTTGCGCACTCGGCGTCGCGTTGCTCGCGGCGTGCGCCAGTTCGGCGACCCCGCAGGGACTGCCGCTGGGTTCGACCGAGGCCCAGGTCATCGCCAGGATGGGGCCGCCGACCGGCCGCTACACGCTCGACAATGGCGGTACGCGGCTCGAATTCGCGCGCGGGCCGCAGGGCAGGGAAACCTACATGGTCGATTTTGACGCGGCGGGCGGCTCGATCGTCTGGGACCAGGTGCTGACGCCGCAGAATTTCGTCAGCCTCGAATACGGCATCAGCAGCGACGAGGTCTTGAAGCGCATCGGCCATCCGGGCAGCACGAAGTTCTACCCGCGCCAGGGGATCACGGTCTGGAACTACCGCTATCCGACCCACAACTGCCTGTGGTATCAGGTGTCGATCGGGTCGGACGGCAAATTCCTCGGCGCCGCGCACACGACCGATCCGCAGTGCGATACGCCGACGCGCCTGTGAAGCGGCGATGACGATCACGCTCTACGGCATCGCCAATTGCGATACGGTGAAGAAGGCGCGCACCTGGCTCGCCGCCGAAGGGTTCGCGTTCGCCTTCCACGACTTCAAGCGCGACGGCCTGTCGCCGGCGCTGCTCGGCGAGTGGCTGCGCAGTGTCGAGTGGGAACGGCTGCTCAACCGCAAGGGAACGACGTGGCGCCGCCTCGACGACGCCGCACGCGCGTCGGTCACCGACGCCGGGAGCGCCTGCGCGCTGATGCTCGCGCAGCCCAGCCTCGTCAAGCGCCCGGTCGTGCGCTGGGCCGACGCGAGCATCAGCGTCGGCTTCGATCCGGCGCACTTCGCGCAGATGAGCCGTCGGCGCTGAACCGGCGCGCGGCTCAGCTTGCGAGCAGTTGGCGCAGCACGTA
>CALMIL010000064.1 GCA_937864005.1 uncultured Burkholderiales bacterium
GATTGGCGCGCGCCGCCGCCCGCCGCGGTGCGGTCGGCGGTCGTCATCGGCAACGGCAACGTCGCGATCGACGTCGTCCGCGTCCTCGCGAAGGAGCCCGCCGAGATGGCCGGCTCCGACGTCGATCCTGGCGCGCAGGTGCACCTCGCGGCGCTGCCGATCGAGGCGATCCACATCGTCGGCCGCCGCGGCGCGGCGGGTGCGAAGTTCACGCAGCACGAACTGGCCGAACTCGGAACGCTCGCACGCGCGCGTGTGAGCATCGCCGATCCCGCCGCGCTCATCGGCGACACGCCCGAGCTCGACGTGCTGCGCGGCTTTGCGGCAGGAGGCCCCGGGCGCGAATCGACACCGGTTTCGATCGTATTTCACTTCGGGCTGACGCCGGCCGCCTTCGTCGGCGACGGCGCGCTCGAGGCGGTGCGCTTCTCGCGCGCCGGCGGCGACACGGTCGATCTGCCGGCCCAGCTCGCGGTGACGTGTATCGGTTACGAAAGCGTTGCCTGCGACCGGCTTGCTCCAGGTTCGGGCCGGTTCGCCAACGACGAAGGGTGGATCGCGGAGGGGCTCTATGTCACCGGCTGGGCCAAGCGCGGGCCTTCGGGAACGATCCCGACCAACCGCAGCGAGGCGCAGCAGGTCGCGAAGCGAGTCGTCGCCGAGACCATCGATCACGGTCGTGCCGGCGCCGACGGACTCGCCGCGTTGCTCGCCGTGCGCGGCGTGCAGCGCATCGATTGCGCGGCCTGGCGCAGGATCGACGCGGCGGAGCAGGCGCGCGCCGCGAGCGATCGCTGCCGGCACAAGTTCGATACCGTCGCCGGCATGCTCGCGGCGAGCAAGAGCCCGGACTGAAGCCTCGACTCCCGCGCATCGAATCGGCTCATTGCGGGTCGCACGAGCGGTTCGGGCGCATACTCGCCGCATGGCACTCGAACACCTGCTGCCGATGCAGCCCGTCGATCTGAGCCCGCTCGAGGCGGGGCTCGCCGGCGCGAAGTCGGTCGCGCTCTTCAAGTCCGAGCAGCTCGAGGTCATCCGCCTCGTGCTGCCGGCCGGCAAGACGCTTGCCGAGCACCGCGTCGACGGCGAGATCACGATCCAGTGCCTCGAAGGCGAGGTCGATGTCGAAGCCGGAGGCGAGAAGACGCGCTTGCGCGGCGCGCAGATGCTGTACCTGCGAGGCGGCGCGTCGCACGGCGTCACCGCGGTTCGCGATGCGTCGCTGCTGTTGACCGTCGTCCTGCACGCCCGATAGCCGCCGAAGGTCGCGCCGCGCGGCTGCACCACAATGCGCGGATGCAGCCGATCATCGATATCCGGGGCCTTGGCAAAACCTACGATTCGGGGTTCGTCGCGCTGCGCGATGTCGATCTGCAGATCCGCGCTGGCGAGATCTTCGCCCTGCTCGGGCCGAACGGCGCCGGCAAGACGACGCTGATCAGCATCGTCTGCGGCATCGTCAATGCCACTTGCGGCACGGTGCGGGCCGACGGCCACGACATCCGCGCCGCGTGGCGCGCGGCGCGCAGCAGCATCGGCCTCGTGCCGCAGGAGATCGCGACCGACTCGTTCGAGAGCGTGTGGGCGACGGTCGCCTTCAGCCGCGGCCTCTTCGGCAAGCCGCCCGACCCGAAGCACATCGAGAAGGTGCTGCGCGAGCTGTCGCTGTGGGACAAGAAGGACGCGCGCATCCGCACCCTCTCGGGCGGCATGAAGCGGCGCGTGATGATCGCCAAGGCGCTATCGCACGAGCCGCGCATCCTCTTCCTCGACGAGCCGACGGCCGGCGTCGACGTCGAGCTGCGCCGCGAGATGTGGAACCTGGTGCGCGGCCTGCAGGCGACCGGAGTGACGATCATCCTGACGACGCACTACATCGAGGAGGCCGAGGAGATGGCCGAGCGCATCGGCATCATCGCCAAGGGCCGCATCATCCTCGTCGAGGAGAAGTCGCGGCTGATGCGCCAGCTCGGCAAGAAGCAGCTGACACTGCATCTGCAGCAGCCGCTGCAGGCGATCCCACCCGCGCTCGCGGCCTACGAACTCGAACTCGGCGCGGACGGACACGACCTCGTCTTCAGCTTCGATGCGAAGCAGGAGAGGCCGCGCATCGCCGACTTGCTGCGCGAACTGGCGGCGCTCGGCATCGGCTTCAAGGACCTGCAGACCGCGCAGAGCTCGCTCGAGGACATCTTCGTCAACCTGGTGCACCAGCCCGCATGAACCGCCACGCGATCCTCGCCATCTACAAGTTCGAGATGTCGCGCACCCGGCGCACGCTGATGCAGAGCATCGTCTCGCCGGTGCTGTCGACGGCGCTCTATTTCGTCGTCTTCGGCTCGGCGATCGGCTCGCGCATGATCACGATCGACGGCATCGGCTACGCCGCCTTCATCGTGCCGGGGCTGATCATGCTGTCGATCCTGACGCAGAGCATCTCGAACGCGTCGTTCGGCATCTACATGCCCAAATTCTCGGGCACGATCTACGAGCTGCTGTCGGCGCCGGTATCGGCGATCGAGATCGTCGCCGGCTATGTCGGCGCGGCGGCGACGAAGTCGGTCGTCCTCGGGCTGCTGACGCTCGCCACCGCGCGCGTCTTCGTCGACTTCCAGGTCGCGCATCCGGTCTGGATGCTCGGCTTTCTGCTGCTCACGTCGGTCACGTTCAGCCTGTTCGGCTTCATCATCGGCGTCTGGGCCGACGGTTTCGAGAAGCTGCAGATCGTGCCGGTGATGATCGTCACGCCGCTCGCCTTTCTCGGCGGCAGCTTCTATTCGATCAATATGCTGCCGCCGCTGTGGCAGACCGTCACGCTCTTCAACCCGGTCGTCTACCTGGTAAGCGGCTTTCGCTGGAGCTTCTACGGCACCGCCGACGTCGGCGTCGGCATCAGCCTGGCGATGACCTTCGTCTTCATGCTGCTGTGCCTCGGCGCGATCACGTGGATCTTTCGCACCGGCTACAAGCTCAAGGCCTGAGCCGGAGCGGACCGGCGCTCGGGCCGGCTCAGGGCAGCCGCATCAGGATCGGCACCGCCGCCTTGCGCAGGCAGCCGGTGGCGACGCTGCCGAGGAAGGCCGCCGCGACCGGCGCGCTGTTGGCGCGCGTGACCATCGCGAGCATCGTGCCGCGATCCTTGCCGACGAAGTTGGCGATCGCCTTGTCGGTCTCGTCGCCGTGCAGCACTTCCCAGCTGTACTCGATGCCGTGCTTCTTGCCGAGTTCGGTGGCGCGGGTGCGCACGTAGGACGATTCGGACAGGTCGCCGGCCGGCGCGTCGGCGGCCGATGCCTGCGCCCGCGTGCCGAGCACCGAGATCACGACCAGCCGGGCGCCGAGCGCGCGCGCCATCGCGGCGGCCTGGTCGCCGATCGACTCGGCGACCGGCGTGCCGTCCATCGGCACGACGACGCGCGTGATCTTGATCGCCGCGGCCGGGTCGCCGCCGGCGTGGTCGGACGACCGGTAGATCAGGGCCGGCGCATGACCGGCGGCACGCAGCACGTTCATCGCGACGCTGCCGAGCGCCGCGCCGAGGACGCCGGAGCGCCCGTGCGTCGTCATCGCGATCAGCGTGTCGGGCACGCGCGCGGCTTCGGCGGTCAGCGCCGCCGCGACGTCGCCTTCGGCGCTGATGCAGCGCGCCTCGGCGCCGAGCCTGGCTGCGAGCGCGTCGACGTAGACCGATGCCTTGGCGCGCTCGCCATCGGCTTCGACGATGCGCACCAGCGACAGTTGCATTCCGGTCGACTGGGTGATCCCGAGCGCGTAGGGGAGGATCGCCTCGGCGCGATCCGAACCATCGATGGCGACGAGCAAACGCTTGTACATATTCAGGTTTCTCCGTGGCAAATGGCGTAGTCGCTAGGATAAGTCGAGTCCGCGAACATATCAAAGGCGGCCGTTAGCGGACCCTCAGACGCTTCGCCCGGCGCCCGCCCGGGGCGGCCGCGGCAGCCAGGCGAATGCCGCCGCACCGGCGGCCAGCAGCAAGGCAATCGTGCCGAGCACGGCGACGAACGGATCGGCGCCGTGCGCGGTGGCGATCGACGCGATGAGCCCGGTCAGCCACTGCATCAGCGCGATGCCGAGGAACATCGCCATCGTGAAGAGGGCGATCGCGCGGCCGGTCAAGGCTTGCGGGTAGGCGTCGCGCACATCGGCGTACTGCAGCACGATGAAGCCCGAGATCAGCCCGTAGAAGATCGCGCCGCCGACGTCGGCGAGCGATCCGGGGTCGAACGCCATCAGCGTGAACGTCGCGACACCGGCGATCGTGAAGCCGACGATCCAGCGCCGGCGGGCACCGGCGCCGGGGTCGAGCCTGCCGATCAGCGGCGCGCTGATCATCGACGCCACCGACATCGCGATCGCGACGTTGCCGCTTTGCACCAGCGAATAGTCGTGCCGCGCGATCAGCAGCGGGCCGATCCACAGCCCGCGCAGCGTGATGAACGCGGCGTAGGTGACGGCCGAGAGGGCGAGGATGCCCAGCGTGTGCGGCGTCGCGAACAGCCTGCCGAAGCCGCGCAGCGCGCCGGCCACCGACTCGGTGCTGCGGGCGGCGGCGGTCGACGCCGGCTCGTGGACGAGGACGAAGATCAGCAGCCAGGCAAGGGCCGAGGCGGCGCCGAGGACGAGAAACCCGGCGCGCCACGATTGCGCCTCGATCAGCCAGGCGAGCGGGGTGCCGGTCGCGAGCATGCCGATGCCGCCGATGCCGAGCACCGCGCCCGAGACGGTCGCGTACTGCGCCGGCGGGTAGTGGCGCGCGATGAAGACGGTGCAGACGAGGAAGGCCGGCGCACAGCCGACGCCGATCAGCACCTGGGCGAAGACCAGCACTTCGAAATTCGTCGTCCAGGCCGACAGCGCCGCGCCGAGGATCGCGAGCGGAAATGCGGCCAGCGCCGTGCGCCGCACGCCGTAGAGGTCGATGCCGACGCCCATCAGCAACTGCAGGGCGCCGAACGCGAAATGAAACGCGCCGGCAAAGACGCCGAGCGCTTGTGGCGTCAGCGTGAACTCGGCCTCGAGCTGCGGCGCCATGATCGCGGCGACGGTGCGATACGCCTGGCTCAGCGTGAAGGCGCTGGTCAGCGCAAGCAGGATGGCCCAGGCCGCAGGGGCGCGGCCGGACCCTGCCGGGGCAGGCGGCGTCATGCGGCGTCCTTGGGGATCGAAGGCGGGTGCATCCGGGCGGCAGGAATGGGCGATCCCGCATTCTCGGCCCTTGCGGCCCTACGCCGCCCGCGTCAGCGCGCGCCTTGCAGCGCTTGCGCCTCCTGCAGCCGGCGCGCCGTGTGCAGCGAAAGCTGGGCGATCCTTGTCACGACGCTGGCGAGCGCCTTCTCGGCCTCGGCGAACAGCTCGCCTTCGGTCGTTCGCAGCACGTCCTCGAGCGTTTCGCTGAACGCCTCCAGGGCCCCCTGCGCGGCAACGAGCAAGGCGACGGCGTCGCCGCCGGGCGCTTCCCGCGCGGTGTGCGGCGCGTGCGCATCGGCCGGCCAGGAGGGTGATCGAAGCAGGCGCTCGAGCAGCGCGGCGTCCTCGTCGTCGCCGAGCGCGCGCAGCCGCGCGGCGATCGCGCGATGGCGCGCCTGGATGTCGGCCTCGTGCCGGCCGAGCAAGGCATGCAGTGCGTCGGCCGAGGCGACGGTCGCTGGCAACTCCTCGGCTTCGCGCCGCTCGCGATGCCAAGCCTGGCGGCGAAAGCGGCGCATCAGCGCGGCGTGGCCGAGCTCCTCGATCGCGAGCTGTTCGGCCTGCGCGCGAATCCGGGGGTCGCTCGTCTCGGCGGCGAGGTAGCTGTAGAACGCGAAGGCCTTTTGCTCGCTGTCGGCGGCGATCGCGAAAGCACGGTAGGGCGTCATCCGCGCGCTGCCGGCGGCCTCGTCCCACGCCTTCCACAGGTCGGCAGGGACGCTGCGCCTGAACTTGTCGGCGCCCGGCAGCTTCTGGCCGATCGACGCCGCCCAGACGGCGACGGCATCGACGTGCTTGCGTTCCTCGGCGAGCATGACGCGCAGCGCCGCCGCCGTCGCCGCCTCGCCGCGCAGCGCCATGCCCTCGGCGAGTGCCGCGTAGCGCCGCACCGACTCCTGCTCGATCGCGTTGGCGATGCCCACCAGTTCGGCCAACGTCTTCGGGTGGGCGTCGGGGCTGTGTTCGAACGGCGGCTCGCGCATGACCTTTCCTTGCCTTGACAAGTCTCAGACAACCGCGCAATAGGCGGCTGGCGTTCGTGATGTTTCCATATCATCCGCGAAATGTCGATGACGAATCTCACTCTGCGGGCGCGACTCGGGTTGCTGCTGGTGTTCGCGGTCGTGCTGCTCGCGTGGGCGGCGCCCGCCGCCGCGCAGGGCAAGGCGGCCGAACTGGCGGGCTACCTCGCGAAGGTGACGCCGGCCGAGATCGTCCCCGGCGCCGACCGCTTCGGGCCGATCCGCGAGTCGCCGGTCGTCGCGCCCGCGTATCGGGGCGACGAACTGCTCGGCAACGTCTTCCTGAACTCGCAGTACGTCGACGCGACGGGCTACTCGGGCAAGCCGATCCACATCCTCGTCGGGCTCGACCCGCAGGGCAAGATCGTCGGCGCCAGGCTCGTCGCGCACAGCGAGCCGATCGTCCTGATCGGCATCCCCGAGGTCAAGGTCGTCAACTACCTGAAGGCCTTCATCGGCTACAACCCGCTGCTGGCGAGCACCAGCAACGAGAAGCCGCCGCAGCCCGATATCGTGAGCGGCGCGACGGTCACCGTGCTCGTCATCGGCGACAGCGTCGTGCGCGCGGCGGTGCGCGTCGGCCGCGCGCTCGCGGCGGGCAGCGGCGGCGCGGCGTCGGCGGCGCCGGCGCGCGTCGTCGACGACAAGGCCGGCACGGTCGCCGACTGGGCCGCGCTGCTCGCCTCCGGCGCGGTGCGCCGCCTGCATCTGACGGTCGGCGAGGTGAACAAAGCCTTTGCCGCTTCGGGCAACGCCGAGGCGGCGAAGCGCCCCGAGCCGGGCGCGGAGGATGCGACCTTCATCGACCTCTACGTCGCGCTCGTCTCGCAGCCGGCGATCGGCCGCAGCCTGCTCGGCGACGCCGAGTTCGACAGCGTCGCGAAGATGCTCGCGCCGGGACAGCACGCCGTGCTCGTCGCCGGCGACGGGTTGTATTCCTTCAAGGGCTCGGGCTACGTGCGCGGCGGCATCTTCGACCGCATCGAACTGATCCAGGGCGCCGAGACGATCCGTTTTCGCGACAAGCAGCACCGGCGCGCCGGCACGCTGCGCGCGGCGGGCGCACCGAGCCTGAAGGAGGTCGACGTCTTCGCGATCCCGCCCGGCGTCGAGTTCGACCCGGCCGCGCCGTGGCGGCTGCAGCTCCTCGTGCAGCGCGCGACCGGCGCCCTCGACAAGGCCTTCGTGACCTTCGAACTGCCGTACCAGCTGCCCGAGCGGTACACCAAGGTCGAGGCCCCGAAGGCGCAGCCGGCGCAGGCCGCGCCGGCACCGGCCGCCGCGCCGGCGGCAGCACCCGCCGCACCGGCGGCGGCGAACGCTGCGGCGGCAGCAGGCGAAGCCGCGCCGACGATGATCCCGGGCGACGAGGTCAAGCACGAGTCGGGGCCGCCGCTGTGGGAGCGCCTGTGGCGCAGCAAGGTGGCGTCGATCGCGATGCTCGCCGCGATGCTCGGCGCGCTGACGCTGATCTTCTTCTTCCAGGACCTGCTCGTCACGCGCGAGAAGCTGTTCGACCGCATCCGGCTCACCTATCTCGTCGTCACGCTGCTGTGGCTGGGCTGGTTCGCGCACGCGCAGCTTTCGGTCGTCAACATCCTGACGTTCGCGAACTCGCTGCGCACCGGGTTCAACTGGTCGCTGTTCCTCGTCGACCCGCTGATCTTCATCCTCTGGTGCTCGGTCGCCGCGGCGCTGCTGTTCTGGGGCCGCGGGCCGTTTTGCGGCTGGCTGTGCCCGTTCGGCGCGCTGCAGGAGCTGACGAACCGCATCGCGAAGAAGCTGCACGTGCCGCAGATCAAGATTCCGTGGCGGGTACACGAACGCCTCGTGCCGTTCAAATACATCATCTTCCTCGGGCTCTTCGGCGTCTCGCTCGGTTCGCTCGCGCTGGCCGAACGGCTGTCGGAGGTCGAACCGTTCAAGACGGCGATCATCCTGCACTTCGTTCGCGAATGGTGGTTCGTCGCGTTCGCGCTCGCGCTGCTCGCCGCCGGGCTCTTCATCGAGCGCTTCTTCTGCCGCTACCTGTGCCCGCTCGGTGCCGGCCTGGCGATCCCGGGGCGGATGCGGATGTTCGACTGGCTCAAGCGCTACCGCGAATGCGGCAACCCGTGCCAGCGCTGCGCGCGCGAGTGCCCGGTCGATGCGATCCACCCCGAGGGCCACATCAACCCGAACGAATGCATCTCGTGCCTGCATTGCCAGGTGCTCTACCACCACGACTACAAGTGCCCGGTGCGCGTGCAGCGCCGCTTGAAGCGCGAAAAGCGCGCCGCGATGGCGCCGGCCGCCGCCAGCGCGCAGCGCCCCGTGATCAACATCGTTCCGGCCGATCCCGCCTGACGGTGCGGCCACTTTCCCACCCCACCCCACGAGGAGACTCGAGATGAGCGACAAGACCGATTCAACCCGGCCCGAAGATCCTGCCCGCCGCGCAATGCTCGGGACGAGCGCGAAAGCCGTCGCGCTCGCCGCAGGCGGCGGCTTCCTCGCCGGCTGCGGGCCGAACACGAAGGAGCAGACGGCCTCCGCGGCGTCGGGTGCATCGGGCGCAGCGTCGGCCGCCCCGGTGCCGGCGGCGTCGAACTCCGCGGTGTCGGCGGCGGTCGCGAAGACGCACGTCGGCCCGGGCGAACTCGACGAGTACTACGTCTTCTTCTCGAGCGGCCAGAGCGGCGAACTGCGCATCGTAGGTCTCCCCTCGATGCGCGAACTGATGCGCGTGCCCGTCTTCAACCGCTGCAGCGCGACCGGCTGGGGCCAGACCAACGAGAGCCTGAAGGTCCTGACCGAAGGGCTGACGCCGGAGACGAAGAAGTTCCTCGCCACCCGCGGCGGCACCCACATGAACGGCGACCTGCACCATCCGCACATGTCGTTCACCGACGGCACCTACGACGGGCGCTATCTGTTCATGAACGACAAGGCGAACACGCGCGTCGCGCGCGTGCGCTGCGACGTGATGAAGTGCGACAAGATCATCGAGCTGCCGAACCAGCACACGGTGCACGGGCTGCGGGTCCAGAAGTACCCCAAGACCGGCTACGTGTTCTGCAACGGCGAGGACGGCGTGCCGATCCCGAACAACGGCAGCGTGCTCAACGACCCCAAGCAGTACCAGTGCGTCTTCACCGCGCTCGACGGCGAGACGATGAAGGTCGCCTGGCAGGTGCTGGTCGACGGCAACCTCGACAACGTCGACGCCGACTACCAGGGCAAGTACGCCTTCTCGACCTGCTACAACTCGGAAGGCGGCGTGACGCTCGCCGAGATGACGGCCGCCGAGCAGGACTGGATCGTCATCTTCAACCTGAAGCGCATCGAAGAAGCGGTCGCGAAGGGCGAGTTCAAGAAGATCGGCGGTGTGCCGGTGCTCGACGGCAAGCACGGCTCGCCGTTCACGCGCTACGTGCCGGTGCCCAACAGCCCGCACGGCATCAACACCGCGCCCGACGGCATCCACGTCGTCGCCAACGGCAAGCTGTCGCCGACCGTCACCGTGTTCGACGTGCGCAAGTTCGACGACCTGTTCGACGACAAGATCAAGCCGCGCGACACCGTCGTCGCCGAGCCCGAGCTCGGCCTCGGCCCGCTGCACACCGCGTTCGACGGCAAGGGCAACGCCTACACGACGCTCTTCATCGACAGCCAGGTCTGCAAGTGGTCGATCGCGAAGGCGATCGACAAGTTCGCCGGCAAGGACGTGAACCCGATCCTCGAGAAGCTCGACGTCGCGTATCAGCCGGGCCACAACCACACGTCGATGGGGCAGACGAAGGAGGCCGACGGCAAGTGGCTGCTCTCGCTCAACAAGTTCTCGAAGGACCGCTTCCTCAACGTCGGGCCGCTCAAGCCCGAATGCGACCAGCTGATCGACATCTCGGGCGACAAGATGGTCGTCGTCCACGACGGTCCGAGCTTCGCCGAGCCGCACGACGCGACGATCATCCACCGCTCGAAGGTCAATCCGATCAACATCTGGAAGCGCGACGACCCGATGTGGGAGGACGCCCGCAAGCAGGCCGCGGCCGACGGCGTCGACCTCGAGTCGGCGGCCAAGGTCATTCGCGACGGCAACAAGGTGCGCGTCTACATGTTCTCGATCGCGCCGACCTTCAGCCTGACCGACTTCACCGTGAAGCAGGGCGACGAGGTCACGGTCTACGTCACCAACAAGGACGAGGTCGAGGACCTGACGCACGGCTTCACGATCGTCAACTACGGCATCGCGATGGAAGTCGGCCCGCAGGCAACGGCGTCGGTCACCTTCAAGGCGGACCGCGCCGGCGTCTACTGGTACTACTGCCAATGGTTCTGCCACGCGCTGCACATGGAGATGAAGGGCCGCATGCTGGTCGAGCCGCGCAAGGCCTGACGATGCGCCTGTCGCCCGCGCTGCTCGCGGCCGCGCTGCTCGCCGCTGCGGCTGGCGCGGCGTGCGCCGCCGAGCGCCGCGTCGCGCCGGGCGAAGCGCTGCAGCCGCTCGTCGACGCCGCGGCGGCGGGCGACGTGCTGCGCCTCGAAGCCGGGCGCCATGCCGGGCCGGTGCGGATCAGCCGCTCGCTTTCGCTCGTCGGCGAGCCGGGTGCGGTGCTCGCCGGGCCGGGGCGCGGCACGGTCGTCGAGGTCGACGCGCCCGACGTGCGCATCGAGGGTCTCGAGATCACCGGCTCGGGGCGCGACCTGCCGGCGATGGATTCGGCCGTCCTGCTCCAGCAAAGCGCGGTGCGCGCCGAGGTCAAAGGCAACCGGCTGCGCGACAACCTGTTCGGCGTCTACGTCCACGGCGCG
This sequence comes from uncultured Burkholderiales bacterium, assembly GCA_937864005.1. Taxonomy (GTDB): domain Bacteria; phylum Pseudomonadota; class Gammaproteobacteria; order Burkholderiales; family Burkholderiaceae_C; genus CAIKUF01. The sequence goes on from CALMIL010000064.1 coordinate 11,028, forward strand.
CGCGATTCGAACGTGCAGGACAACCTGATCGAGGGCCGCAACGAGGTTCGCACCTCGGAGGCCGGCGACGGCATCTCGGTGTGGAACGCGCCCGGCGCGCGCATCGTCGGCAACACCGTGCGCGGCGGCCGCGACGGCGTGCTGTCGCGCATCAGCCGCGACAACGTCTTCGAGCGCAACAGCTTCTCGAACCTGCGCTTCGCGATCCACTACATGCACACGCAGGACAGCCGCGTCGTCGGCAACCGCTCGCGCGGCAACCACGTCGGCTGGGCGATGATGTACTCGGACCGGGTCGAGATCCGCGACAACGTGTCGGACGACGACCGCGACCACGGCCTGCTGCTGAACACGACGAACGACTCGACGATCGTCGGCAACGTCGTTCGCCGCAGCCGCGACAAGTGCGTGTTCGTCTACAACGCGAGCCACAACGTGCTGCGCGACAACTGGTTCGAAGGCTGCCCGATCGGCATCCATTTCACCGCCGGCTCGGAGCGCAATGCGTTGAGCGGCAACGCCTTCGTCGCCAACCGGCTGCAGGTCAAGTACGTCGGCACGCGCTTCGTCGATTGGGCGCACGACGGCCGCGGCAACTACTGGAGCGACAACCCGGCCTATGACCTGAACGGCGACGGCATCGCCGACCGGCCGTACCGGCCCAATGACGTCATGGACCAGCTGCTGTGGACGCTGCCCGGCGCGAAGGCGCTCGTCAACAGCCCGGCGGTGCAGATGGTGCGCTGGGCGCAGGCGCGCTTCCCGGCGCTCTACCCGGGCGGCGTGATCGACAGCGCGCCGCTGATGCGGCCCGAACGCGTGCCGCCGGGGCGCGGTCCGTCATGAGCAGCGTCGCGAGCTGGCAGGCGGTGACGAAGCGCTACCGCGGCGTGACGGCCGTCGAGGGCGTCTCGCTCGCGCTCGAAGCGGGCGAGGTGACGGCGCTCGTCGGCCACAACGGCGCCGGCAAGACGACGCTGATCAAGCTGCTGCTCGGGATGATCCGCCCCGAGCCGGGCGGCAGCGTGCGCATCGGCGGCGTCGATCCGGCCGGCCGCCAGGGCGCGCAAGCGCGCAGCACGATCGGCTTCCTGCCGGAGAGTGTCGCCTTCCACGGCGCGATGACGGGGCGCGAGCTGCTGGCCTTCTACGCGAAGCTCAAGGGCGCGCCGCTCGCGCGCAACGCCGAACTGCTCGACCGCGTCGGCATCACGCACGCCGCCGACCGCCGTGTCTCCACCTATTCGAAGGGCATGTGCCAGCGCCTCGGCATCGCGCAGGCGCTGATCGGCGAGCCCCGCCTGCTCGTGTTCGACGAGCCGACGAGCGGGCTCGACCCGGCGTCGCGCGCCGATGTGTACCGCATGATCGACACGCTGCGCGCTTCGGGGGCGACGATCCTCGTCTCGACCCATGCGCTGGACGAGGTCGAGGACCGCATCGACCGCGCCGCGATCATGCACCGCGGCCATCTGCTCGCCGCCGGCACGCTCGCCGAGCTGCGTCGCGGCGTCGCCGCCGACGTGCGCCTGCAGCTGCGCGTGCAGCCGTGCACGACGGCGCGGCTGCTCGCCGCGCTGCCGCCCGAGGTGCGCTGCATCGCGCGCAGCGAGACGGCGCTCACGCTCGACGTCGCGCCGCAGGCGAAGATGCAGGCGCTGCGCGCGATCGCGCGCGCGGGCGAGATCGTCGAGGACCTCGAGCTTGCGGCACCCGGCCTGCACGATCTGTACAGCCGGCTCGTCGCGGCGGCGGAGGCCAGGCCGTGAAGCTGCTGACGATTAGCGCGCAGGAGGTTCGCGCCGGTCTGCGCAACCGCTGGGTGCTCGCGATCACGGTGCTGCTGGCGGCGCTCGCGCTGTCGCTCGCGCTGCTCGGCAGCGCGCCGGTCGGCGTCGTCAAGGCCGATCCGCTCGCGGTCGTCGTCGTCAGTCTCGCGAGTCTGACGATCTTCCTCATCCCGCTGATCGCGCTGCTGCTGTCGTTCGACGCGATCGTCGGCGAGCACGAGCGCGGCACGCTGCTGCTGCTGCTGTCGTACCCGATCTCGCGCTGGCAGGTCGTCGTCGGCAAGGCGCTCGGCCAGGTCGCGATCCTCGCCGTCGCGACCGTGCTCGGCTACGGCGCGGCGGGCGTCGCGCTGTGGCTGAAGG
>CALMIL010000065.1 GCA_937864005.1 uncultured Burkholderiales bacterium
GGCCCCGCGCAGCGGGGATCGAAGCGAGCGAGTGCGGCGAGGCGCCGACGAATCGATCTTCGCATTTGCTCGGCGGGTCGGAGGCGCCGCATGAGCCGCGAAAGAGGGGCCCCGCGCAGCGGGGATCGAAGCGAGCGAGTGCGGCGAGGCGCCGACGAATCGATCTTCGCATTTGCTCGGCGGGCCGGAGGCGCCGCATGAGCCGCGAAAGAGGGGCCCCGCGCAGCGGGGATCGAAGCGAGCGAGCGCGGCAGGGCGCCGACGAATCGACCTTGGAACTTGCTTGGCCGCCTGGAGGCGCTGCATGAGCCAGATCGCGCTCGACGCCGAGGCGCTGTACCTCGATCTGCTGGCCGGCGTGCGGCCGCTGCTCGCGGGCGATGCGGTGCTGGTCGGCGTCTGGTCGGGCGGCGCCTGGCTCGCCGAGCGGCTGCAGCGCGACCTGCATCGTCCCGGCGAGCACGGCGTGATCTCCTCCGCGCTGCACCGCGACGATTTTCGCTCGCGCGGCCTCGTCGCCGGTGCCGATACGACGAAGCTGCCGTTCGGCGTCGAGGGCCGCGCGATCGTCCTCATCGACGACGTGCTCTTCACCGGGCGCACGATCCGCGCCGTCTTGAACGAGCTGTACGACTTTGGCCGGCCGGCGAGCGTCAAGCTCGCCGTGCTCGTCGATCGCGGCGGGCGCGAACTGCCGATCGAGGCATCCGTCTCGGCCGCGCGCATCAGCCTGCCGCGCGAGCAGCGCCTCGCGCTCGTGCGCAGCGAAGCGGGCGCGTTCAGCTTTCAGGTGCGGGGCGCATAGATGGCAGCCCTGCGACGCGGCCGCGGCAATCCGCAGCTCAACGCGAACGGCGAACTCGTCCACCTGCTGTCGACCGAGGGCCTGCCGCGCGACGTGATCGAGCACATCCTCGAGACGGCGGGCACCTTCCTCTCGGTCAACGACCGCGACGTGAAGAAGGTGCCGCTGCTGCGCGGCAAGAGCGTCTTCAACCTGTTCTTCGAGAACAGCACGCGCACCCGCACGACATTCGAGATCGCCGCCAAGCGACTCTCGGCCGACGTCATCAACCTCGATATCGCGCGCTCCTCCGCGGCCAAGGGCGAGAGCCTGCTCGATACGATCGCGAATCTGTCGGCGATGCACGCCGACATGTTCGTCGTGCGCCACAGCGAGTCCGGCGCGCCCTACCTGATCGCCCAGCACTGCGCGCCGCACGTGCACGTCATCAATGCCGGCGACGGGCGCCACGCGCACCCGACGCAGGGCCTGCTCGACATGTACACGATCCGCCACTTCAAGCGCGAGTTCGGCGGCCTCGTCGTCGCGATCGTCGGCGACCTCGTGCATTCGCGCGTCGCGCGCTCGGACATCCACGCGCTGACGACGCTCGGCGCCGCCGAGGTGCGCGCCGTCGGCCCGAAGACGCTCGTTCCCGGCGACATGAAGGAGATGGGCGTTCGGGTCTGCCACGATATGGTCGAGGGCCTCCGCGACGCCGACGTCATCATCATGCTGCGCCTGCAGAACGAGCGCATGGGCGGCGCGCTGCTGCCGAGCGCGGGCGAATTCTTCAAGACCTTCGGCCTGACGCCCGAGAAGCTCGCGGTCGCGAAGCCGGATGCGATCGTGATGCATCCGGGGCCGATCAACCGCGGCGTCGAGATCGATTCGGCGGTCGCCGACGGCACGCAAAGCGTGATCCTGCCGCAGGTCACCTTCGGCATCGCGGTGCGCATGGCGGTGATGTCGATCATCGCCGGCAATGAAGCTTGAGCAGCGCACGATGAAGCTTCTGATCGAAAACGGGCGGCTCGTCGATCCGGCGTCGGGACTCGATGCGCCGGGCGCGCTTGCGATCGCCGCCGGACGCATCGTCGCCATCGGCGGCGTGCCGCCGGACTTCGCGCCGGATCGGGTGATCGACGCCGCGGGCTGCATCGTCGCGCCCGGGCTCGTCGATCTTTCGGCCCGGCTGCGCGAGCCGGGGCACGAACACGAAGGCATGCTCGAAAGCGAATTGCAGGCGGCGGCCGCGGGCGGCGTGACGAGCCTCGTCTGCCCGCCCGATACCGACCCGGTGCTCGACGAGCCGGGGCTCGTCGAGACGCTCAAATTCCGCGCCCGCAAGTTGAGCCGCTGCCGCGTCTTCCCGCTCGGCGCGCTGACGCGCGGCCTCGCCGGCGAGGTGCTGACCGAGATGGCCGAGCTGACCGAGGCCGGCTGCATCGGCTTTTCGCAGGCGGAGGTTGGCGTGCGCGATACGCGGGTGCTGCAGCGCGCGCTGCAGTATGCGGCGACCTTCGGCTATACGGTCTGGCTGCGCCCGCAGGACCCGTGGCTCGGCGCGGGGGTCGCCGCGCGCGGCCCGGTCGCGACAAGGCTCGGCCTGGTCGGCGTGCCGGTGAGCGCGGAGACCGTCGCGCTGCAGACCATCTTCGCGCTGATGCGCGAGACCGGCGCGCGCGTGCACCTGTGCCGGCTGTCGAGCGCGGCCGGTGTCGCCCTCGTGCGCGAGGCGAAGGCCGAAGGGCTGCCGGTCAGTGCCGACGTGAGCATCAATTCGCTGCACCTGACCGATGTCGATATCGGCTACTTCAATCCGGCGCTGCGCCTCGTGCCGCCGCTGCGCCAGCAGCGCGACCGCGACGCGCTGCGCGCCGGCCTCGCCGACGGCACGCTCGACGCGCTGGTGAGCGATCACACGCCGGTCAGCGCCGACGAGAAGACGCTGCCGTTTGCCGAGGCCGTGCCGGGCGCGACCGGCCTCGAGCTGCTGCTCAGCCTCGCGCTGCACTGGGGCGAAGCGAGCGGCGCCGGCCTTGCGCGTGCGCTCGCGGTCATCACGCACGAGCCGGTGCGCGTGCTGGGCGACGCACTGAAGTCGCTCGCGGCGAGCGCCGGCCGGCTCGTCGTCGGCGGCGTCGGCGACGTCTGCGTCTTCGATCCGGCGGCGCACTGGACGGTGCAGCCGTCGCAGCTCGTGAGCCAGGGCCGGCATACGCCGTTCGCGTTCGAGACGAGCAGCATCGAATTGCCCGCACGCGTGCGCTGCACGCTCGTCGCCGGGCAGGTGGCCTACCAGGCCGCCGGCGTCTGACGCGGACGATGATGCCGGACGGCGCGGCGGGCGAGCCATCCGCCAACGCGCTTGCGAGCCTGGCGCGAAGGCTGCGCGCACTGTGGCGCGTGGCACGCGCCTGCCTTCAGCTGCTCTACGGTCTGCTGCTGGTTGCATTGCGCATCGGCCGCGACACCCCGGCGCTGCACCGGCTCCAGGCGCGGCGCTGGTCGGCAGGACTGCTGCGCGCGATGGGCGTGCGCCTCGTCGTGCATGGCCTGCCGCGGCCGGGCGCGAAGCTGCTCGTCGCCAACCATGTCTCGTGGCTCGATATCCCGGCGATCAGCGCGGTCGAAGGGGCACGCTTCGTCTCGAAAGTCGAGGTCAAGAACTGGCCGCTGTTCGGCAAGCTGGCCGACGCGTCCGATACGCTGTATCTCACGCGCGAGCGGCCGCGCGATGCGCTGCGCGTCGTGCACCAGATGGCCGAGGCACTGCAGGCGGGCGATACGCTGGCCGTCTTTCCCGAGGGGACGACGGCCGATGGCGTCGAGCTGCTGCCGTTTCATGCCAACCTGCTGCAGGCCGCGATCGCGACCGAAACGCCGGTCCAGCCGGTCGCGCTGCGCTATTTCGACGCCGAGCATGCGGCCAGCCCCGCGGTCCGCTTCGTCGGCGAGACGACGCTCGCGCAAAGCGTCTGGCGCATCGCCTGCGCGCGCCGCCTCGGGGTGCAGGTGAGCTTCCTGCCGGCGCGCTCGGTGCGCAGCGCCGACCGGCGCCGCCTGGCGCAGACGCTGCGCGCCGATATCGACGCCGCGCTCGCGGCGCGGCGCGGCGACGGCAGGGCCTGATCGTGCCCTTGCGCAGATCCGGGAATGCAGCCGAAAGGTAAGCTCGACCCGGACCGGTGGCGGTGTGCGACCGCGGGCGGGGGTTCGCGCCCCGGCGCCACAGGCGCGATGCGCAACAGGGCAGGGGATCGATGGGCAGACGCGGCATTTCGCGACGCAAGGCATTGACGAGCGTATTGGCGCTGGGCGGCGTGACGGCGGCGCTCGCGGCGCAGGTCGTGGCCGAACGCCGCCGCCCGCTCCCCGCCGACCGCATGCGCCCGCCGGGTGCCCTGCGCGAAGGCGATTTTCTCGACGCCTGCCTGCGCTGCGGCCTGTGCGTGCGCGCCTGTCCCTTCGATACGCTGCACCTGGCCGGGCTCGGCGCACCGGTGCCGGTCGGCACGCCCTATTTCGTCGCCCGCGCGACGCCGTGCCACATGTGCGAGGACATACCGTGCGCCGCGGCCTGCCCGACCGGCGCGCTGGCGCTGGCCGATATCGGCGCGGCGCGGATGGGGCTGGCCCGGCTCAGCGCGCCCGAGCGCTGCTTCAGCTATACCGGCGTCGCCTATTGCGACAGCTGCTTCCAGGCCTGCCCGATCAAGGGCCGGGCGATCCGCATGCAGCACGGCCGTACGCCGCGCGGCGGCAGCTTCCAGCCGGCGGTCGACGCCGACGTCTGCACCGGCTGCGGCAAGTGCGAGGACGCCTGCATCCTGCAGGGCGACGCCGCGATCACCGTGACCGCCAACCATGCGGCGCGGCGCTGAGCTTGCCGCGGGCATGCCGGCCGCGCCGCCGAAGCGAACCGCGCCGAGGCGATCGCTGTGGCGGCGCAACCGCTGGCTCGTCGCGCGGCGCGCGTCGCAGCTTCTGGTCCTCGCGCTTTTCCTGCTCGGGCCGTGGGCGGGGGTCTGGATCGTGCGCGGCAACCTCGCGTCGAGCGACTGGCTGGGGCTGTTGTCGCTGACCGACCCGTTCGTCGCGCTGCAGACGCTGCTCGCGCACCGTTCCATTTCGGGCACCGCACTGCTCGGCGCGGCGATCGTCGCTGGCGCGTACATGGTGCTGGGCGGGCGCAGCTACTGCGCCTGGGTCTGCCCGATCAACCCGGTGACCGACCTCGCTGCCTGGCTGCGAATCAAGCTGCGGCTGCCGGCGCTGCTCGGCCGCGTCAAGCCCGACCGGCGGCTGCGCTACGCGGTGCTCGGCGTCGCGCTCGGGCTCTCGGCGCTGCTCGGCAGCGTCGTCTGGGAGACGGTCAATCCGATCACGCTGCTGCAGCGCGCGCTCGTCTTCGGCGTCGCTGGCGGCTATGGCGCCGTGCTCGCCGTCTTCGGGCTGGACCTGCTCGTGCTGCCGCGCGGCTGGTGCGGCCACCTGTGCCCGGTCGGCGCGTTCTACGGCGTCCTCGGCCGCGGCGCGATGCTGCACGTCAGCGCCGAGAATCGCGACGACTGCACGCGCTGCGGCGACTGCTTCCGCGTCTGCCCCGAGCCGCAGGTGATCGCGCCCGCGCTGTACGGCGCCGCGCAGGGGCGATCGCCGGTGATCGAAAGCGCGGCCTGCATTCGCTGCGCGCGCTGCCTCGACGTCTGCGACGAGGATGTCTTTCGGCTGCGACTGCTGGCACCGGGCCGCCGCAAGGTGCGCGGCGCGAACGGCGGCCCGCCTTGATGCGGCATCGCCGAGTGTCGATTCGCACAACGCGGTCTTGCGCCGCGGGCTTGCGAACGCGCGGCCACCGGCGTAGCTTGCACAATCCGTCGTTCGTGCCGCCATCCGATGCGAAAGGAGTACCCGATGAATCACCGCCCGCGCACCGACTATCAGAAAGCCTCCCCCGGCGCGTTCAAGGCCATGCTCGACATGGAGACCTACGTGCGCGGGTCGGGCCTCGAGCACTCGCTGCTCGAACTCGTGAAGACGCGCGTGTCGCAGATCAACGGCTGCGCGTACTGCCTGGACATGCACACCAAGGACGCACGCGCCGCCGGCGAGACCGAGCAGCGCCTGCACGTGCTCGCCGCCTGGCGCGAGGCGCCGTTCTACACGGAGCGCGAGCGCGCGGCACTTGCCTGGGCCGAGGCGGTGACGCTGGTCGCGACCAACGATCTGCCCGACGCCTTGTACGACGAGGTGCACGCGCAGTTCGACGCGAAGGCGCTCGTCGACCTGACGCTCGCGATCATCGCGATCAACGGCTGGAACCGCCTTGCGATCGGCTTTCGCGCCGAGGTGGGCAGCTACAAGGCCAGGGCCGCAGGCTGAATTTCGAGGCCGGACATTGATACGATCGCACTTTCGCCACTCGCGAGTGGCGATCCGCTTCGGTCCCTGTACTCAATGCAACGAAGGAGACAGACATGGTCATTTCGAGATTGCGTTTGCTGCGTCCCTTGCTCGCGGCAGGTCTGATCGCGGGCGCCCTGGGCAGCGCAGCGGCCGCCGATATCAAGATCGGCGTTGCCGAGGCGCTGACCGGCCCGGCGGGGCAGTACGGCCAGTCGATCAAGAACGGCTT
>CALMIL010000066.1 GCA_937864005.1 uncultured Burkholderiales bacterium
TTCTCGCATCTCAACTACGCCGGCCGCGGCAATATCCACCGCGGGCGCGACGCGCATTTCGCGGCGACGCGCGCCGCGCTGGATCGCTTGTTCGACGCCGCCTGGCGGGCCGCGGTCGAGGGCCGGGAGCTCGAATACGTCACCGGCAACAACGACGCCGACGGCGTCTATCTGCTGCTGTGGGTGCAGCGCCACCTGCCGCACTGGGCGGATGCCGTGAAAGCGCGGCTCGAGGCCTGGGGAGGCAACGCCTCGGGCCTGTACGTCGCGAATATCGACAACGTCGGCCATGTCCACCCCGACACGATGTGGTGGCACTACGACCTGGGCAGCGTGCGCGAGCGGCCGTTCTCTGCGATCTGGTCGGATACGAGCGATCCGCTGATGGCGGGCTTGAAGCGCCAGCCGCGCGCCGTAACCGGCCGCTGCGGCACCTGCGTGCATCTCGCGATCTGCGGCGGCAATACGCGCGTGCGCGCCCAGCAGGTGACGGGCGATCCGTGGGCCGAGGACCCGGGCTGCTATCTCGACGATGCCGAGATCGGCCTGACCGGAGCGCAGGCGAATGCAGCGCGCGTGACGACGACGCCGTATCGCGAGCGCCAGAGCGTCGCCCCAGCCTGATGACGATGTGGCCGATGCGCGCGATGATCCTGCGCGCGGCGCTCGCCGCCGCCATCGTCTTTGCCGGCTTCGGCGCGGCGCAGGCGCAGGCGCCGTCAGCCGCGGTCCCGGCGCATGCGGCCGCTTCGTCCGCACCATCGCACGCGGACGCGCTCTACCAGGAGCACTGTGCCGCCTGCCACGGTGCGCAGCGCACCGGCGCGATGGGTCCGGCGCTGCTGCCCGAGAGCCTCGAGCGCCTGCGCAAGTCCGAGGCGGCGAAGGTGATCGCCGAGGGTCGCGTCGCAACCCAGATGACGGGCTTCGCCGACAAGCTCGATGCGGCGCAGATCGCGGCGATCGCCGACTGGATTTACACCCCCGTGTCGCCGCCGCCGCGCTGGAGCGAGGCCGACATTCGCGCCTCGCGTGTCGAAACGCCCGGCGCGCGCGATCTGCCGGCGAAGCCGCGCTGGAGCGCGGACCCGATGAACCTGTTCGTCGTCGTCGAGGGCGGCGATCACCACGTCTCGCTCGTCGACGGCGACAAGTTCGAGGTCATCCACCGCTTCGCTTCGCGCTTCGCGCTGCACGGCGGGCCGAAGTTCACGCCCGACGGGCGCTATGTCTTCTTCGGCTCGCGCGACGGCTGGATCACCAAGTACGACCTGTGGAACCTGGCCGTCGTCGCCGAAGTGCGCGCCGGGCTGAACATGCGCAACGTCGCCGTCTCGGGCGACGGCAAGTGGGTGATGGCGGCGAACTATCTGCCGCATACGCTCGCGCTGTTCGACGCCGACCTGAATCTGCAGCGCCCCTACGCCACGGCAACGCTGGACGGAAAGGCGACGTCGCGCGTCTCGGCGGTCTACGATGCGCAGCCGCGCAAGAGCTTCGTCGTCGCGCTCAAGGATATCCCCGAGCTGTGGGAGGTCTCGTACGACCCGAAGGCCGAGCCGATCTACGACGGCTACGTGCACGACTACCGGATGGGCGAAGCCATCGCCAAGCCGGGCTTCCTCGGCGTGCGGCGCACGCCGCTGGATGAGCCGCTGGACGATTTCTTCTTCGATCAGAGCTACGCCAACGTTCTCGGCGCGACGCGCCCGCGCAGCGACGGCGCGCCGTCGGCGCAGGTCGTCAACCTCGATGCCAGGCGCCGCATCGCGACGCTGCCGCTGCCGGGCATGCCGCACCTCGGCTCGGGCATCACCTTCGAGTACCAGGGCCGGCCGGTGCTCGCGACGCCGAACCTGAAGAACGGCATCGTCAGCGTGATCGACATGAAGACCTGGAAGCTCGTGCGGGACATCCCGACGCTTGGCCCGGGCTTCTTCATGCGCAGCCACGAGGCGACGCCGTATGCCTGGGTCGACGCGATGATGAGCCCGACGGCGAAGAATACGCTGCTCGTGATCGACAAGCGCACGCTCGAGCCCGCGGCGCGCGTCTCGGTCGAGCCCGGCAAGACGCTTGCCCACATCGAGTTCACGAAGGACGGCCGCTTCGCACTCGCCAGCCTGTGGGAACAGGATGGCGCGCTGATCGTCTACGACGCCGCGACCTTCAAGGAGGTCAAGCGCCTGCCGATGAGCAAGCCGGTCGGAAAATACAACGTCTGGAACAAGATCACGCGCAGCGAGGGCACGTCGCACTGACGGCCCGCGGCCGCGCTCAGACGACCAGCGAACCCCGAAAGCCGCGCGCCGCGTAGTACGACTCGGCGCCGTTGTGATAGACGAAGACGCGGCCGTAGCGCCGGTCGCAAAAGAGGGCGCCGCCGAGCGCGCGGACCTCGGCCGGGGTGGCGATCCAGCTCGAGGTCCGGGTGTCGAATTCGCCGAGTTCCTGCAGCGCGCGGTACTGCGCCTCGGTCAGCAACTCGATGCCCATGGTCCCCGCCAACTCGAGCGCGCTGCCCTCGGGCTTGTGCTCCTTGCGGGCTTGCAGCGCCTGCGCGTCGAAGCACAGGCTGCGCCGTCCGGCAGGACTCTGCAGCGCGCAATCGACGAAGGTGATGCGCCCCGTCTTGTCGGCGCCGCCGACGACATCGGGCTCGCCCCCGCTCGCCTCCATCGCCTGCAACGCGGCGAGGGCGGACCGGCTGGCGTCGAGCCTGGCGCGGACCTTGGCCCAGGCGACGCCGGCGTGGCGCTGCGCGTTCTTCTCGAAGCGGGCCTGCAGCGAATCGAGCAGCGCATCGCGTTCCGTCGCATTCATCGTCACCTCTGTGAGAGAGCGTGCTTCATGGCCGCGACGCCGGCGCTGGCGCGGCGAATTCCTCGAGCCAGCGCAGCACCTCGTGCGTCGTCTCCTGCGGCCGCTCGAACGGAAAGAGGTGCGAGCCTTCGACGAAGCTCATGCGGCCGTGCGTCAGCGCGCGCGTTGCGCGCAGGCCGACCTGGCGGTTCTCGACCGACCTGGTGCCGCCGATGAAGGCCAGCGGGCAGTGCAGCGGATGGCGGCGCAGCAGGGCCGTCAGGTGGTGGGCGAGGGTGTTGTAGATCGTCGTCTCGATCTCGCGCCGGAAGACGAGCCGGTGGCCGCCGCCGTCGCCCGCGGGTTGCACGCCGCACGCGATGTAGTCGCGCAGCACCTCGGGCGACCAGCGCGCAAAGGCCGGCTTGGCCGCAAAGTGGGCGTAGGCGGCGTCCGCGCTCGGCCAATGCTCGCGCCGACGCCGCGAGACGTGGCCGGGCGACAGGCGCCTGACGAGCCCGGTCGCCTTCGCGACGCGCATCGCCTGCGAGATCGCGCCGCCGAGGATCGGCGAATCGAGCAGCAGCACGCCGCGCGCGAGGTCGGGGCGGCGCGACGCGGCGAGCACGCTCAGGTAGCCGCCGAGCGAATGGCCGACGAGAAACGACGGCGTGCGCGCGGTGTCGGCGATGCAGTCGATCAGCTCGTCGCGCAGATGCGGCCAGTTGCTGCTGACTGGATAGCGCGGGTCGTGGCCGAACTTGTCGACCGCGACGACGCGATAGCCGGCGCTGCGCCAGGCGTCGAACAGCACGCGGTAGGTGCCGGCCGGAAAGCCGTTCGCGTGCGAGAAGACGATCGTCGGCGGCGCATCGGTTGCCGCGCCCGCGCCCGGCAGATCGATGCGCCCGTTCATTCGGGTGCCTTCGCCGCGAGCGGCAGCGGTATCAACGCGGAGCGGCGCGCTCATGCCTTGCCGCCTTCCTGCAATGCCTTGAGCCGATAGATCGCGGCGAGCGCATCGCGCGGCGCGAGCGTGTCGGGGTCGATCGCGGCAAGTTCCCGCTCGAGCGCCGACGCTTCGGCCGCGGCGGGCGCCTCGGGGGCCGGCGCGGCGGCGAACAGATCGATCTGCGCATCGCCCGCGCGCTGCTGCGCTTCGAGCGCCTCGAGCGTCGCGCGCGCCTGGCGCACGAGGCCGGTCGGCATGCCCGCCAGGCGCGCGACCTGCACGCCGTAGCTGCGGCTCGCCGGGCCGGGCTCGATCTCGTGCAGGAAGACGATATCGTCGCCCTGCCGGCCGTGCGTCTCGGTTGCCGAGACGTGGACGTTCTGCGCGCGCTCGTGCTTCAGCGGAAATGCGGTCAGCTCGAAATAGTGCGTCGCAAAGAGCGTGAAGGCGCGATTGCGGTCGTGCAGATGGCTCGCGATCGCACCGGCGAGTGCGAGGCCGTCGAAGGTCGACGTGCCGCGCCCGATCTCGTCCATCAGCACGAGCGAGTGGTCGGTCGCGGCATGCACGATCGCCGCCGCCTCGGTCATCTCGACCATGAAGGTCGATTGCGCGTTGGCGAGGTCGTCGGCGGCGCCGATGCGGGTGTGGATGGCGTCGAGCGGGCCGAGCCGGCAACTGCCCGCCGGCACGTACGAGCCGATCGCCGCGAGCAGCGCGATCAGCGCGACCTGGCGCATGAAGGTCGATTTGCCGCCCATGTTCGGCCCGGTGATGACGAGCATGCGCCGCGTCGCGTCGAGCCGGCAGTCGTTGGCGATGAAGGCGCTGCCTCCGGTCTCGCGCAGCCGGGCCTCGACGACCGGGTGGCGGCCGGCTTCGATCTCGATGCACGGCATGGCGACGAACTCGGGCCGCGACCAACCAAGCGTCGCGGCGCGCTCGGCGAGCGCGGCGAGCGCGTCGAGCGCGGCCAGCGAGCGGGCGAGCGCAGCGAGCGGCTCGAGGTGGGCTTGCAGCGCGTCGATCAGTTGCTCGTAGAGCAGCTTCTCGCGCGCCAGCGCGCGCTCCTGCGCCGACAGCGCCCTGTCCTCGAAGGCCTTCAGCTCGGGCGTGATGAAGCGCTCGGCGTTCTTCAACGTCTGGCGGCGCTGGTAGTCGGCGGGCACCTTGCCGGCCTGGCTTTGCGTGACCTCGATATAGAAGCCGTGCACCTTGTTGAACTGCACGCGCAGGTTCGCAATCGCGCTGCGCTGCCGCTCGCGCGCTTCGAGGTCGAGCAGGAACGCGTCGCAGTTCTCGCTCATCGCGCGCAGCTCGTCGAGCTCGGAGTCGAAGCCGGGCGCGATCACGCCGCCGTCGCGCGGCTGCACGCCGGGCTCTTCGGCGATCGCACGCACGAGCAGCGCGGCAATCTCGGGCGGCGGGGAAAGCGCGAGCGCGAGTTCGGCGAGCAGACCGGGCGCGGCATCGGCGCCGCCGACTGCGACCGTATCGCTCGCCGGCACGCAGGCGCAAAGCGTCGGCAGCGCAACGAGCGTCGCGCGCAGCCCGGCGAGTTCGCGCGGCCGCACCTGGCGCAGCGCGACGCGCGCGGTGATGCGCTCGACGTCGCTCACGCTGCGCAGCGCGGTGCGCAGCGGCTCGAAGCCGGCGTCGATCAGCGTCGCGATCGCCGCGTGGCGGCGCCGCGCGATGCCGCGATCGCGCCGCGGGCGCGTCAGCCACAGGCGCAGCGCGCGGCTGCCCATGCCGCTCGCGCAGGTGTCGAGCAGCGACAGCAGCGTCGGCGCCGCCTCGCCGCGCAGCGTCTGCAGGAGCTCGAGGTTGCGCTGCGTTGCCGGCGGCAGATCGATCAGGTCGCTCGCGCGTTCGACCTGCAGCTCGCGCACATGGCCGAGCGCCTGGCCCTGCGTGTGCTCGGCGTAGGCGAGCAGCGCGGCGGCGGCGGCGTGGGCGGCGTCCATCGTCTCGGCGTTGAATCCGGCGAGGTTCGCGACGCGCAGCTGCTCGCACAGCTTGCGCGCGCCGAGCGCGGCGTCGAATTGCCACGCCGGACGGTGCGTGACGCTGGTCGCGA
>CALMIL010000067.1 GCA_937864005.1 uncultured Burkholderiales bacterium
ACGCTGTCGTCGCTCATCATCGCGTTCGGCGTTTCGCAGCTGTTCTGGGGCCCGCTGTCGGACCGCTTCGGGCGCCGCCCGATGCTGCTTGCCGGGCTCGCCCTGTACAGCGCGGCCGCGCTCGCCGCGGCGCTCGCGCCGGCCATGGACTGGCTGATCGCCGCGCGCACGCTGCAGGGCATCGGCATGGGCGCGGCGGTCGCCTGCGGCCGCTCGGTGATCCGCGACCTGTACGAGCCGCGCGAAGGCGCGCGCGTGATGTCGCAGGCGCTCGCCGGCCTCGGCCTGTTCGCGATGTTCGGGCCGCTGGTCGGCGCGGTCGTCGCGAAATACACCGACTGGCGCTACGCGCTCGGCGTCGTCACGCTGTTCGGCGTGCTGTCGCTCGCCTTCGTCGCACTGCGCTTCGTTGAAACCGTGCCGCGCAAGAACCCGCAGGCGACGCGCATCGGCGAGATCGCGCGCAACTGGTGGCTGATCGGCCGCCACCCGACGTTCGTCGCCTGGACCGCGATCACCTGCGCAAGCTGGTGCGGGTTGTTCGCGTTCCTGTCGACCTCGTCGTTCGTCTTCATCGACGTCCTCGGCGTCGGCCAGGTGGCCTACGGCGCGATCCTGATGTCGTCGTCGTTCTTCTACACGGCGGGAACCTTCCTGTGCCGCTTTCTGCTGCGCCACATGAACGCCGCGCGCGCGGTCGCGATCGGCGGCGCCTTCAGCCTCGCGGGCGGCGTCTCGATCATCGCGGTCGCGCTGGCCGGAGTGCACTCGGTCGCCGCCTTTCTGCCGCCGATCTGGCTGTTCACGATCGGCCACGGCATCCACCAGCCGTGCGGCCAGGCGGGGGTGACGAGCCCCTTCCCCGACAAGGCGGGCACCGCGGCGTCGCTGTCGGGCTTCGCGATGATGGCCAGCGCCTTCGCCGCCGGCATCGTCCTCGGCCGCGGCATGAACGGCACCGTCTATCCGCTCGCCTTCGGCGTCGGCAGCTTCGGCGTGCTCACCGCGATCGTCGCCTGGACGCTGGTGCGCGCGCACGGCGACCGCCAGGTTCACGCGCCGGCCACGGCGCAGGCATGAAGCCGATCTGCATCGCCGGGCCGACGGCCTCGGGCAAATCGGCGGCGGCGATGGCCGTTGCCGACGCGCTCGCGGCGACGCATCCGGTCGAGATCGTGAGCGTCGACTCGGCGCTCGTCTATCGCGGCCTGGACATCGGCACCGCCAAGCCGGACGCGGCCGACCGTGCGCGCGTGCCGCACCACCTGATCGACATCATCGAGCCATCGCAGTCGTACTCTGCGGCGCGCTTCGTCGCCGATGCGAACCGCCTGATCGGCGAGATCGCCGCCCGCGGCCACCTGCCCTTGCTCGTCGGCGGCACGATGCTCTACTTCAAGGCGCTGTTCGAGGGGTTGGACGCGATGCCGGCCGCCGATCGCGCGGTGCGCGCCGCGCTTGCCGCGCAGGCGGCGCGCGACGGCGACCATGCGCTGTACGAGGAGCTGCAGCGCGTCGATCCAATCACCGCGGCACGCCTGCCGCCGGGCGACCGCCAGCGCATCCAGCGCGCGCTCGAGGTCTGGCGCGTCAGCGGCAGGCCGCTCTCCGAACACCACAGCATCAAACCGGCGCGCAGGCCGCACGCCCCGCTGATCTCGCTCGAGCCGGCCGACCGCGGCTGGCTGCACGCGCGCATCGAAGCGCGCTTTCGCCGCATGCTGGCCGACGGCCTGGTCGACGAAGTGCGCGACCTGCGCCGGCGCGGCGGGCTTTCGGCGGATCTGCCGGCGATGCGCAGCGTCGGCTACCGCCAGACCTGGGAGGCGCTGGATGCCGGCGCGCTCGAATCGCTTGCCGAGCGCGGCATCGCCGCGACCCGCCAGCTCGCCAAGCGCCAGCTCACCTGGCTGCGCAGCATGCCCGAGCGCCAGATCATCGCCTGCGACGCACCGGATGCGACGGCCCGGGTCGTCGCCGCGGTGCGTACGGCACTCGGGCACGCACATGGCGCTGCTTGAAGCCCGCGGCCTCGCCAAGCGCTACGGCGAGACACCGGTATTCGCCGGCATCGATCTGGACGTCGAGGCCGGCGAATTCGTCGCCATCGTCGGCGAATCGGGCGTCGGCAAATCGACCCTGCTCAACTGCATCGCCGGGCTCGACCGCATCGACGCCGGCACCCTGCGCGTCTGCGGCGAGGCGATCGCGACGCTCGACGAAGCCGGCGCCGCGCGGCTGCGGCGGCGCGCGATGGGTTTCGTCTTCCAGGCCTTTCACGTCCTGCCCTACCTCAGCGTCTTCCACAACGTCGCGCTGCCGCTGCTGCTGCTGGGGCAGCCCGACGCCGGGCGGGTGAACGCGATGCTCGACGCCGTGGGCCTGCGCGATCTGGCCGCGCGGCTGCCGCAGCAGCTCTCCGGCGGGCAGATGCAGCGCGTCGCGATCGCCCGCGCGCTGGTGCACCGCCCGGCGCTGATCCTCGCCGACGAGCCGACCGGCAACCTCGACCCGACGACCGCCGAGCGCATCATCGAACTGCTCGCGGCGCAGGTTCGGCACGAAGGCGCGGCCTGCGTGCTGGCGACGCATTCGCGGATGGCGGCCGCACGCGCCGACCGGGTACTAACGCTCACCGCGACCGGCATCGTCCCGGCGTGAGGCATTGCCGCACGACGACGCGGCGGCGCCGGCCACGACGATGGCGGAACTCTGCGCATTCATAGCACTCGGTGCTATATAATAGAGCGCGGAGAGATGGCTATGGCGGTCTACAAGACTCGGTGGTTCGACCGCTGGGCGCGTAAGGAAGAGTTGGCCGCTGCCAGTCTCTGCGCTGCCGTGCAGGAAATGATGCACGGTCTCGTGGATGCCGATCTGGGCGGCGGGCTGGTCAAGAAGCGGATTGGACGGCCCGGACAGGGAAAGAGCGGCGGCTATCGAACACTGGTCGCCACCAACCGAGGCAACCGCTGGGTATTCGTATTCGGCTTCCCGAAGAACGAGCGCAGCAACATCGACAAGGACGAAGCCGAGGCCTTGAGGAAGATGGCGGCGCACCTGCTGTCGCTGACGCCGCAGGCGATAGGCAAGGCGGAACATGCCGGTGAACTGATGGAGGTGGATTGCGATGCGAAAAACCAAGTCTCCGATCCTTGCCGCCGTGCATGACACGGCCAAGGGCCTGCACAAGGCGGGCGTGATGGATCAGCTCACGCTGCGCGAATTCGACCAGCTGTGCCTGCCCCCGGTCGAGCCGCTGGAGCCCGAGCAGATCAAGCGTATCCGCGAAACCACGCGGGTCAGTCAGGCCGTATTTGCCCGTCTTCTGAATACCAGCCTCTCGACGGTGCAGAAGTGGGAAATCGGGCAGAAGAGGCCCACGGGCACAGCCCTGAAGCTGCTGCACCTGGTGCAAGAGCGCGGCCTCGAAGCCGTCGCCTGAACGCAGGCGCCTGAATCCCGAAGCCGATGCGCCGTCAGCTGCAGCTCACCGCCGTGGCAGTGCAGCGGCTGTGCGCCGCCGTCCTCGTCGTCGCAGTCAGCTTCGGCCAGCTTGCGTTCCTTCTTTCCCATGCCTGCAATGGTCGAACTCGCCGGCTTCGCTCTACACTGGCGCATCGCCCGCACCCTATCCCGATCAGGACCCCGCCGATGAAGAGCCTGCTGCGACCCTTCCTCGTTCTCGCTCTGCTCGCGGCGGCGTTGCCGGCGACCGCCGCCGCGCCAGCCGCCTCGACGCCCTCGGCGGCACCGGCCGCTTCGGCGCCCGCCACGGTGCCGACCGCGCCGCCACGATTGGCCAAGCCCGAGAAGCGCCCGGCAACGCCCGAGGAGAAGCGCGACAGCGGGACCGAGCCTGGCGAACTGCGTCCCGAGTCGCGCGTCGTCCCGCAGGTCAATGTGCCGCTCACGCCGTCGGGCGCAGGCAAGGCGACCTACGTCCCTCCCCCGCGCGGCAAACCCGCGCAACACGGCGACGTCGACGATTCGGCCGCGCGCTGCAACGCAATCGCGGATGCGACGGCGCGCAAGGAGTGCCTCGACAAGCTGCGCTGAGCGCCCGCCAGGGCCGGCCATGCTCGCCCTGCTGAAGTCGCTCTCCTGGCCCGAGCTGCGCCGGCACCGCTGGCGCAATGCGACGGCGCTGCTGGCCGTCGCGCTCGGCGTCGCGCTCGCCTTCTCGGTGCAGCTGATCAACGCATCGGCGCTCGCCGAATTCGGCGCCGCAGTGCGGGCGGTGAACGGCGAGGCCGATTTCGAGCTGCGCAGCGCCTATCGCGGCGTCGCCGGCAGCTTCGACGAGCGGCTCTATGCGCGCGTCGCCGCGCACCCGCAGGTGGCGATCGCAAGCCCGGTGGCCGAGATCGACGCCGTCGCCATCGGCGCCGACGGCAGGCGCGTGCCGCTGCGCGTGCTCGGCGTCGACATGCTGGTCGCCGCGCCGCTCGCGCCGGCGCTGCTGGCGCGGCCGTTCGACGGCGAGCCGCGGTTTGCGGTGCTCGATCCGGATGCGGTCTTCCTCAATCCCGCGGCGCGTCAGGCGCTCGGTCTTTGCGCCGCAGGGGGCGGCCCGGCGCTCGCGCTGCAACCGCCCGGCGCCGCCGCCACCCAGCAACTGCGCTGCGCCGGGACGATCGCCGCCCCCGGGCCGCCGCTCGCGCTGATCGACATTGCCGGCGCGCAGTCGCACTTCGGCCTCGTCGGCCGACTCAGCCGGATCGACGTGCGGCTCGCGCCCGGCGCCGACCGCGACGCCGTGCTGCGCGATCTCGCGCTGCCGCTGCAGGCGGTCGCGCCCGACGCGGCGGCCGAGCGCCTGGCCAATGTCTCGCGCTCGTACCGCGTGAACTTGACGGTGCTCGCCCTCGTCGCCCTCTTCACCGGCGCCTTTCTCGTCTTCTCGGTGCTGTCGCTCGCCGTCGCGCGGCGCACGCCGCAGTTCGCGCTGCTTGGCGTGCTCGGCATGACGGGCGGCGAGCGGCTGCGCCTGGTCGTCGCCGAATGCGCGCTGCTCGGGCTCGTCGGCAGCGCGCTCGGCCTCGCGCTCGGCACGCTGCTGGCCGCATTCGCGCTGCGCTGGCTGGCGGGCGATCTGGGCGCGGGCTACTTCCAGGCCGCGGGCGGCGCCGCCGCACCGCTGCAGTTCAGCGTCGCGGCGGCGCTCGTGCACGGCGCGCTCGGCATCGCGGCAGCGGTTGCCGGCGGCTGGCTGCCGGCGCGCGCGGCGCAGCGCCTCGCGCCGGCGCAGGCGCTGAAGGGCGTCGCGCTCTCGACCATGGCGCCGGCCAGGCCGTGGATTGCCGTCGCGCTGCTCGCGGCGGGCGGGCTGCTTGCCTTCGCACCGCCGCTGGGCGGCCTGCCGCTCGGCGCCTATGCCGCCGTCGGCTGCGTGCTGCTCGGCGGCATCGCCTGCGTGCCGGCGATGGTCGCGCTGCTGCTGCGCAGGGTCGAGCCGCCGGGCAAGGCGCTTGCGCTGCTCGCGATCGAACGCGCACGGCGCGACACCGATGTCGCGACGATCGCCGTCGCCGGCGTCGTCGCGAGCCTGGCGCTCGCCGTCGCGCTGACCGTGATGGTCGCGAGTTTTCGCGATTCGATGACGCGCTGGCTCGACGCCGTGCTGCCCGCCGCGCTCTACGTGCGCGCCGGCGCGGGTGGCGCGGCAAGCGGCGAGAACGCCTTCCTCGCGCCGCCGCTCGTGCAGGCCGTCGCGCGCGTCGCCGGCGTCGAGCGCGTGCAGACGCAGCGCGTCACGCAGCTGCAGCTGGCGCCGGCGCGGCCGGCCGTGGCACTGATCGCGCGGCCGCTGGCCGACCCCGTGCAATCGCTGCCGCTGGTCGGCGATCTGGTCCCGGCGCGACCCGGCACGATCGCGGCCTACGCCAGCGAGGCGATGGCAAGCCTGTACGGCGCGACGCCGGGATCGATGCTCGATCTGCCGCTGCCCGATGGACGCGTGCAGCCGCTCTTCGTGCGCGGCGTGTGGCGCGACTACGCGCGCCAGCAGGGCGCGCTGGCGATCGATGCGGCCGACTGGCGCGCGCTGACCGGCGATGCGCGCGTCAACAGCCTCGCGATCTGGCTCGCGCCGGGCGCGGATATGGCGTCGGTGCAGCAGGCAATCACCGACCTCGCCGCGCGGGATGGCGCCGGCGTGCCGATCGATTTCGCGACGCCCGGCGAGATCCGCGCCGTCTCGCTGCGCATCTTCGACCGCAGCTTCGCCGTCACGACCTGGCTGCAGGCGGTCGCGATCGGCATCGGCCTGGCCGGCATCGCGGCGAGCTTCTCGGCGCAGGTCCTCGCGCGGCGCAAGGAATTCGGGCTGCTCGCGCATCTGGGGCTGACGCGGCGCCAGATCATCGCCGTCGTGAGCGCCGAAGGCGCGGTGTGGACGGCCGCCGGGACGCTGCTCGGGCTGCTGCTCGGCCTCGCGGTGAGCGTGATCCTCGTCAAGGTCGTCAATCCGCAGAGCTTTCACTGGACGATGGAGCTTGCGCTGCCCGCCGCGCGGCTCGCGCTGCTGTGCGGCGCGGTGCTTGCTGCCGGCATTGCTACGGTCTGGCTCGCATCGCGCGCGCTCGCCGCCGGCGACATGGCGCTGGCGGTGAAGGAGGACTGGTGAGGCTCGCGCGCCGCGCCTTCCTCGGCTGGATCGCCGCGCTCGCCACGCTGCGCGCCGCCGCCGCGCGCGACGCGCGGCCCGCCGTGCCGATCGCGCTGCCGCGCGACTTCGGCGCGCACCCGGCATTTCGCATCGAATGGTGGTACGCCACCGGCGCGCTCGACGTGCCCGGTATCGACGAGCCGTTCGGCTTTCAGATCACCTTCTTTCGCGCCCGCACCGACGTCGCGGCCGGCAACCCGAGCGCATTCGCGGCGCGCCAGCTGCTCTTCGCGCATGCCGCGCTGACCGATCCGGTCGCGCGCCGGCTGCGCCACGACCAGCGCATCGCGCGCGAGGGCTTCGATATCGCGCGCGCGGCGACCGGCGATACCGACCTCGAGCTTCGCGACTGGACGCTGCGGCGCGTCGCCGGCGCCGACGGTCACGCCTACCTTGCCCGGGTGGACGCCAGCGCGCAGGGCTTCGGGTTCGATCTGCGGCTCGCCGCGACGCAGCCGGTGCTGCTGCAGGGCGATGCCGGCCATTCGCGCAAGGGGCCGGATGCGGCGCAGGCCAGCTACTACCTGAGCGAGCCGCAGCTCGCGGTGAGCGGCAGCCTGACGCTCGACGGCCGCACGCAGCGCGTCACGGGCCGCGCTTGGCTCGATCACGAATGGAGCGATGCGCTGCTCGACCCGGCCGCCGTCGGCTGGGACTGGATCGGCATGAACCTCGATGACGGCGGCGCGCTGACCGCATTTCGCATCCGGCGCAACGACGGCACGGCGCTGTGGGCCGGCGGCAGCCTGCGCGGCGCAAACGGCCACGTGCGCAACTTCGGCGCCGATGAAGTCACCTTCACCCCCGGCCGCCTCTGGACCAGCCCGGCGACGCAGGCGCGCTACCCGGTCGAGTGGACGATCGCCACGCCCGGCGGGAGCTTTTCGGTTCGCGCGCGCCTGGACGCGCAGGAGCTCGACAGCCGCGCGTCGACCGGCGCGATCTACTGGGAAGGCCTCTCCGACCTGTTCGACGCCAGCGGCCGGCAGATCGGGCGCGGCTACCTCGAATTGACCGGCTACGCGGCGCCGCTGCGGCTGTACTGACGATCGGCGCGGCGCCTGCAAAGCCCGCTTCGGGCGTGAGCCCGCATCGCGCGCGGCGGGCATGCGGATCGCGCCTGGCCGACACTCGCGCTGCAACCGACCGCCGCCCCAGGAGCACCCCATGCCGCCCGTCCATCCCGCCGCGCCGCCGCTCGCCATTGCGCAGTGGCTCAATACCGACACGCCGCTCACGCTCGACGCGCTGTGCGGCCGCGTCGTCATGCTGCATGCCTTCCAGATGCTGTGCCCCGGCTGCGTCGCGCACGGCCTGCCGCAGGCGGCGAAGGCGCACGAGATGTTTGCCCGGCGCGACCTCGTCGTCATCGGACTGCACACCGTCTTCGAACATCACGCGGTGACCGGCCCGGAGGCGCTGAAGGCATTCGTCCACGAATACCGGCTGCCCTTTCCGATCGGCATCGACACCGCCGCCGCCCACGGCCCGATCCCGCTCACGATGCAGGCCTACGAACTCGGCGGCACCCCGAGCGTCGTGCTGATCGATCGCGAGGGGCGGATCCGGCTCAACCAGCTCGGCCGCATCGACGACCTTGCGCTCGGCGCGCTGATCGGCGAGCTGATCGCCGGCGGCGCCCCGGCCGGGCGACGCACGGGTGCCGCGGCAGGGCGCGACAGCGCCGCCGCCTGCGACGACGACGCCTGCACGGCATAAGCTCTGGCTGCGAAGCGCGCCGCGCTTCGGTAGCATGCGCCTCACGCCGGGCCGGCCGCTTCGCGGCTTGCATCGGCACGAGAGGAGCAGCTTTCGATGGCGCGACGCAAACGGTCCGATGCGGCCCCCCGCGGGGCAGGACGCCATTCGAAGTCCGGGAATGCAGACGCGGCGGCAGCCGACACGATCGCCGAGGTGCGCGATCTGGCCTGGGCCGGCCAGCAGGAGAAGGCGATCGCCGCCGCCGGCGCCGCGCTCGAAAGCCCCGGCCTGAGCGGCGAAGCGCGCCTCGAACTGCTCGACCTGCGCGCCGAAAGCCTGCACGCCGTCGGCGACGTGGGCGCCGAACTCGACGACGCGCGCCGCATGCGGGCCCTTGCCGGCCGGCTCGGCGACGCGCGCGCGCGCGCGCTGGCGGCATGCCGCCTGTCGGTCGCGCTGCTGACGACCGGCGATACGGCGCGCTCGGCGGGTGTCGCACGCGGCGCGCTGGCCGCGGCGGCGAAGGCCGGCGACACCGCGCTCGAGGCGCTCGCGCACTATCGGCTCGGCGCGGCGGCGCTGCGCGACGGCGACGCGGCGGCCGGCCTGCACCACGCGCGCGAGGCCGGCATGCGCTTCGAGCAGACCGGCGATACGGCGTGGCTGGGCCGCGCGCTGTCGCTCGCCGCGGTCGCGCTGTCGAATCTGGGCCGGCATGTCGAATCGGCGCCGCTCGCCGATCGCGCGCTCGCGCTGGCCGAGCGGACCGGCGACCAGGTCGGCCGCGGCCTCGCGCAACTGCTGCGCTGGTCGGACCCAGACGCCGCGCTGCGCCTGCGCAGCCTCAAGCTCTCGGCGGCGGCGTACGAGGCGGCCGGCTACGCGCGGCGCCGCGATACCGCGCTGCACGCGCTGGCGCTGGCCTACAGCGCGATCGGCCTGAACCGGCGCGCGCTGCGCATGGAGCTTGCGCTGCTGGCGAGCCCGCAATACAGCGAACAGCGCGGCGCGGGCGAGGTCATGGCAGCCGCCGAGATCCACGTCCAGCTGCGCGACGTCGAAGGCGCGCGGCGCTGGCGCGACGAGACGGCGCGCCTGAACGAGCGTCTGCAGGATCCCGAGCTGAGCTGGCACATCGCATGGATCGACGCCCAGATCGCCGCCGTCGAGGGCGACTGGCGCGCGATGCGCCGGCACGCGCTGGCCGCCGTCGCGCTGTGCAGGGACGACGCCGAGGGTTCGGAGCGCATCGTCTCGCTCGCCACGCTCGCGACCGCCGAGCGCATGCTCGGCCATCCGAAGCGAGCGCTCGCGGCGTCGGCACGCGCGATGGCCGCACTCGACGCCCGCGATCCGCCGGCCTTGCTCGGCACGTTCTCGGCGACCCAGGTGCTGTGGCCGCACCACCAGGCGCTGCTCGCCGCCGGCCGCGGCGACGCGGCGCTGCACGTGCTCGAACGCGCCTATCGCCTCGTCTGCGAGACGGTCGCCAATGTCGGCGACGAGGGCCTGCGCCGCTGCAGCTTCGCGCACGTCGCGTCGCACCGCGAGGTGATCGCCGCCTGGTGCGCGCACCTGCGACGCGCCGGGCTGCCGCTGGCCGCGTCGCTGCCGCATCTGAAGTTCGATGCCGGCACGCTGCGCGAACCGTTCGAGCGCCTCGCCGATGCCGGTCTGCGCATGAACGAGCTGCGCAGCGCCGAGGCGTTGCAGGATTTCCTGATCGACGAAGCGACCGAACTCTGCGGCGCCGAGCGCGTGCTGCTCGTGCTCGAGGGCGAGGCCGGCGCGCCCCACATCGCCGGCAGCGAACTGCCGCCGGGCGAGCGCGCCGACGAGCTGCTCGCCGCCATCGCGCCCTGGCTCGACGACGCGCGGCGCACGCGCGCCGCGACGCTGCGCCACGGCCCGGCGGGGGCGGACGAGGCCGATCAGCGCTCCTGCCTCGTCGCGCCGCTCATCGCACAGCAGCGGCTGCTCGGCCATGTCTACGCCGATATCGAAGGAATCTACGGCCGCTTCAGCGACAGCGACCGCGACCTGCTCGCGATGCTCGCCGCGCAGGCCGCCGTCGCGCTCGACAATGCGCGCTGGTCCGAGGGGCTCGAGCGCAAGGTCGAGGAACGCACCGCCGCCCTCGAACAGCGCGCCGGCGAGCTGGCTGTCATCAACGCGATCCAGAGCGCGATCGCCGCCGAGCTCGACTTCCAGGCCATCGTCGA
>CALMIL010000068.1 GCA_937864005.1 uncultured Burkholderiales bacterium
TCGGGGGCGACGATCATCGGCGGCATGTGGTTCGGCCTGTCGCGCCAGGCGGCGACCGAGTTCACCTTCTTCCTCGCGATCCCGACCCTGATCGGCGCCGGCGCCTACAGCCTGATCAAGGATCGCGCGCTGCTGTCGGCCTCCGATCTGCCGCTATTCCTGATCGGCCTCGTCTTCTCGTTCCTCAGCGCCTGGCTGTGCGTGCGCTGGCTGTTGCGCTATGTGTCGACGCACGACTTCGTGCCGTTCGCCTGGTATCGCATCGCCTTCGGCATCGTCGTTCTCGCGACCGCCTGGAGCGGGGCGGTGCAATGGGTCGACTGATCCGGCCCGATCAGCGCCGCGTGAAGACGAGGTCCCATACGCCGTGCCCGAGCTTCATGCCGCGGGCCTCGAACTTCGTCAGCGGGCGGTAGGCGGGCCGCGGCGCGTAGCCCGCCGCGCTGTTGACGAGCAGCGGCTCGGCGGCCAGCACGTCGAGCATCTGCTGCGCATAGGGTTCCCAGTCGGTCGCGCAATGGAGCGTTCCACCGGGCGCCTGGCGGCTCGCGAGCAGCGTGACGAAATCGGGCTGGATCAGGCGCCGCTTGTGATGGCGCTTCTTGTGCCATGGGTCGGGAAAGAAGATGTGCACGCCGGCGAGCGACGCCTGCGGCACCATGGTCTGGAGCACCTGCACGGCATCATGCTGCACGATGCGCACGTTGCCCAGGCCGAGCGCGCCGACGCGCTGCAGCAGCGCGCCGACGCCGGGTGGATGGACCTCGATGCCGAGAAAATCGACCTCCGGCATGGCTGCGGCGATGGCGGCCGTAGCGTCGCCCATGCCAAAGCCGATCTCGACGATGACGGGCGCCGTGCGGCCGAAGACCGCCGCGAAATCCAGCGCCCTGTCGTCGCAGGGCAGCACGAAGCGCGGCCCGAGTTCCTGCAGGGCGCGCGACTGCCCGCTGCCCATGCGGCCGGCGCGCAGCACGAAGCTGCGGATCGATCGTGGATGGGCGACGGGCGGGGACTCGGGCATGATGTGCGGCGCTGCGGCGAGCGGGTGCGCATTGTCGCCCGGCGCGAAGCAGCTCGGTTTCATCGCCGCAGGAGCTGACTTGTCCGATCTCGTCGCGTCTACACAAGCATGGATCGCGGAGACGCTCGCGTCGCCGTGGCAGATCGTCGCCATCATCGCATCGGCGATCGCGATTGCGCTGGTCGTGATCGGCTCGTTCGTGAAGACGATGATTCCGCTGCGCTGGCTTGCAGTGGGCGGCAACGTCGGCTTCGTGATCTACGGCGCGCTGCATCCGTCGATCGTGATGCTCATCCTGAATGCGGCGCTGCTGCCGATCAATATCGTGCGCGCGGTGCAGATGGTGCGCCTGACCCGGCGCGTGCGCGCCGCGACCCGGCACCGCGACGGCAGCGGCATCTGGCTCAAGCCGTACATGGTGCGCACCAAGCGCAAGGCGGGCGAGATCCTGTTCCACAAGGGAGACCAGGCCGACCATCTGTATTTTCTCGTCGACGGCAGGATCGAACTCGTCGAGATCGGCGCCTTCATCGAACCCGGCACGATGTTCGGCGCGATCGCCTTCTTCGCGCCTGACCACAGCCGCACGCTGACCGCGCGCTGCGCGACCAAGTGCACCGTGCTGACGATCGACGAGAGCACGCTCAAGCAGCTCTACTACCAGAACCCGGAGTTCGGCTTCGAGCTGATGGCGCAGGTCGCCGGCGGGCTGACGGCAGACAAGCAGCGCCTTGAGGAGCGGTTGGCGCATCCGCCGCCGGCCGCGCCGGCGCCTGCCGCCGCGGACCGGTGACGAGCTTGTCGATCGCGAAAGTGCCTGGGCGGCTTTCCCATCATTGGCGTGGGGAAGCGTGCCGGCGTGCGCAAGCAGCGACCAAATAGAATCGGCTCGGCCTTTCCTGCGGACCGCGCGATGCGGCCCGGACCCGAATTCTCGAATGGAGCACAACATGAAGCCGATCCGTCTCGCCACCGCGCTCGTTCTCGCGCTCGGAGCGTCCACGTTCGCACTCGCACAAAGCCCGACCGTGCTCAAGATGGGCTACGCGCTGAGCCCCGACTCGCACTACGGCGCGGGGGCGAAGGCGTTCGCCGAGAAGCTCGCCGAACTGACGAACGGCCGCTACCAGATCCAGCAGTTCCCGAACAGTGCGCTCGGCGGCGAGCGCGAGACGATCGAGCAGGTGCAGCTCGGCACGCTCGACCTCGTCAGCGTCTCGACCGGGCCGGTCAGTAATTTCGTGCCCGAGGTCGGCATCACCGATATTCCGTTCCTTTTCAAGAGCCCCGAGCATGCGCGCGCCGTGCTCGACGGCCCGATCGGCGCTGACATCCTCGCCAAGTTCCCGTCGCACGGCCTCGTCGCCCTCGGCTGGGGCGAGCAGGGTTTTCGCGACCTGACCAACAGCAAGCGCCAGGTCGCGACGCCCGACGACCTGAAGGGCCTGAAGATCCGCACGATGGAGAACCCGGTCCACATCGAGGCGTTCAAGGTGCTCGGCGCGCTGCCGACGCCGATGGCGTGGCCGGAAGTGATTCCGGCGCTGCAGCAGCATACGATCGACGGCCAGGAGAACCCAATCTCGGTGATCGTCTCGGCCAAGCTGTCGCAGGTGCAGAAGTACCTTTCGCTGACCCGACACGTCTATTCGCCGACGCTGTTCCTGATGGCGCCGAAGGACTGGGAAGCACTGTCGGCGGCGGACAAGAAGGCCTTCCTCGGCGCGGCGGAGGCGGGCAAGGTGGCAATGCGCAAATTCGTCGACGATGTCGAGCAAAAGGGCGTCGCCGAGCTGAGGAAGCAGGGCATGCAGGTCGATACGGAGGTCGACGCCACCAAGTTCCAGGCCCAGCTCGGCCCGGCGTACGCCCAGTACGCGAAGAAGTTCGGCCAGGCCAATATCGACAAGATCCGCAACTTCAAGTACTGATCCCGGCGGCAGACCGACGCCGAACCGACTCCACGACGTATCGCGCCTGCCGATGCTGAACGCCCTCCTGCGCTTCGAGCATCGGCTGACTTCCGTCGTCACGGGGCTCGCGCTGGCGCTGCTGGCGCTGGCAAGCTGCCTGGGCTTTTATCAGGTCCTGGCGCGCTTCGTCTTCGAGAACCCGTCCGACTGGACCGAAGTCGCGACGCGCACGTCGCTGATCTGGATGGTCTACTTCGGCATGGTCGCGACCTTCCGCGAGGGCGCGCTCGTGTCGGTCGATGTGCTCTACCGCCTTTGCACCGGCCGCGCGCGGGTCGTGCTCGAGGGACTGATCACGCTCGTCACGCTCGTCTTCCTGGTCGTCGTCGCCTGGGCCGGGTTCGAGGTGACGTGGCGCATCCGCTTCCAGAATCTGGCCGGCATGGGTATCTCGATCTCGTGGGCGTATCTCGCGGTGCCGCTGGGCGCGTGCTTCAGCATGCTCGCCGTCATCGCCCATTTCTTCGACCCGCAGCGCAGCGAACTCGAGAGCGCGCAGTAGCAGCGACGGACAAGCAAGAAGGCGGCAATGTCCTCGATCATGCTCACCACCATGCTCGTGCTGTTCGCGCTGAGCGTGCCGGTCGCGGTCGCGATCGGCATGGGCAGCATCGTCGGCATCGCGACGACCGACGGCGCGTCGATGCTGATCGTCGGCCAGCAGATGTTCACGTCGCTCGACAAATATCCGCTGGCGGCGATCCCGTTCTTCATCCTCGCCGGCAACCTGATGGAAAGCGGCGGCATCTCGGCGCGGCTGGTCGAGTTCGCCAAGTCCATCGTCGGCGGCGTGCAGGGCGGCCTGGCCGCGACCTGCGTGCTGACGTGCATGATCTTCGCCGCCGTCTCCGGCTCGAGCGTCGCGACGACCTTCGCGATCGGCGCGATCCTGATCCCGGCGATGGTGAAGCACGGCTACCCGGTGAGCTTCGCCGCGGCGCTGCAGGCGACGGCGGCCGAACTCGGCGTCATCATTCCGCCGTCGATCCCGATGATCCTGTACGGCATCTCGGCCGACGTATCGGTCGCCGAGCTCTTCATCGCCGGCATCGGCCCGGGCCTCTTGATCGGCGGCGCGCTGATCGTCACCGTCCTCGTCTGGGCGCGGATCAAGGGCTACGGCAAGCTCGACCGCGAGGGCCGGATGCCGATCCTCGCCGCGGCGCGCCGCGCGGCCTTCGCGCTCTTGATGCCGGTGATCATCCTCGGCGGCATCTATGGTGGCGTCTTCACGCCGACCGAGGCGTCGGTGGTCGCCGTGTTCTACGCGCTGCTCGTCGGCATGCTGATCTATCGCGAGATCAGCGTTGCCGATCTGGTGCAGGTGCTGCGCAAATCGGTGATCTCGTCGACCGTGATCCTGATGATCATCGCCTGCGCCGGCATGTTCAGCTTCCTGATCACGCGCGCCAACGTGCCGGCGATGCTCGGCGAGTGGCTGGTGCAGACGCTCGAGACGCCGGCGCTCTTCCTGCTCGGCGTGAATGCAGCGCTGTTCGTGATCGGCATGTTCATCGAGACTTCGGCGTCGATCGTCGTCCTCGCCCCGATCCTGACGCCGATCGCCGTCCATTTCGGCATCGACCCGGTGCACTTCGGCACCATCATGGTCGTCAACCTCGCGCTCGGCATGATCACGCCGCCGTTCGG
>CALMIL010000069.1 GCA_937864005.1 uncultured Burkholderiales bacterium
AAGCGCCGAAGACGCGCTCGCGCCTTCGGCCGGTGGCGGCGTGCTTCAGCGCTTGACCGGCGGAATCCACTTCGCGGTCGCGGCGTCGCTCGCGAGGAACGCCGGGAACTTGCGCTGCAGGTCTTCCATCGTCTTGATGTCGTTCTTCAGCAGCGTGTCGCGCGTGATCAGCGTCGGCTGCAGCATCACCGAATGTCCCGGCGGCTGGCCGGCGATCGCGAGCGACACCGCGCGCACCGCGACCTCGCCGACGACGGCGGCGTTGGTCGCGGCGGTCGCGACCCAGGCGCTGTTCTTCTCGGTCATCAGCTGGATGTCGGCGGTCGAGATGTCGACGCCGTAGATCTTGACCTTCTCCGACAGACCCAGCTCGTCGATCGCGAGCTTGACGCCCTTCGCGAACTCGTCCCACGGCGTGAAGATCACCGTGATGTCCGGGTTCGCGCGCAGCACCGCCTTCGTCTGGTCGGCAACCGACGCCGGCACGGTGTCGTTGACGACGCCCCAGACCGCCTTCTCCTTCAGGCCGTACTGGCCGACGAAGTCCTTCCAGACCTTGTAGCGGCGGTCGAGCGGCGCGAAGCCGGCGACGTAGACCGCGCCGCCGGTGAAGCCCTTGCCCTTGTCCTTGATCGCCTGCTCGAGGACGAGGCGCGCCATGCTGGCGTCGCTTTGCTCGATCTGCGGGATCTTCGGGTTGCCGAGGTCGACGTCGTAGGCGACGACCTTGATTCCGGCGTCGAGCGCCTTTTGCGCGACGTCCTTCAGCGCCTCGGGGCGGCCGTTGTTGATGATGATGCCGTCGACCTTGCGGTTGATCGCCTGCTCGATCATGTTGCGCTGGGTGTCGTTGTCGTTGCGCGCCGAGGAGATCGTCAGGTTCACCTTCAGCGCGTCGGCCTGGCGCTTGGCGCCGGCCTCGAACGCCTGCAGCCAGTCGCCGCTGCCGACGAAGCTGACGACGGCGATGTTGACGCCGCCCTTGTCGAACGGTGCCGGCGCGCCGGCCAAGCCGGCGGCGAATGCCGAACCGGCGAACGCGAACGCTCCGAGCAGGAGCAGGCGGCGGGAAAGAGCTTGCATGGCAAAACCTCCAGGTCGTGGTTGTGAACGAAGAAAGCGGTTCAGCGGTTGTGGCGCCCGAGGCCGTAGGTCAGCGCGAGCGCGCCGACGAGGACGACGCCCTTGACGAAGTCCTGCGTGTAGTACGGCGTGTTGAGCATCGTCAGGCCGTTGAGCAGGATGCCGACGAAGACCGCGCCGACGACGGCGCCGAACACGTTCGGCCGGCGCAAGCCCAGCACCGCAAAGCCGATCAGCGCGGCGGCGACCGAATCCATCAGCAGCGAAGCGCCGGACGACACGTCGCCGCGGCCGACGCGTGCCGCGATGATGATGCCGCCGAGCGACGCGAGCGTTCCCGACAGCACGTAGGCAAGCGTCTTCAGCCGCTCGACCGGCGCACCGGCGAGCCGCGCGGCCAGTTCGTTGCCGCCGGTCGCGAACAGCAGCCGGCCGACGCGGGTGTGCTCGGTCAGGATGTGCAGGACGACGGCGACAACCAGCATGATGACGACCGGGACCGGCACGACGCCGAACCACTCCGCGCGGCCGATGGACAGAAACGCCGGATCGTAGGCGCCGGGGGCGGTCTCGCCATTGGGCAGGATCAAACCGGCCGAGATCGAGCGCCCGGCGGTCGGGATCAGTTGCAGCCCGGTGAGCAGGAACATCACCGACAGCGTCGCCAACAGGTCGGGCACCTTGAGCCGCACGACGAGAAGCGCATTGGCGAGGCCGGTGAGTGCGCCGAACGCGAGCACGAGCGGCACGGTGAGCGCGGCGTCCAGCCCCCAGACGACCATCGCGTAGCTCGCCGCCATCACGCTCGATGCCGCGACGGCGCCGATCGACAGGTCGAAGCCGCCGACCGCGAGCGTGATCGTGACGCCGGCGCCGAGGATCGCGACGACCGACACCGCCTGCAGGATGCTCATCTGGTTGGCGACCTGGATGAACGCCGGCTGCGCGATCGAGAAGCCGACGATCATCGCCGCCAGCAGCACGAAGACGGTGCTGGTGCGGGCGAAGTTCTGCAGCCGCTCGCCCCAGTGCACTGCGGCAACCGGCTGCGGCGGGCGGGCGGTTTCGTCGTTCGAGGTCGTCATTGCTGCTGGGCTTCGAATCCGGATCGTGTGCCGGCCGGCGGTGGCGCGGCGTGCACGGTGTGATGGTCGATGTGGAGGATGCGGTCGGCGACTTCGAGCGCTTCCTCGGGGTCGGAAGTCGCGATCAGCGTCGCGCGTTCGCGGTTCGCGCGGATCGCCTCGATGATGTCGCGCCGGGCGCCGACATCGACGCCCTGGAACGGCTCGTCGAGCAGCAGCACGCGGCTCGGCTCGGCCTCCCAGCGGGCGAGGATGACCTTCTGCTGGTTGCCGCCCGACAGCGACGCCATCTCGGCGCCCGCGCCCGCCGCCTTGATGCCCAGCCGCTCGATCGCGCTGGCCGCCTCGGCCTGTTCGCGCCCGCCGGCGAGCAGCCCGGTCGGGTACCACTTGTGCAGATGCGGCAGGCTGATCGTCGCTGCCAGCGTGCTGCCAGGCCAGCCGGCCGGGATCATCGACGAGCGGTGGCGGTCTTCGGCGGCCATGAAGACGCCGGCCTCGATCGACGCCTGCGCCGAGCGCGGCGCGTACGGCCGGCCGTCGAGCCGCATCGAGCCTTCGGCAAGCGGCGTCGTGCCGAAGATCGTCGAAAGCAAGCGGCTCTTGCCTGCGCCGAGCACGCCGGTGACCGCGACCACCTCACCCGCATGCAACTCGAGGCCGAACGGCGCCGCGCCGGCAACGAGCCGGATGCCGCGCAGCGCGAGGATCGGCTCGCCCGCCGCGGCGCGCGCATCGGGCCGCGCCGAGCGCAGCGAGCGGCCGATCATCGTCTCGACCGCCTGCTCGAAGTCGATCGGCTGCCCGAAGCTGCCGACGACGCGCCCGCCGCGCAGCACGATGACGCGGTCGGCGAGCGCCTGCAGATCGGCAACGCGGTGCGAGATGTAGAGCGTCGCCATGCCCTGCGCGCGCAGCCGCGCGAGGATCGCGTACAGGCGCTCGGACTCGCGCCCCGAGATGCTCGCCGTCGGCTCGTCGAGGATCAGGATCGGCGCCTGGCGCGCGATTGCGCGCGCGATGGCGACGAGCTGGCGGTCGGCGGCGGCGAGGTCGGCGAAGTCCAGATCGAGCGGCAGATCGAAACCCGCCTGCGCGGCCACCGCCGCCGCCCGGCGCCGCACGCTGCGCCGGCTCAGCAGGAGCGGCATCGAGCCGTCGGCATAGTCGCGCAGCAGCAAGGCGTCGGCGACCGTCAACCCCGCGGCGCCGACGCGGTCGGTCGACTGGTGCACGGTGACGATGCCGGCGCGATTGGCCTGCGCCGGCGACGCGGGCGTGTAAGGCCGGCCTTGCAGTTGAACCGTGCCGCTGTCGGCCTGCAGCGCGCCGGAGAGGATGTTGACGAGGGTCGACTTGCCGGCGCCGTTCGCGCCCATCAGCGCGACGATCTCGCCCGCATCGAGTGTGAGGCTTGCGCCTTCGAGCGCACGTGTGGGCCCGAACGAGCGCGACAGGTTCGTGATCTGCAGCAGCGCCATGGAAATGCCGGCGTGCTGTTCTTTGCGGCGCGCGACGAGGGCGGGATTATCGGGCACGTCACGATGCAATCCGCACGTCGGGCGTGAGCTCAACATGAACGAGGGCCGTGAGTTCGTAGCGTCGAACTCATCGCGGGCTCAGCGCAAACCCGTTCGTTTATGTCTCAGCCGACGGCAAGGCGCACCGGTTTCCCCGCCCGACTCAGCATCTCGACCAACGCGTCGATCGTGAACTTCGAGGTCTTCTGGTTCACGACATCCGACACCCGCGGGCGCGACACCTTCAGGATTTGCGCCGCGTCGGCCTGGCGCAACTGATGCTCGGCGATCCAGTTCGACAACTCGGCCATGAGCTGCTGCTTGAGCAGGCGCGTGTCGTTGATCTGCTTGCGCGAAGCCGCTTGCAGCTTCCTGGCCTCCGCAGCCGAGAAGCCCAGTTCCAGAAAGATGTTCGCGCCCGGCTTGGTGACGTGGCGGATGTCCGTGTCGATGCTCATCGCTTTCCCTTTCGCGCATACGCCACGGCGCGGTAGCGCGTCGCGGCGATCTCCTTGGTGCGGCAAGCATGGGCGCACCAAGAAAAAGGGGCCGCATCGCTGCGGCCCCTCGTTCTTGCGTGAAGCAATCCGGGCGCTTGGCGCCCGGCGCCGGGCTTTACATGTCCATGCCGCCCATGCCGCCCATGCCACCCATGCCGCCCATGCCACCGGGCATGCCGCCGGCGGCTTCTTCCTTCGGCGCTTCGGAGATCATCGCCTCGGTCGTCAGCATCAGCGCGGCAACCGACGCCGCGTTCTGCAGCGCGGTGCGCGTCACCTTGGTCGGGTCGAGGATGCCCATCTCGATCATGTCGCCGTACTCGCCGTTCTGCGCGTTGTAGCCGTAGTTGCCCTTGCCGGCCAGCACCGCGTTGACGACGACGCTCGGCTCGTCGCCGGCGTTTTGCACGATGATGCGGATCGGCTCCTCGATCGCGCGCAGCACGATCTTGATGCCGGCTTCCTGGTCGGCGTTGTCGCCCTTGACCTTGCCCGCGGCCTGCTTGGCGCGCAGCAGCGCGACGCCGCCGCCGGCGACGATGCCTTCCTCGACGGCGGCACGCGTGGCGTGCAGCGCGTCCTCGACGCGCGCCTTCTTCTCCTTCATCTCGACTTCGGTCGCGGCACCGACCTTGATCAGTGCAACGCCGCCGGCCAGCTTGGCCACGCGCTCCTGCAGCTTCTCCTTGTCGTAGTCGCTCGTCGCTTCCTCGATCTGGACGCGCACCTGCTTGACGCGCGCCTCGATGTCGGCCGCGGCGCCGCTGCCGTCGATGATGGTCGTGTTTTCCTTCGCCACTTCGACGCGCTTGGCCTGGCCGAGGTCGGCGAGCGTCACCTTCTCGAGCGTGAGGCCGACTTCCTCGGCGATCACCTTGCCGCCGGTCAGGATCGCGATGTCTTCCAGCATCGCCTTGCGGCGGTCACCGAAGCCCGGCGCCTTGACGCCGACGACCTTCAGGATGC
Organism: uncultured Burkholderiales bacterium; assembly: GCA_937864005.1. Taxonomy (GTDB): domain Bacteria; phylum Pseudomonadota; class Gammaproteobacteria; order Burkholderiales; family Burkholderiaceae_C; genus CAIKUF01. The sequence continues at coordinate 5,155 of CALMIL010000069.1, forward strand.
CGCGGATGGTGTTGACGACCAGCGTCGCGAGCGCTTCGCCTTCGATGTCCTCGGCGATGATCAGCAGCGGACGGCCGGCCTTGGCGACGGCTTCGAGCGTCGGCAGCAGGTCGCGGATATTGCTGATCTTCTTGTCGAACAGCAGCACGAACGGGTTCTCGAGGATCGCGCTTTGCTTGTCCGGGTTGTTGATGAAGTAGGGCGACAGGTAGCCGCGGTCGAACTGCATGCCTTCGACGACTTCGAGCTCGCTGTTCAGGCTCTTGCCGTCCTCGACGGTGATGACGCCTTCCTTGCCGACCTTGTCCATCGCCTCGGCGATGATCTTGCCGACTTCGTCGTCGCTGTTCGCCGAGATCGTGCCGACCTGGGCGATTTCCTTGCTCGTCGTCGTCGGCTTCGATTGCTTCTTGAGCTGCTCGACGAGCGCCGCGACGGCCTTGTCGATGCCGCGCTTCAAGTCCATCGGGTTCATGCCCGCGGCGACATATTTCATGCCCTCGCGAACGATGCCCTGGGCGAGCACGGTCGCGGTCGTCGTGCCGTCACCGGCGATGTCGCTCGTCTTCGAGGCGACTTCCTTGACCATCTGCGCGCCCATGTTCTGGAGCTTGTCCTTGAGCTCGACTTCCTTGGCGACCGACACGCCGTCCTTCGTCACCGTCGGCGCGCCGTACGAGCGCTCGAGCACGACGTTGCGGCCCTTCGGGCCGAGCGTGACCTTGACTGCATTGGCGAGGACATTCACGCCCTCGACCATCCTTGCGCGGGCTTCGCCGCCGAAAACTACGTCTTTTGCTGCCATTTGATTTCTCCGAATTTGGGGGACTTTTGTCTACGGCCGG
>CALMIL010000070.1 GCA_937864005.1 uncultured Burkholderiales bacterium
GGGCCACCGCCGTCGCGATTCGCGCCGCGTATTGCATGGCGCGAACGAAGCGCGAACGAAGCGCGAACGAAGCGCGACTTGCCGGCGGCGGGCGACGCGCCTTCGACTTCTTCCCATTTTGCAGAGGATCCCTTTGATGTGCCTTCATGATTCCGCCCGAAGCCGCTCTGCGCAACTGCGTTCGCTGCTGGCCGCGTTCGTGCTGGCGGCGGCTGCCGTGTGCGGCTTCGCGCCGCGCGCCGCCGCGGCGCAATCCGCGCCCGACTTCGTCGAACTGGTCGAGAAGGTCGCACCTGCGGTCGTCAACATCCGTACCACCGAGCGGATCGATCCGGGTGCGCGATCGCCGTTTCGCCGCCGTGCGCCGTCGGGTCAGGAGGACGAAGCGCCGCGCGGCGAGGGCTCGGGCTTCCTCATCAGCGCCGACGGCTACGTCGTCACCAATGCGCACGTCGTCGATGGCGCCTCGGACGTGCTGGTCACGCTGCCCGACAAGCGCGAGTTCAAGGCGAAGATCGTCGGCTCCGATGTGCGTACCGATCTCGCCCTCGTCAAGATCGAGGCAAGCGGCCTGCCTTCGGTGCGCATCGGCGACGTGAGCCGGCTGCGCGTCGGCGAATGGGTGCTCGCGATCGGCTCTCCGTTCGGCCTCGACAGCACCGTCACCGCCGGCATCGTCAGCGCCAAGCATCGCGAGACGGGCTCCGACATTGCTTTCCTGCAGACCGACGTCGCGGTAAATCCGGGCAACTCGGGCGGGCCGCTGATCAATACGCGCGGCGAGGTGGTGGGGGTCAATTCGCAGATCCTGAGCCCGATCGGCAGCTATATCGGCATCTCGTTCGCCATTCCGATCGACGAGGCGATGCGCGTCGTCGATCAACTCAAGAGCGGCGGACGCGTCGTGCGCGGCTATCTCGGTATCCAGCCGACCGACGTGCCGCGCGAACTCGCCGAAGAGTACGGGCTCGCGACCGGCAAGAGCAAGTCTCGCGGTGCCTTCGTGCGGCTTGTCGTGCCCGGCGCGCCCGGCGAGAAGGCCGGCATTCAGCCCGGCGACGTGATCGTCTCGGTCGATGGCCGGCCGGTCGATAGCGCCGCCGACCTGCGCCGCACGCTCGGCGCCATGAAGCCCGGCAGCACGGTCAATCTGCAGATCAATCGCCGCGGCAAGAGCATGGATTTCAAGGTCGTCTTGTCGGAATCCGACCCGCAGACTGCGCAGGCCGAGCCGCCCCTCGCAGCGCCGGATCAGCGCGCGTCGAGCGCCGCCAAGACCTGGGGCCTGACGGTGGCAAACCTCAGTGACGCCGAGCGCCGCGCGCTGCGCGGCGCCGCCGGTGTAAAGGTTGCCGCGGTGTCCGGCGGTGCGGAGGCGGTGGGCATGCGCGCGGGCGACGTGATCCTCGCCGTCGGCACCACCGACGTCTCCGACTTGAAGCAGTTCGATGCGGTGATCGCCAAGGTCGACAAGGCGCGTCCGCTGCCGGTCACGGTACTGCGCGGAGATTGGGCCCAATTCCTTCGCATCCCGATTGTCAAGTAGGGCGAGTCGTGGTTTTGTGATGTGAAATTCTGGACCCTGATCCGGCACCCTTTTACTTTGCAATCAGAGGTCGGATCGGATGCGAAGATGTCAGCGCTTGCAAACATAGTCGTCGCCAGCTTCGATTGGGAAGGCAATTGCATATAATTCAAGGCGCTTGTGGCCCGTTTCCTCGCGCTGTGGTCAATGAGCGAGATGATCTGCAACCGTGGTCCGAGGCTTGGTGACGACTTGTTGATATCGTGTGGACAAAATTTCCTGTTGGCACTGTGCAACGGCGTGAAATCAAGCAACGGCGCGGTTTCCAGCCGGGTGGATTTGGCTACAATGAAAGCCCAACAAGCAGTTGCCAAACATTTTGTTGGAAGGCGCGTCACTCGTTCGACGTGCCTTTTTTTTGGTTGCGGCATGGCCCTTCGGGCCTTCACGTCGCTTCGCGACATGAGCCTTCAACGCAACGGCTTCACCGTCGCGGCCCGCGGGTGAGGCGCGGGTTGCGCAGTCCATGGATCACATCCGCAATTTCTCCATCATTGCCCACATCGACCATGGCAAGTCGACGCTCGCGGACCGGCTGATTCATCGCTGCGGCGGTCTATCCGAGCGCGAGATGGAGGCGCAGGTGCTCGACTCGATGGAGATCGAGCGCGAGCGCGGCATCACGATCAAGGCGCAGACGGCGTCGCTCGAATATGTCGCGCGCAACGGCCAGACCTATCAGCTGAACCTGATCGACACGCCAGGGCATGTCGACTTCTCGTACGAGGTCAGCCGGTCGCTTTCCGCTTGCGAGGGCGCGCTGCTCGTCGTCGATGCCAGCCAGGGCGTCGAGGCGCAGACGGTCGCGAACTGCTACACCGCGATCGAGCTCGGCGTCGAGGTCGTGCCGGTCCTCAACAAGATGGACCTGCCTCAGGCGGATCCGGACAACGCAAAGGCCGAGATCGAGGACGTGATCGGCATCGACGCCGACGATGCGATCGCCTGCAGCGCGAAGACCGGCGAGGGCATCGACGACATCCTCGAGGCCGTCATCGCCCGCATGCCGCCGCCGCGCGGCAGGCTCGACGCGCCGCTCAGGGCCATGATCATCGACTCCTGGTTCGACAACTACGTCGGCGTCGTGATGCTGGTGCGCATCGTCGACGGCAGCCTCGCGAAGAACGAACGATTTCGCATGATGGCGAGCAACGCCGTCTACGCCGCCGACACGCTGGGCGTCTTCACGCCGAAGTCGGTCGAGCGCGAGCGTCTGAGCGCGGGCGAGGTCGGCTTCATCGTCGCCGGCATCCGCGAACTGCAGGCGGCGAAGGTCGGCGACACGATCACGGTCGAGAAGAAGCTGCCCAACAACCTCGGCCCGGCGGCCGAGGCGCTGCCCGGCTTCAAGGAGATCCAGCCGCAGGTCTTTGCCGGCCTGTACCCGACCGAGGCGAGCGAGTACGACCAGCTGCGCGACGCGCTCGAGAAGTTGAAGCTCAACGACAGCTCGCTACGCTACGAGCCCGAAGTGAGCCAGGCGCTCGGCTTCGGCTTTCGCTGCGGCTTCCTCGGCCTCCTGCACATGGAGATCGTGCAGGAGCGCCTCGAGCGCGAGTTCGACCAGGATCTCATCACGACCGCGCCGTCGGTCGTCTACCAGGTCGAACTCAACAACGGCGAGGTGCTCGAAGTCGAGAACCCGTCGAAGATGCCCGACATCGGGCGGATCCGCGAGATCCGCGAGCCGATCGTCACGATGCAGCTCTACATGCCGCAGGACTATGTCGGCCCGGTGATGACGCTCGCCAACCAGAAGCGCGGCGTGCAGGTCAATATGGCCTATCACGGCCGCCAGGTGCTGCTGACCTACGACATGCCGCTGGCCGAGATCGTGCTCGACTTCTTCGACAAGTTGAAGAGCGTCTCGCGCGGCTACGCGTCGATGGACTACGAGTTCAAGGAGTACCGCGCCGCCGATGTCGTCAAGGTCGACATCCTGCTCAACGGCGACAAGGTCGACGCGCTGTCGATCATCGTCCACCGCAGCCAGAGCACGTTCCGCAGCCGCGCGGTCGTTGCCAAGATGCGCGAGCTGATCGCGCGCCAGCAGTACGACGTCGCGATCCAGGCCGCGATCGGGGCCAACATCATCGCGCGTGAGACAATCAAGGCCTTGCGCAAGAACGTGATTGCCAAGTGCTACGGCGGCGACATCACCCGCAAGCGCAAGCTGCTCGAGAAGCAGAAGGCCGGCAAGAAGCGGATGAAGCAGATCGGCACCGTCGAGGTGCCGCAGGAAGCCTTCCTGGCCATACTTCAAGTGGACGAGTGAACTGCCGATGGGCGCATTGACCGGAGTGTTGTACGCCCTGCTGGGCTTGTTTCTGGGCGGCTGGTACCTCGGTTACTGGAGCGGCAACTTCGCGCTGCTGCTGCTCGTGCTGAGCGTCGTCACCTTCTGTTACTGGCTCGCCGAGCGCCTGGTCTTCCTGCCGCGCCGCAAGGCCGCCGCCGCGACACTCGAGGTGCAGGACGCGGAACGGCGCGCCAAGCTCGGGCAACTCGGCATCGCCAAGGTCGACGGCGACCTGGACGGCGCCAGGCGCGCGGTGCTCGCCCAGCCCTGGTGGCTGGATTGGACGGCGGGGCTCTTTCCCGTCATCCTCGCCGTCTTCCTGCTGCGGTCGTTCCTGTTCGAGCCGTTCAAGATTCCGTCGGGCTCGATGATCCCGACCTTGATGGTCGGCGATCTCATCCTCGTCAACAAGTATCACTACGGCGTGCGCCTGCCAGTCGTCAACAAGCTCGTCATTCCCAACCACAGTCCGCAGCGCGGCGACGTGATGGTCTTTCGCTATCCGCGCGACCCGAGCGTCGACTACATCAAGCGCGTCATCGGCGTGCCGGGCGACGAGATCAGCTACCGCTCGCAGCAGCTGTACGTGAACGGCGAGCGCGTGCCGACCACGCCGATGCCCGAGTACTACGACGAAGACAGCATGCGATACGTGCCGCAATTCAAGGAACGGCTCGGAAATGCCGATCACCGGATTCTCGTGAATCCGAAACTGCAGCCGTTCTACGGCGCGGACGATCAGCGCCCGGTGCTGGTTCGCGAGAATTGCACGTACAACATCGAAGGGCTGACCTGCAAGGTCCCGCCCGGACACTACTTCATGATGGGCGACAACCGTGACAACTCACAGGATTCGCGCTACTGGGGATTCGTGCCGGACGAGAACATCGTCGGCAAGGCATTCTTCGTCTGGATGAACTTCGGCGACCTCTCGCGCATCGGCCCGTTCCACTGAGCGGCGCCGGTCCGGCGGGCCGCATCGACAACAAGGGGCATCGACGCATGGCACGGGAACCAGTATCGCCACGCCGGCAACGCGGCATCACGTTGCTCGGGCTCCTGATGTGGGCCATCATCATCGGCATGCTGGCGCTCGTGGCGCTGCGCGTGTTGCCGACCGTCAACGAGTACCTTACGATCCAGCGCGCGGTCAACCGCGTCGCGGACGAGGGTCTTTCGACCGTCCCCGAGATCCGCGCCGCATTCGAACGCCAGAAGGAGATCGAATATTCGATCACGTCCATCGGCGGACAGGATCTGAAGATCACGAAGGAAGACGACAAGGTCGTGATTCGCTTTGCCTACGAGAAGGAGATCGAGCTCGTGAGCCCGGTCTACCTGCTGATCAAATATTCCGGCAGCTCGAAGGGAGCGTCGCAGTGACGGGCGGCTAGCGGTGTCGGACGCAAGGCTCGAATCGCTGCAGCAACGTATCGGCTACCGTTTCGCGCAGCCCGGTCTGCTGGCGCGTGCGCTCACCCACCGCAGCTTCGGCGCCGACCACAACGAACGGCTCGAATTCCTCGGCGACGCGATCCTGAGCGCCGCGATCTCCGGCCTGCTGTTCGAGCGCTTCTCGGGCTCCGACGAGGGCGACCTGACGCGCGTTCGCGCCCACCTCGTGCGCGAGGACAGCCTGCACCGCGTCGCGCTCGAACTCGGTCTGCCCGAGGTCCTGCGCCTCAGCGAGGGCGAGGCGCGCGGCGGCGGCGCGCAGCGGCCGTCGATCCTCGCCGATGCGCTCGAGGCGGTGATCGGCGCCATCTACGTCGAGGGCGGCTTCGATGAGGCGCAGGCGCTGGTGCGCCGATTGTTCGGCGACCTGATCACGACGACCGAAGCGGATTCGTGGACCAAGGACGCGAAGACCGAACTGCAGGAATGGCTGCAGGCACGGCGCCTGCCGGTTCCCGGATACCGGATTCTCGCGACCCGCGGCCAGGCCCATGCGCAGACCTTCGAGGTCGAATGCACGGCCGCCGCGCTCGGCCTGTCGCAGCGCGGCGAAGGCCGCTCGCGCCGCCAGGCCGAACAGGAGGCCGCGCGGCGCATGCTCGACGTGCTCAAGGCGAGCGACACGCCCGGCGGGCCGCTGCGCAACTGATGACGGCGCGTCGATGACGGTACCCGCGCCGCCGGCCGACCGCGCGAGTCCGCCGCCGCGCTGCGGACTGGTCGCGATCGTCGGCCGGCCCAATGTCGGCAAGTCGACGCTGCTCAATGCACTCGTCGGCCAGAAGCTCAGCATCACCTCGCGCAAGGCGCAGACGACGCGCCACCGCATCACCGGCATCCGCACGCAGGGCGAGAGCCAGTTCGTCTTCGTCGATACGCCGGGCTTCCAGACCCAGCATGGCGCGGCGCTCAACCGCACCCTCAACCGCACCGTCAAGGGCGTGCTGGCGGATGTCGATGTCGTGCTGTTCGTCGTCGAGGCCGGCCGCTTCACGCTCGACGATGCGAAGGTGCTCGCCCTGATGCCGGCGCCGGGCGACGGCGCGCGGCCGGTGATCCTCGTCGCCAACAAGCTCGATGCGGTGAGGCGTCGCGCCGAGATCGTGCCCTGGCTGCGCGCCATGCAGGAGCGCTATCCGTTCGCCGAATTCGTTCCGCTTTGCGCGCGCAAGCCAGAAGACGCGCAGCGCCTGCTCGCGATCGTCGCGCCCTATCTGCCGGCGCAACCCTGGCTGCACGAGGAGGAGGCGCTGACCGATCGCAGCGAGCGCTTCCTGGCGAGCGAACTGATCCGCGAGAAGCTCTTTCGCCTGACCGGCGACGAGCTGCCGTACACCTCGACCGTCGTCATCGACAAGTTCGAGGAGGAGGGCGGGGAGGACGACCCCCGGAGCCTTACAGTGCAAGGCCCGGCCCCCGAGGGGCGTGCGGGCGCTTCGGGCGGCCGGGCGCGCCCACTGCGCCGGATCGCGGCGACGATCGTCGTCGAGCGCGAGGCGCACAAGGGCATCGTCATCGGCGCCGGCGGCGAGCGGCTCAAGCGCATCGGCGCGCAGGCGCGCGGCGACCTCGAGGCCCTGCTCGGGGGCAAGGTCTTCCTCGAACTCTGGGTCAAGGTGCGCTCGGGCTGGGCCGACGACGAAGCGCATCTGCGCAGCTACGGCTACGAATAGCCTCGCGCGCGGCAAGCACGGGAACCCCATGGTCTCGCGCGCAGTGCGATCGCCGCCGCATCTGCAGTCCTACGTGCTGCACCGCTACGACTGGAGCGAGTCGAGCCTGATCCTCGACCTCTTCACGCGCGAACAGGGGCGGCTCGCGGTCGCGGCCAAGGGCGCGAAGCGGCCGTACTCCCAGATGCGCGCCGTGCTGCTGCCGTTCCAGCAGGTGCACGCCGTGCTGTCGCGGCCGCGGCGCGGCGCCGAAGACGAGGCGCCGCCCGAGGTGCAGACGCTGCGCGCTGCCGAGTGGGCGGGCGGCGCGGCGATGCTGACGGGCGCGGCGCTGTTCGCCGGCTTTCACTGCAACGAGCTGCTGATGAAGCTGCTCGCGCGCGGCGATCCGCATCCGCTGCTGTTCGATGCCTATGCGCAGACGCTGCCCGAACTCGCCGCCGCCGACGATGCGAAGGCGCAGGCCGCGCTGCGCGCGTTCGAACTCGTGCTGCTGCGCGAGATCGGCCTGCTCCCGGACCTCGGCCTCGTCACCGCGACGCAGCGCGCGCTGCGCGAAGACGGCGCGTTCGCGCTGCGGCCGGACGCCGGCGTCGTGCAAGCCGGCGCCGGCGATCCCGGCCTGCCCGGCGGCGTGCTGATCGCCGCCCAGGCCGCGCTCGATGTCGGGTCGCTGGCTGCGCTGCGCGAGGTCTGCGCCGCCGCGTTGCCCGGCTTCAAGGCGACACTGCGTACCTTGCTTGCCTATCATCTGGGCACGCCGACGCTGCGCACGCGCCAGGTCATGCTCGATCTCCAATCGCTATGAACCCTCTCGTCACGACCGGCCTCGGCCGCCACGACGGCGCGACCGCGCTGTCGGTCAACCTGAACCTCGTCGCGATGATGCGCAACCGGCGCGAGCTCGGCATCCCGAGCGTCACCTTCGCCGCGACCCGGGTGCTCGAGGCGGGCGCCGCCGGCATCACCGTCCATCCGCGCCCCGATGCGCGCCACATCCGCGCCACCGACGTGCGCGATCTCGCGGCGCTGCTCGAAGACTGGCCGGCGGCCGAGTTCAATATCGAGGGCAACCCGTTTCACAACCTGATGGACTTCGTGCGCGAACAGCGCCCGCAGCAATGCACCTTCGTTCCGGACAGTGAAGGTCAGTTGACCTCCGATCACGGCTGGGACCTGGCGCGCGATGGCGCGCGCCTCGCGCCGCTGATCGACGAGGCGTGCGCGCTCGGCGTGCGCGTCAGCCTCTTCATGGATGCCGATGCGAAGGCGATGGCCGCGGCGCGTTCGCTCGGCGCCGATCGCGTCGAGCTCTATACCGAGCCGTACGCCGCCGCGCACGGCGGTGCACAGCAGGCGGCGCAACTCGCGCGCTTCGCCGCCGCCGCGCGCGCGGCGCAGGCCGCGGGCCTGGGGGTAAATGCAGGGCACGATCTGAATCGCGCCAATCTGGCCGATTTCCTCTCGGCGGTGCCGGGCGTGCAGGAGGTCTCGATCGGCCATGCGCTCATCTCGGACGCGCTCGAGCTCGGCTATGCCGAGACGGTGCGCGCCTATCTGCGCGCCATCCACGCCGGTCAGCCGCGTTGAAGCGCGCCGCCGCGAGTATCGACGAATGATTCAGGGGATCGGCACCGACATCTGCGACATCCGCCGCATCGAGGCTGCGCTCGCGCGCCGCGGCGAGCGCTTCGCGCACAAGGTGCTCGGGCCGCGTGAACTCGAGATCTACGGGGCGCGGCGCGCGCGCATCGCGGCGCGCGGCGTGCGCTATCTCGCGACGCGCTTCGCGGCGAAGGAGGCATTCTCGAAGGCGATCGGCCTGGGCATCCACGTGCCGATGACGTGGCGCGCGTGCGAGATTCTGAACGCGCCGGGCGGCAAGCCGGTGATCGAGCTGCGCGGCGAACTCGCGGCGTGGTTCGATGCGCGCCGGCTGCGGGCGACGGTCTCGGTGAGCGACGAATCGGACTACGCGGTCGCCTTCGTCGTCGTCGAGGCGGCACAATCCGCCGCATGAGCCGCGAAAGAGGGGCCCCGCGCAGCGGGGATCGCAGCGAGCGAATGCGGCGCGGCGCCGACGCCGAGGCGACGCGCGTGGCTCGATCTACTGGAGGCGCCGAATGAAATCGAACCGCGCGGTGCCGCCGTCCACCGCAATCGAGCACGCGCCGGCGATCATCGATATCGCCGGGCTCGCCCTCGGCGCCGACGATCGCCGCCGCCTCTCGCACCCGCTCGTCGGCGGGCTGATCCTCTTCGCGCGCAACTGGCAGGACCGCAGCCAGCTGACGCAGCTCTGCGCCGAGATCAACGCGCTGCGCGCGGACCTGCTGATCTGCGTCGACCATGAAGGCGGGCGCGTGCAGCGCTTTCGCACCGATGGCTTCACCCACCTGCCGCCGATGCGCGTGCTCGGCGAGGTGTGGATGGACGACGGCAGGCGCGGCGCCGGCAATGGCGCGATGCAGGCGATGGACGCCGCGACGGCGGCCGGCTTCGTGCTCGGCGCCGAGCTGCGCGCCTGCGGCGTCGATCTTTCGTTCACACCGGTGCTCGACCTCGATCATGGCGCCAGCGGCGTGATCGGCGATCGCGCCTTCCACCGCGACCCGCGGGTCGTCGCCGCACTCGCCAGGAGCCTGATGCACGGCCTGCTGCTGACGGGCATGGCCAACTGCGGCAAGCACTTCCCCGGCCACGGCTTCGTGCGCGGCGATTCGCACCATGAGGTGCCGCGCGACGGACGCAGCCTGAAGGCGATCCTCGGCGACGACGCGCGGCCCTACGAATGGCTGTCGACGGTGCTCGCCGGCGTGATGCCGGCGCACGTCATCTATCCGCGCATCGATGCGCTTCCGGCCGGCTTTTCGGCGCGCTGGCTGAAGGACATCCTGCGCCTGCAACTCGGCTTCGGCGGCGCGGTCTTCAGCGACGACCTCAGCATGGAAGGCGCGCGCCAGATCGCAGGCAGCGCCGTGAGCTTCGCCGAAGCGGGCGCCGTTGCGCTGGCCGCCGGCTGCGACCTGGTGCTGCTGTGCAACCAGTCGGCTGCCGGCAGCGACGTCATCGATGTCTGGCTCGATGGCCTGGAGCGCGCCCGCGCCGACGGTCTGTGGCACGCCGATCCGGACAGCGAGGCGCGTCGGCGCGCGCTGCTGCCACGATCGGCGCCGCTAGTCTGGGACGATCTGATGCACCATCCCGCCTACCAGCACGCGCTCGAACGCCTGCCCTGACGGCGGGCCGGCGTCGAGGGCGGCGTTGCGGTCGTCAGTTCGGCGCGTGCGGCTGCGAGCCGCCGGCCGGGGTGTCGAACGGCAGCCGGATCTGGGCAAGATCCTTGCGCGTCTCGACCAGCACGAGCGGGCCCACATCCTCGATCGTGACCGACCTCGGCTCGCGCGGCACGTGCACAGGCTTCGGTTCACGCTCCATCGCTTCGCGCGCGGCGGCAATCTTCGCTGCGTCGGAGCCGACCCACTGCAGGCCCGCGGCGGCTGCGATGGATTGCAACTGCGCGGCGTCGAGCGTGAACTGCGCTGGCCGGATCGGCGCATCGATCGCGGAGGCGGCCCCGGCTTGCGCGGCGACCGGCGGCGCGGCCGGCTCGGCAGTTTCTTCGACAAGCCCGGTGGCCGCCTCGGCGACCGCTTGCGGCGCCTCGTCCGGCAGCGACTCGGTGCCCGGCACCGCAGCCGCCGGTGCCGCATGTGCCGCCTCCACCCTCGGCGACTCGATCTCGTCCGCGGCGCGCGCTGGATCCACGAGCCCGGTGTCGCTTGCCGCCTCGCTCGCGGTCTCGGTCGTCGTCGCTTCGCGCGCCTCGCCTCGTGAACGGCCACGGCCACCGCGGCGGCGTCCTTCGCGCTCGCGGACGGTTTCGCCTTGCGCCGTCTCGGAAACTGCAACCGACGCCGCAACCGGCTCGCCAGCGGTCTCGCCCGAGGCGGGCGTCGCCGCGGCGTCGTCTTCGGCGCCCACTGCAACCGCTGCCGCGCTGTCGCGGTCGCGTCCCCCGCGACCACCGCGGCGGCGACGGCGGCCACGCTCGCCGCGGTTCTCGCCACTCTCCGCCATCACGCCCGGCTGCGTATCGGCAAAGGCGGCCGCAGTGGTGTCGTTCTCGACCGCAGGATCGGTCCGCGCGACCTCGGCTACGTCCTGCGACGCGAGGTCTCGCTCGGCGGTCGCGTTGCGACCGCCACGCTCGCCGCGTTCACCCTGCTGCGCGCGCTCGCCGCGCTCGGTCCGTTCGCCACGCTCGCCGCGCTCGCCGCGGCCCGATCGGCGGTCCTCGCCGCGCGCGCCGTCACCGGCCGCCGCCGCCGCATTCTCGGTGCGCTCTTCGCGCTCGCCACGCCGGCCGCCACGGCCGCCGCGTTCACCGCGTCCTTCGCCACGCTGTTCGCCACGCTGTTCGCCGCGCTGTTCGCCGCGCTGTTCGCCACCGCGCCCGCCGCGCTGGCCCCGGTCGCCGTTGCGTCCGCCTCGACCGCCGCGGCCGGTGGCCGATTCACGTTTCTCGGCCGGCGCCTCGGCCGGGGCCGGCTTGTCGATGGTCGCCGGCTGGATGGTCGCGGTCCGGACTTCGGCCGGCGCACCGAACAGGCTCTTGATCCAGCCGAAGAAGCCGCTGCCCGCCGACGCGGCAACCGCTGCCGGCGACGCGGCCTGCACCGGCGTCGGCGGCGGCGCCACGGGCTCGACCTTGGGCATGGCGATCGGCGCCGGCGTTTCCGGCAGCACGCCCTTGATCACCGGCTCCTGCTTGGGCTTGCCCTTCTCGCGCCGCGTGATGCCGACCTCTTCGTCGAGCTCGTCGATCATCGTATAGCTCGCCTGCAGGTTTTCGAGGCGCGGGTCGTCGTGGCGCAGCCGCTCGAGGCGGTAGTTCGGCGTCTCGAGGTTCTTGTTCGGCACCAGCAGCACGGTGATGCGCTGCTTGAGTTCGATCTTCGTGATCTCGGTGCGCTTCTCGTTGAGCAGGAACGAAGTCACCTCGACCGGCACCTGCACGTGCACCGCGGCGGTGTTGTCCTTCATCGACTCCTCCTGCACCATGCGCAGAATCTGCAGCGCCGAGCTTTCGGTATCGCGGATGTGGCCGGTGCCGTTGCAGCGCGGGCAGGTGATGTGGCTGCCTTCGGAGAGGGCAGGGCGCAGCCGCTGACGGCTGAGTTCGAGCAGGCCGAACTTGCTGATTGCGGAGAGCTGCACGCGGGCGCGATCCTGGCGCATCGCGTCGCGCAGCCGCATCTCGACCTCGCGCCGGTTCTTGCTCTCATCCATGTCGATGAAGTCGACGACGATCAGTCCGCCCAGGTCGCGCAGCCGCATCTGGCGCGCGATCTCGTCGGCCGCCTCGAGGTTGGTGCGCGTTGCCGTCTCCTCGATATCGCTGCCGCGCGTCGAGCGCGCCGAGTTGACGTCGACCGAGACGAGCGCCTCGGTGTGGTCGATGACGATCGCGCCGCCCGACGGCAGGTTCACGGTGCGCGAGAACGCGGTTTCGATCTGGTGCTCGATCTGGAAGCGCGAAAAGAGCGGCGCATCGTCGCGGTAGCGCTTGACCTTGTGCGCCGTCTCCGGCATCACGTGGCTCATGAACTGCTGGGCCTGATCGAAGATGTCGTCGGTGTCGATCAGGATCTCGCCGACGTCGGCGGTGAAGTAGTCGCGGATCGCGCGGATCACGAGGGAGCTTTCCTGATAGATCAGGAACGCGCCCTTGCCCGCCTTGGCCGCACCGTCGATCGCGCTCCAGAGCTTGAGCATGTAGTTCAGGTCCCACTGCAATTCGGGTGCAGTGCGGCCGATGCCCGCGGTGCGCGCGATCAGGCTCATGCCCTTCGGATACTCGAGCTGGTCGAGGTTCTCCTTCAGCTCCTCGCGGTCCTCGCCCTCGATGCGGCGCGATACGCCGCCGCCGCGCGGGTTGTTGGGCATCAGCACGAGGTAGCGGCCGGCGAGGCTGACGAAGGTCGTGAGCGCCGCGCCCTTGTTGCCGCGCTCTTCCTTCTCGACCTGGACGAGCAGCTCCTGGCCGTTGGCGATCGCGTCCTGGATCTTCGCGTCGCGCGCGCTCGTGCCTTCGCGGAAATAGTTCTTCGAGATCTCCTTGAACGGCAGGAAGCCATGGCGCTCCTCGCCGTAGTCGACGAAGCAGGCCTCGAGCGACGGCTCGACGCGCGTCACGACGGCCTTGTAGATATTGCCCTTGCGCTGTTCGCGGCCTTCGATCTCGGTCTCGAAGTCCATCAGCTTCTGGCCGTCGACGATCGCGAGGCGCCGCTCCTCGGGCTGCGTCGCGTTGATCAGCATGCGTTTCATCTGTTCTCCTTTGCGCGGGGTCGCGCGCGTCGCGCAAGACGACCCTGCGTCTGTCACTCGAGCCGCGCGCCGGACCGCTCCGGCGCCGCGACGATCAGATGCACGAGAAACGCGAAAGGAACTTCGGAAGGAATCGCCCTGGACCGGGGCCGCGACGATCGATCAATCGATGGTCGGGCCGCACGGCGTTGGCGCGTGCGTCGCGGTGAGGCCGCAGCCGTCCGGCGGGCCGCGCCGCTCCGCCACGGCTGCGCAGCGCGTCGCCGCGGGACGCGGACGCAGCAAGCTTGGCACGGGAGGGGGAGCGAGGGCCGGGGACGACATCCGCAGGATCACTTGACGCGGGCAGAAGGTGACGGCGATCAGACACCGCAGCAGCGCTGCGCGCCTGCGATTCGACCGTTGCCTCCTGCTCTTTGGAAACCTTGTTCTTCCCGAACGAATCGCCTTGGCGACTTTGCCGGGTGTTCTTTTCGATCGTTTGTTCTGCCACCGGCCGTGCCCGACTGCTTCGTCTCTTCGGGTACCAAGCCCGCCTTGCAGGGCCGGCGTTGCATCACCTGGGCGCATCCGGGCCGGGCCCGGACGCGCCGCCGCGCATCCTTCGCGGCAGAGTCGGAGGTCATCGATCACCCCCGGGTAAACTCTGATAAATCAACCACTTAGGACGCTTTCGCGGTGCCACGGATTATAGGCGGCATTCAGGCCGGGACAGCCACGCGGAAAAGCGCCGCAAATGCCGGGCAATCGTGCGCGTCGGTACCTGCGTCACCCTCGGCGCACGCCGTCGAGCGCGTGCGCATCGACGAGACGGCCGAGGGGCAGCGCCTCGACAATTTCCTGCTCGGCCACTGGAAGGGTGTGCCCAAGACGCACGTCTATCGCGTCATCCGCTGCGGCGAGGTGCGCGTCAACCGCGGCCGCGCCGCGGCCGATACGCGGCTTGCGATCGGCGACGAGTTGCGCCTGCCGCCGGTGCGTCGTGCGCCGCGCGCCGATCCGGACGCGGCGCCTTCGCCCCCGCCGCGCGAGTTCCCCATCGTGTGGGAGGACGATGCGCTGATCGCGATCGACAAGCCGGCCGGCGTCGCGGTGCACGGCGGCAGCGGCGTTGCGTTCGGCGTCATCGAACAGTTGCGCCGTGCGCGACCCGAGGCGCGCTTTCTCGAACTCGTGCACCGGCTCGACCGCGAGACATCGGGACTGCTGCTCGTCGCGAAGAAGCGCAGTGCGCTCGTCGCGCTGCAGGACCAGTTCCGTCGCCGCGCGACCGGCAAGACGTATGCGGCCCTCGTCGAAGGCCGCTGGCCGAAGGCGACGAAGGTGATCGACCTCGCGCTGCACAAGACGCTTGATGCGTCCGGCGAGCGCCATGTGCGCGTCGTCGATGCCGGTCACGCCGAGGGCCGGCGCTCGATCTCGCTCGTGCACGTCGTGCACGCCTGGACGGGCTTCACGCTGCTCGACGTGACGATCAAGACCGGCCGCACGCACCAGATCCGGGTCCATCTCGCGCACCTCGGCCATCCGATCGCGGGCGATCCGAAATACGGCGACTTCGAGTTCAACCGCTCGCTCGCGCGCGGCAAGGCGGTCGCCGGCGTGCGCTTCGGCCGCATGTTCCTGCACGCCCGGCGCCTGCGTTTCGCACACCCCGCAAGCGGCGAGGTCATCGAGCTCGAAGCGCCGTTGCCGGCAGAATGCGAGGCACTCATCGCTGCGCTCGGCGCCGAGGCGTCCTCGCGCGGGCAGCGATAGCCATTGCAACGAACAACATGTCCCGCCACAGCGCCACCGTCCACTGGCAATGCGAAGGCGACTTTCTCGCCGGCCGCTACAGCCGCGCCCACGTCTGGAGCTTCGACGGCGGCGCGGTCGTGCCGGCGTCGAGCTCGCCGCATGTCGTTCCCGTGCCGCTGTCGGATGCGGCGGCGGTCGATCCGGAGGAGGCGTTCGTCGCCTCGCTCGCGAGTTGCCACATGCTGTGGTTCCTCGATATCGCGGCACGCCACGGGCAGCGCGTGCAAAGCTACGCCGACGAGGCGGTCGGCGTGATGGCGAAGAACGACGAGGGCCGGCTCGCGATGACCGAAGTCAGGCTGCGGCCGCGCGCCGTATTCGCCGAGCCGGCGCCGGCGCGCGAGGCGGTCGATGCGATGCACCATGCGGCGCACGAGGCGTGCTTCATCGCCGCCTCGGTGCGCACGCGGATCGTCGTGGAACCGGTGCATGGCTGAGCACAACTTCGACCTCATCGTCTTCGACTGGGACGGCACGCTGCTCGACTCGACGGCGCTGATCACGCGCTGCATCCAGGATTCGTGCGTCGACCTCGGTCTGCCGCGGCCGGCGGACCGCGATGCGAGCTACGTCATCGGCCTCGGCCTGAAGGATGCGCTGACGCACGCCGCGCCGAGCCTGCCGCGCGAACGCTACCGCGAGCTCGCGCTGCGCTACCGGCACCACTACCTGTCGCGCCAGCACGAACTGGTGCTGTTCGACGGCGCGCTCGAGATGCTGCAATCGCTCAAGCAGCGCCGCCACCGGCTCGCGGTGGCGACCGGCAAGACGCGCCTCGGGCTCGACGAGGCGCTCGCGTCGGCGCACATGCAGGGCCTGTTCGACGCCACCCGCACGTCCGACGAGACGGCGCCCAAGCCGGACCCGAAGATGCTGTACGAGCTGATGGACGAGCTCGGCGCCGAACCGACGCGCACGCTGATGATCGGCGATACGACGCACGACCTGCAGCTCGCGGCGAACGCCGGTGCGCCGAGCGTCGCGGTGAGCTACGGCGCGCACCCGGCGGACGCGCTGCGCGGCCTCGGGCCGCGCCACATCGCGCGCAGCGTGCCGGATCTCGAACACTGGCTGCTGCAGCATGGCTGAACCGGCGCCGACGGAGTTCCCGCCGGTGCGCCTGTGCGCGAGCGGCGACCTCGCCGAGAAGGGCCTCGCATTCGTCTTCGACGTGCTGCAGTGGCGCGAGCCGATGCGCGCCTTCGTGCTGCGCTTCGAGGGCCGCGTCGTCGGCTACCTCAACCGTTGCGTCCATGTGCCGTCCGAGATGGACTGGCAGCCGGGCGAGTTTCTCGACAGCCGCCAGGAGTTCATCCTGTGCGCGACGCACGGCGCCGCCTACGAGCCGGCGAGCGGGCGCTGCGTGGCCGGGCCCTGCGGCCGCGGCCGGCTCACGATGCTGCGCGTCGAGGAACGCGACGGCGACGTGTATTGGTATCCTTCCCGCGACACCCGTCCGGTGTTCGATGGTGCGTTGCCGAGCACCGATGAAAGAACCCCATGAGCATCCCTGAGAACCCGTTCGAAGCGGCTGCGCGCGCGCAAGCCGGCCCGTCGTCCCCCGCGCCCGCGCCCGCCGCCACCGACGGCTGGAACCGGCTCGCCGAGCAATTTGCCCGCGACTACCTGAAGGACAGGCGCAGCGAGCGCCGCTGGCGGATCTTCTTTCGGCTCGTCTGGATCGCCGCGATCATCGCCCTCGTCTGGGCCTTCGTCGCGCAGCGCAATCTTGCGACGAGCGCGAGCGGCCCGCATACCGCGCTGATCGAGGTGCGCGGCGAAATCGCGGCCGATAGCGAGGCGAGCGCCGAAAACCTCGTCGCCGCGCTGAAGAGCGCGTTCGAGGATCCGGGTGCGCGCGCCGTCGTGCTGCGCTTCAATTCCCCCGGCGGCAGCCCGGTGCAGGCGGGCATCGTGAACGACGAGATCCTGCGCCTGAAGGCGTTGCACAAGAAGAAGGTCTATGCCGTCGTCGAGGACACCTGCGCGTCGGGCGCGTATTACATCGCCGTCGCCGCCGACGAGATCTACGCCGACAAGGCGTCGATCGTCGGCTCGATCGGCGTGCTGATGGACGGCTTCGGCTTCACCGGCACGATGGAGAAGGTCGGCGTCGAACGCCGCCTGCTGACCGCGGGCGACAACAAGGGCATGCTCGATCCGTTCTCGCCGTTGAACGAGAAGCAGGTCGCCTATGCGCAGGGCATGATCGACCAGATCCACGCCCAGTTCATCGCCGTCGTCAAGAACGGCCGCGGCACGCGCCTGAAGGTCACGCCCGAGACCTTCTCGGGCCTCTTCTGGAACGGCGAGCAGGCCGTCGGGCTCGGCCTCGTCGATCATCTGGGCAACCTCGACTATGTGGCGCGCGAAGTCGTGAAGGCCGAGGACATCATCGACTACACGCCGCACGAGAACCTGGCCGAGCGGCTCGCCAAGCGCTTCGGCACGTCGATCGGCGCCGGCGCGGTGCGCGCGCTGCAAGGCAGCATCAGCCTGCGCTAGCGCGGGCACCCGGACCTGCCGCGGGCCGGCGCCGACATACCGGGCTCGCGCCGATGGAAGGCTGGCTCGAACAGTTGCAGGCGCTGCAGGGCCTGCCGGCCTACGCGCTCGTCTTTGGCCTGCTCGTCGCCTGCGGCATCGGCGCGCCGATAAACGAGGATGTCGTGCTGCTCGCCGCGGCGGCGCTGACGCTGACCGGCGTGATGCAGCCGCTGCCGCTGATCGTCGTCGCGTGGTTCGGGCTGATCGCCGGCGACGCGCTGATCTTTCACTGGGGCTATCGCTACGGCGCGCGCTTCCTGCGCCACCGCTGGTTCGCGCGCATCCTGCCCGAGCCGCGGCTGGCGGCGGCGCAGGCGCGCGTGCAGCGCGGCGGTCCGGCGTCGATCTTCGTCATCCGCTTTCTGCCCGGCATCCGCACCGCGCTCTTCTTCGCCGCCGGGTCGCTGAAGATCCCGTACCACACCTTCTTCCTCTTCAACGGCCTCGCGGCGGCGATCGAGCTGCCGCTGCTCGTCTTCGGCGTGCGCTATATCGGCGGCCGCTGGCGCGAGATCCTGCCGGCGCTGCAGCAGGCGCAGGTGTGGCTGCTGCTGGGCGTGATCGCGGTCGTCGTGCTGATCGTCGTGCTCCACCGGCGGCGTGCCGAGGCCAAGCCGAAGGAACCCTCGGCATGACGAGCCTGCCGCCGATCGGCCGCGATCCCGCCGACGTGCTGCGCGAACTCGGCGCCTTCGGCAGCGCCGACCCCGACTATCGCCACGGCCGGGTCTGGAGCCTCGTCTACTACCTCGACGAAGGCCATGCCGACTTCCTCGCCGAGGCGTACAAGATGTACTCGTCGGCGAACGGCCTGAACCCGACCGCATTCAAGAGCCTGAAGCGCTTCGAGAACGAGATCATCGCGGCGGTCGCCGAACTGCTGCACGGCACCGAGGAAGTCTGCGGCGTCGTCACCTCCGGCGGTACCGAAAGCTGCCTGCTCGCGGTGAAGACCTACCGCGACCTGGCACGCGCCACGCGCGGCGTGCGCCGGCCCGAGATGATCCTGTGCGAGACGGCGCACGTCGCCTGGTTCAAGGCGTCGGAGTACTTCGGCGTGAAGATCCGCCTCGTCAAGCGCGACGCCGACTTCCGGCTCGACGCGGCGCAGGTCGAGCGCCTCGTGAACCGCAACACGGTGATGATCCTCGGCTCGGCGCCCGAATACCCGAACGGGCTGATCGACCCGATCGAGCAACTCGGCGCGATCGCGCAGCGCCACCGCATCCCGCTGCACGTGGACGCCTGCGTCGGCGGCTTCATCCTGCCCTTCATGGCGATGAACGGCGTCGCGCTGCCGGCCTGGGACTACCGCGTGCCGGGCGTTTCGTCGATCTCGGCCGATATCCACAAATACGGCTTCGCGTCGAAGGGCGCATCGACGATCACCTACCGCAACCTCGATCTGCTCAAGTACCAGATGTTCGTCTACCAGGACTGGCCGGGCGGCGTCTTCGCGTCGCCCGCGCTGCTCGGTACGCGGCCGGGCGGCGCCTACGCCGCGGCGTGGGCGGCGCTGCAGTCTTTCGGCGTCAGCGGCTATCGCGACCTGGCGCGGCGCACCCTCCTCGCCTTCGAGCGCATGAAGCAGGGCATCGCCGCGATGCCCGAACTGCGCGTCTTCGGCGATCCGAAGGGCCCGCTGCTCGGCTTCGGCGCGCGCGATCCGACGGTCGACATCTACGCCGTCGGCGACCGCATGGATGCGCGCGGCTGGCAGATCAACCGGCTGCAGTTTCCCGAGGGCCTGCACGCGATGGTGACGGCCAAGCACCTCGACAGCGTCGACGCCTACCTCGCCGACCTGCAGGCGGCGGTCGCCGAGGTGAAGGCCGACCCGTCGCTCGCGCGCCAGGGGACGGCAGCGACCTACGGCCTGATGGCCAACATCCCGCTGCGCGGCATGGTGAAGGCGAAGGTGCTCGATATCTTCGCCGGGATGTACCGCGCCGGCGGCGCCGACTTCGACCTCGCGGCGCACGAGTCGGCGCCGAGCGGCGGCGATGCAACGCCCGCCACGCTCGCCGAGCGGATCGCGATCTGGTACGTCCAGCGCAGGCGCCGCCGGCAACGCTGAGCTCGGGGCGGGTTCGTGCCGGCGCCTCGCGCCACGCCGGCCGCTTGTCGGCGCAGTCCTACACCTCAACGGCGTGTCGTTCGTTTGCATGCGCGCACACCGCGGCCTAGCATGTATTTCATGGGCATGTGCATCGGCGCGGCTTGCCGGCGCGTGCAGCGGCCCAGGAAAGGACATGCAATGAACTTCATTCAGCTTCACCCCTTCGCGATTCGTCGAACGCTCGTCGCCGTCGCATCGGCGGCCTGCCTTGCCCCCTCGCTGGCGGCGGCCTCGCATCCATCGGCGTCCTCATCGCTCGCCGAGGCCGAACAGGCCTATGTGCAGCAGCGCGCCGCCTGCCTGAGCGGCGATACCTCGCAGAGCCGCAAGGACTGCCTGCGCGACGCCGGCGCCGCGCTGCAAATGGCGCGCAAGTCGGGCGGCAGTATGCCGACCGTCGATGCGCAGACCCTCGCCGACAACGCCATGCTGCGTTGCACGGCCTTGCCCGCGGGCGACCGCTTCGGCTGCGAGCAGATCGTCAAGGGCAACGGCATGCACAGCGGCAACGGCATCAGAGAGTACGTGAGGACGGTGCCGGCGCAGTAGGCCTGCGGCGCCGGATCGCCGCCGTCAGGAGCGCGGGTTCGGTAAAGTCCGGCAATCCGGATGGACTGCCACGCGTGACGACCCGAACCCTCCCCGCATTGATCGATGCCGTGCTGACCGGCGAGCGGCGGGCAATCGCGCGCGCCATCAGCGAGATCGAACGCGGCGGCGCGCAAGCCGGCGCGCTCTGCGCCGCACTCGCGCCGCATCTGGGCCGCGCCCACGTCGTCGGGCTGACCGGGCCGCCGGGGGCCGGCAAGTCGACGCTCGTCAATGCGCTGCTCGGCGCGCTCGTCGGGCAGGGGTCGCGTGTCGGCGTCGTCGCCGTCGATCCGTCGAGCCCGATCAGCGGCGGCGCGCTGCTCGGCGACCGGGTGCGCATGGGCGAGCACGGCGAGCACCCGGACGTCTTCGTGCGCTCGATCGCCTCGCGCGGGCATCTGGGCGGCCTGTCGCGCACGACGCGCGGCATCGTCGATCTGCTGGATGCCGCGGGCCACGACATCGTCCTCGTCGAGACGGTCGGCGCGGGGCAATCCGAGGTCGAGATCGCGGAGCTTGCCGATACCTGCATCGTCGCCTGCCCGCCCGGGCTCGGCGACGAGGTGCAGGCGATCAAGGCCGGCATTCTCGAGATCGCCGATCTGCTCGTCGTTACGAAGGGCGACCTGCCGGCCGCGCGCAGCACCGCGCGCGACCTGCGGCACATGACGCATCTGCGCCGCGCGCCCGCCGACGGCGGCTGGCAGACGCCGGTGCTCGCGGTCACCGCGACGAGCGGAAATGGCATCGCCGCGCTGGTCGAGAAAATCGGCGCGCACGCAACGGCCGTCGGACGGGGCCGGCGGCTGCGCACGGCGAGCGATGACGCGAAGCCGCTGCGGCTCGCCGCGGAGCACGAAGCCACGCCGGCGTCGTACTTCGGCATCGAGACCGGCGCATCGAGCGCGGGTGCGTCGCTGCGCGTGCGCGAAACGCATCTGGACGATGCCGGTGCCTGCGCGCGCAGCGTGATCTATGCGCTCGCCGATGCGGCGGCAAGCGACGCGGTGCGCTCGGCCGGCGCCGGGGCGTCGGCGGTCGTGGATGCGCACATCGCGTACCTGAACGCAGCGCGCGAAGGCGACGTTCTCGTCGCGAAGGCGGGCGAGGCGTCGCGCACTGCGGGCGGCGACGCCGTCTGGCGCGTCGAAGTCGCTACCGAAGGAGGGCGGCCGATCGCGACGCTCGCCTCGACCGTCCGCTTCGAAGCCGCGCCGCGGCGGTAGGACGCTCCCGGCTCAGCGCTGCGCCGTCGCCTGCCCGCCCAGCCAGGCGGCGACGTCGCGCCAGACATCGCGGTAGCGCTGCGCGAACTCGGTGTGCAGCCCGCTGTGCGAACCGCCGTCGAACCACACCAGCTGCTTGGGCTCGTGCGCGGCGTCGTACAACTGCTGCGTCTGCTGCGGCGGCACGGTCTTGTCGGCGGTGCCGGCGAGGAACCACTTCGGCGCGTCGATGCGTCCGATCTTGTCTATCGAGTCGAACTGCTGCGTGACGAGCGGAACGACCAGGAAGCCCAGGAGGCTGCTGTCGCGCGCCAGATCGGGCATCGACGTGAGGGCCGACTCGACGACGAGCGCGCCGTAGCCGGGCGGATCGCGGTGGCGCAGCGCAAGCTCGATGGCGACGCCGCTGCCCATCGAATGGCCGAACAGCACGCGCCGCTGCGGCTCGGGCACGCGGCGCGCGAATTCGGCCCACGCCGCTTCGGCGTCCTGCATGATCGTCGCCTCCGACGGCAGCAGCTTCGTGCTCTCGCCCCAGCCGCGGTAGTCGATCGCGAGCACCGAAAAGCCGGCGTCGTGGATGGCTGCGATCTTCGGCCGGTTGAAGTAGAGATTGCGAAACGTGCCGTGCAGGTAGAGCACGGCCGGCGCACCGGGCGCATCGGCGGGGATCCAGATCGCGCGCAAGCGCCCGGGCGCGGCGTCGGCTGGCGCCGCGGCCGATCCTGCATCCGGCGCCGCCGCGGCGTGCGGCAGATCGATCCAGAACGCCTCGTCGTGCGCGCTGACCGGCTTCCAGTCGGCCATTGTTCCCGGCTGGGGCTTGTAGACTTTCGCCCTTTGCTGGGTGTCGATCCAGGCGCACCCGGCCAAAGCCGCGACAATCCATGCCGCGGCGGCAAGCGCGACCCAGCGCAGCGCACCATCGATCACCCAACGCAGACTGCCCATGAACTCATCGCTTCAACGAATCGGACGCATTGTCGTTGCGCTTGCGCTGGCCGTGCTTGGCGCGGCCCCGCGAGACGGCTTCGCGCAGGACGAAGCGAAGCCGATCGGCAAGTGGGATTTCATCGTCAGCCCCTACACCTACCACTTCCACTACAGCGAGGACCACAAGTACGTCTATTCGGCCGGCCTGCTGCGCCGGCTCGACAACAACTGGGTCGCCGGCGGCATCGCATTTTCCAACTCGTTCGGCCAGCCGAGCGCCTACGCCTTCGTCGGCCAGCGCTTCGTCAATCCGTTCGGCTGGAACAAGTGGTACCTGCAGTGGACCGGCGGCCTGCTCTACGGCTACGTCGGCGAGTTCAAGGACAAGGTGCCGTTCAACAACAACGGCTTCTCGCCCGGCTTCGTGCCGAGCATCGGCTACCAGTTCACCGATCGTGTCTACCTCGAGCTCGACCTGCTCGGCAACTCGGCGCTGATGTTCACGCTCGTCCTTCCGCTGCCGGAAGGGACGCTCTGATACCCGTTCGCGATCGAACGCATGGAAACGGACGCTCGCTGAAAGCACGCGGCCGGACACCAGCCGCCGCGGTGTGTGCGCCGGCCGGCACGGCTTTGCGGCAGCGCCAATGGTGTTCGTGGCGTGGACCACTGACGCCCCACCTCGTGCCAGGTGCCACCCGACAGGGGCGATTTCTGGTACCCCAGCATGAGCCTCTGGCGGGTGGCGCCTGGCACGATGCGCCGACCGGCGCGTGCCGCAGGGGCACTACGCGCAAAGCCGCAAGGCATTGCCGGAGGTCACGGGATTCCTTGCGTTCGAACGCACATCGGCATGAGACGCGGTCTCCCGGAACGCACGCGGCTGCGCCGGTTTCCGGTCAGCGCATCGCGATACCGCGTCAATCGCGCATCGGCAGGTAGCGTACCGACAGCACGCCGTCGATCGCGGCGATGCCGGCGAGGGCCGGCGCTTCGAGCGTGCTGTCGACGTCGACCAGCGTGTAGGCCATATCGCCGCGCGACTTGTTGACCATATTGTGGATATTGAGCCCGGCCCTGGCCATCGCGGTCGAGATCTGGCCGAGCATGTTGGGCACGTTCGCATTCGCGATCGCGACCCGGTGTGCCGACTCGCGCGCCATCGCGACGTTCGGAAAATTCACCGCATTGGCGATGTTGCCGTGCTCGAGAAAGTCGCGCAGCTGGTCGACGACCATCACGGCGCAGTTTTCCTCTGCCTCGCGCGTCGACGCGCCGAGGTGCGGCAGCGCGACGACGCGGGTGTGGCCGTTGATGGCCGCGCTCGGGAAGTCGCACACGTAGCAGCCGAGCTTGCCGGCGTCGAGCGACGCGAGCACCGCGGCCTCGTTGACGACGCCTTCGCGCGAGAAATTCAGCAGCACGCTGCCCGGCTGCAGCAGGGCGAGGTTCTTCGCGTTCACCAGATCGCGGGTCGCGTCCACCAGCGGCACGTGCAGCGTCGTGAACTGTGCGCTTTTCAGGACCTCGGCGACGCTCGCCGCCTTCTTCACCTGCGACGGCAGGCTCCAGGCGGCGTCGACCGTGATCTCGGGGTCGAAGCCGAGCACGTTCATGCCGAGCTTGATCGCGGCGTCGGCAACCAGGCAGCCGATCTTGCCGAGGCCGATCACGCCGAGCGTCTGCCCCGCGAGTTCGCGACCGGCAAATGCCTTCTTGCCGTTCTCTACCGCCTTGTCCATGTCGGGCGCGCCGGCATCGAGGGCAGCGACGAAGCGCAGCGCGGGGGCGATGTTGCGCGCCGCGATCAGCATGCCGGCGAGCACCAGTTCCTTCACCGCGTTGGCGTTCGCACCCGGCGTATTGAAGACCGGCACGCCGCGCGCGCTCATCGCCGCGACCGGGATGTTGTTGGTGCCCGCGCCGGCGCGGCCGATCGCCAGTACGCTGCGCGCGATCGGCGTCGAATGCAGATCGGCCGAGCGCAGCAGGATCGCGTCGGGTTCGGCGGCGTCCTTGGCGGTCGTGTAGCGTGCAGCGGGAAGGCGCTTCAGGCCGTTCGCGGAGACGGCGTTGAGCACCAGGACCTTGAATGGCTCAGCCATGCGCGGCCTCGAATTCCTTCATGTAGGCGACGAGCGCGCGCACGCCTTCGATCGGCATCGCGTTGTAGATCGACGCCCGCATGCCGCCGACCGAGCGGTGGCCCTTGAGCTGCAGCATGCCCCGGGCCTGCGCGCCCTTCAGGAAGGCGTCGTCGAGCGATTCATCCTTCAGCTTGAACGGCACGTTCATCAGCGAGCGGTCGGCCTTCGCGATCGGGTTCGAGTAGAACGCCGTCGCATCGAGGTAGTCGTAGAGCAGCGCCGCCTTCGTGCGGTTGTGCTCCTGCATCGCGGCGAGGCCGCCTTGGGCCTTGATCCAGTTGAAGACGAGGCCGGCGATGTAGATGCCGTAGGTCGGCGGCGTGTTGAGCATCGAGTCGTTCGCCGCTTGCTGCGCGTAGTCGAACGCCGACGGCGTGATCGCGAGCGCCTTGCCGAGCAGGTCTTCGCGCACGATGACGATCGTCAGCCCCGCGGGGCCGATGTTCTTTTGCGCGCCGCCGTAGATCAGGCCGTACTTCGAGACATCGATCGGCCGCGACAGAATGTTCGACGACATGTCGGCGACGAGCGGCACGCCGCCCACGTCCGGCGTCCAGTGGTATTCGACGCCGCCTATCGTTTCGTTCGAGCAGATGTGGACATAGGCCGCGTTCGGGTCGAGCTTCCATTCGGCGCGCGGCGGAACGCTCGTGAAGCCGTTCGCCTCGGACGACGCGGCGACGTTCACGCTGCAGTACTTCTTCGCTTCCTTGATCGACTTCTTCGACCACTCGCCGGTGTTCACGTAGTCGGCGCCGGTCTTGCCGCGCAGCAGGTTCATCGGCACGATCGCGTTCTCGCCGATCGCACCGCCCTGCACGAAGAGAACCTTGTAGTTCGCGGGAACGGCGAGCAGTTCGCGCAGCAGCGCCTCGGCCTCGGCGTGAATCGAGATGAACTCCTTGCCGCGATGGCTCATCTCCATCACCGACATGCCCGAGCCGTGCCAGTCGAGCATCTCTTCGGCTGCCTTGCGCAGCACGGGTTCGGGCAGCACGGCGGGGCCGGCGCTGAAATTGAAAACACGCGTCATCGACGACTCTCCAAGGGGGTTCGAATGCGGCGCGACAGGCGCCGAGGCGGCAGGATACCGAATCCATCGCAGCCGCCGATCGCAAAGCCCGCGCTGTCCTTGCGGCCGCTCAAACTTGCGCTGCGGCAGCGGCCGTTCCCGGCTTCTCACGCGTCGGACTTCATCCGCAGCGCGGCAAGCGTATAGCCGCCCGCCGCGCCGTCGATGAAGTGCACGTGGTCGCTGCGCGAGGGCAGCGGCGCGATGCACGTCATCAGCGCCGCATCCTCGCGGTGCGTGCCGTAGCGCGCGACACCCTGCGCCCTGGCCTGCGCGAGCAGCGCTTCGATCCGATCGGCCTGCGCCAGCGTGCAGTCGAGCGTCATCCGCAGGCCGTCGTCGTAGCCGCGGAAGTCGGCGTTGGCGACGAGTTCGCGCCGGTAGCGCGCGGGGTCGAAATTGCCGGCCTTCCAGCCGCTCCACAACAACAGCGCGTTGAACAAGGTCTCGGCGGCGAGCCTGGCGCGCAGCCAGACCGCCCACTCGCCCGGCCGGCGCCGCACCCGTGCCAGCAGGCCGAGCCCGGTCGGCGGCCAGCGCAGCGGCGGCCCGCCCTCGGGCAGCGGGCAGCGCGCCTGCGAGGCATCGGCGAGCAGCGCGTTCAGACGCTTCGCGAGATCGGTGAAGGCCGGCGCGTCGAAGCGACCGCGTGGCACGAGGATCACGGTGAGGATGGTGCCGAGCGAACTCGGCACCTGCTCCCAGTTGCACGACAGCCCGGTCAGGTCCGGCTGCGCGTCGGCGCCGGCCGGGGCGAGCCCGAAGCGGCCGGCCTTGATCTGGCCGTCGGCCCAGCGCAGACCGCCGCCGGCGAAGAGGGCGTAGCGCACGTCGGGCGATGCTGCGTAGCGCGCCAGAAGCACGTCGAGCCCGGCCGCGCGGATCGCGGCGATCGGCACCATGCCGCAGCGCATCGGCAGCTCGAGTTCGTGCGTGGCCCAGGCCGCGACGGCGGCGAGCGCCGCGCCGGCCGGTTCGGCCAGCCGCGCCGGCACCGCGAAGCTCGCGCCGTCGCCGCCGAAGACATAGGCAACCTGTTCGCCCGCGAGCGCATTCGTCACCCCGGCGATGACGGCCGCGCCGGCGAGGTTGACCGCCTTCGCGCGGCCCGCGGCCTTGGCCTGGGTCGACTTCACGATATCGGCATTGCCGATCACCCAGCCGTCCGGCAGCGGCAGGTAACGCGCCGGGTCGGCCACCTGGTCGAAGGCGTCGAAGACCGGCACCGACGCCTGAAATGCGGCGTCGGACGCTTGCGCACCGGGTACGGCGGGGGCGGACATGACGAGGGCTGTGACTCGGCGGTGGATCATCACACGCGGCGCGGGCTTCCCACAAGCACGCCGGCGGCGGCCACCTGTCGCGCAGGCGATTGCCAGATCGCGCGCCGGGCGTCACCATCGGAGACCGCAGTTCGTGGCAGCGACCGGCATGGATTTCGATTTCTCCCCGGACAAGCTCGCGCTCCAGGAGCGCGTGCGCGACTTCATGCAGCGCCTCGTGCTGCCGTCCAACCGCGACTGGCATCGGTATGCCGACGAGGGCGTCTATCCGCTCGACGTCATCGACCCGATCGCGGCGCAGGCGAAGGCGGCGGGCCTGTGGAACCTCTTTCTTCCGGCGCTGCGCGACGACGAGCCGGGGACGCGGCTTGCGAATCTCGACTACGCGCCGCTGGCCGAGATCATGGGGCGCATTCCGTGGGCGTCCGAGGTCTTCAACTGCAGCGCGCCCGACACCGGCAACATCGAACTGCTGCACCGCTTCGCGTCCCCGGCGCAGTCGGCGCGCTGGCTGCGCCCGCTGCTCGAAGGCGAGATCCGCTCGTGCTTCGCGATGTCCGAACCCGACGTGGCGTCGAGCGACGCGACGAACCTGCGCACGCGCATCGCGCGCGACGGCGGCGACTATGTGGTCAACGGCCGCAAGTGGTTCATCACCGGCGCCGCGCATCCGCGCTGCGAACTGGCGATCGTGATGGGGGTGGGCGGCGATGACGGCGCCAATCCATCCGCCGATGCGCATCATCGACACTCGATGCTGCTCGTGCCGATGAACACGCCCGGGCTCGAGGTGGTGCGCAACATCCCGGTCGTCCAGCACCGGGCGATCGAAGGGCATTGCGAGATCGTGTTTCGCAACGTGCGGGTGCCTGCCGCCAACCTGCTCGGCGAAGAAGGGGCCGGCTTCGCGATGGCGCAGGCGCGCCTCGGGCCGGGCCGCGTGCACCACTGCATGCGCAGCATCGGCCAGTGCGAACTGGCGCTCGAACTGCTGTGCGACCGCGCGCTCGAGCGCAAGGCCTTCGGCGCCGCGCTGTCGGGCTTCGCCAACCTGCGCGAGTGGATCGCCGAGAGCCGGATCGAGATCGACCAGGCGCGGCTGCTCGTGCTGCACGCCGCGTGGCGCATGGATCGCGACGGCAACGCGGCGGCGCGCACCGAGGTCTCGGCGATCAAGGTCGTCGCCGCGCGGCTGCAGACGCGCGTGCTCGATCGCGCGATGCAGGTGTTCGGCGCAATGGGGCTGTCGGGCGATACGCCGCTTGCCTATCTGTGGACCTGGGGCCGGGCGATGCGGCTGCTCGACGGACCCGACGAGGTGCACCTCGGCGTCGTCGCGCGGCGCGAGCTTGCGCGCGCCCGCGAGCGGCGCGGCGTGACGGCCGACTACCTCGTGCCGCCGCGGCGCGGGTAGCCGTTCAGTCCGCGTGGTGCGCGCGCCAGAACCCGGCGTGCAGCGCGGCGATCTCGGCCTCGACCTCGGCCACCGGGCCGATCACCCGCACCGCCTTCTGGCCGCGCGCGAAGACCTCGCGGCACGGCAGGCTCATCGTCGGGTTCTCGGCGTGGTTGCCGGTGAGCTCGAGCAGGCGCTCCTCGGTCATGCCGTAGACGACGCGGCCGATGTTGGCCCAGTACTGCGTCGCGGCGCACATGCAGCACGGCTCGACGGTCGTGACGAGCGTGCACTGCCACAGGTAGTCGGGCGCGAAGTTCTGCGCCGCGCTGCGCGCGAGCACGCTCTCGGCGTGGTTCACGCTGTCGACGTTGCGCTGCTCGGCGAGCACCGTCTCGTGGTCGGGCGCGACGAGGATGGCGCCGAAGGGGTGGCGGCCGAGCGACATCGCCCGGCGCGCGACCTCGTTGGCGCGGCGCAGGTGGGCCAGCATCTGCGCCGGTGTCGGGTCGGGGTTCGTGAAGGCGGTCATCGCAATGCTGGTCGCGAACGCGGGCGCTACGCCGTGGCGAGCAAATCGTACAGCGTGCGCGCGACGACCTTGGTCGCGCGGCGCAGATCCTCGAGCACCAGATGCTCGTCGGCGCGCTTGGCGTTCGATTCGAAGACGGTGCGCGGGCCGGCGCCGTAGATCGCGGCCGGTATGCCGCGCTCGCAGTACAGCCGCACGTCGGTATAGAGCGGCGTCCCCGAGGTCGGGATCGGTTCGCCGAAGACCGCCTCGGCGTGACGCTGCAAGGCTTCGACGAGCGGCTTGTTGCCCGGCAGCGGCTGCATCGCGCGGGCCAGCAGCAGGCGCTTGATCTCCACTTCGATGCCCGGGCAGCCTGCCGCCGCGTCTTCGATCACGCGCCGGATCGTCGCTTCGACGTCGGCCGGGTTCTCTTCGGGGATCATGCGCCGGTCGAGCTTGAGCACCACCTTGCCCGGAACGACATTCGTATTCGTGCCACCCTCGATGCGGCCGACGTTGAGGTACGGATGCGTGATGCCCGGCACCTTGGAGGTGACGAGCTTGTAGAGCGCGTTCTGCGCATAGAGCGCATTCAGGATCGCGACCGCGCCCTGCAGCGCGTCGACGCCGGTGGCGGGAATCGCGGCGTGCGCCATCTTCCCGTGCACCGTGACCTCCATCTGCAGGCAGCCGTTGTGCGCGGTGACGACCTGGTAGGAAAAGCCGGCGGCGAGCAGCAGGTCGGGGCGGGTCAGCTTGTTCTGCAGCAGCCAGCCGGGGCCGAGTTCGCCGCCGAACTCCTCGTCGTAGGTGAAGTGCAGCTCGACGCTGCCGGCGAGATTCGCGCCGAGCGCTTCGAGCGCGCGCACGGCGAAGCTGTAGGTCGCGAAGTCGCTCTTGCTCACCGCCGACGCGCGGCCGTAGAGCTTGCCGTCTTCGATGTCACCGCTGTACGGCCCATGCGTCCAGCCGTCGCCGGGCGGCACGACGTCGCCATGCGCGTTGAGCGCGATCGTCGGGCCGTCACCGTAGCGTCGGCGCACGATCAGGTTGGTGATCGAGGCCATGCCGTATTCCTCGAGCGCCCAGGGCGGCACCGGATGCTTTTCGACCTCGAAGCCCATGCCCGAGAGCAACTCGGCCGCGCGTTCGGCGTGCGGCGCGTTGTTGCCGGGCGGGGTGTCGGTCGGCACCTGGACGAGCGCCTGCAGGAAGCGCACCTCGTCGTCGAAGTGCGAATCGACCCAGGCGTCGAGCTTTGCGTGGCTGGCATTCATGGGTGTTCTTTCGCGAGTTGTTCGAGCAGGTTGGCAAACGTCCGCACGCACAGCTCGGCGTCGTTGTTGCTGATCTCTTCGAGCGGGTTGTGGCTGATGCCGGCGTTGCCGCCGCGCAGGAAGAGCATCGCCTGCGGCATCACCTCGTGCAGCTTCATCGCATCGTGGCCGGCGCCGCTGGGCATGCGATGCACCGGCAGGCCGGTCGCGGCGACGGCCTGCTCCCAGCGCGCCTGCCACTCGGGCGCGCTCGGCGCGGCGGCGGCGCGGATCGTCTCTTCGATTCGATGGTGCAGGCCGCGGCGCGCACAGATCGACTCGAGTTCGGCGAGCACGTCGGCGATGCAGGCGTCGCGCACGGCGTTCGTCGTCGCGCGGATGTCGAGGCTGAACTCGCAACGCCCGGGCACGACGTTGATCGAGCCCGATGGCACCTGCAGCATGCCCATCGTCGCGACCAGGTTGGGCTCGGCGGCGCCGCGCCGCTCGACGTACAGCGCGAGTTCGGCGACGGCTGTCGCGGCGTCGCGGCGGCGGTCCATCGGCGTCGTTCCGGCGTGGCTCGCGACGCCGATCACCTCGCCCACGAAGCGCGCATTGCCGTTGATCGACGTGACGACGCCGAGCGGCAGCCCGAGTTCGTTGAGCACCGGGCCCTGCTCGATGTGGGTCTCGACGAAGCCGAGGTAGTGCGCCGGGTCGCGCCGCATCGCGCCAATCGTCTCGAGTGTCCCGGGCAGGCCCGCTGCGCGCATCGCGTCGCGCATGCTCGTGCCATCGGCGTCGAGCTGGTCGAGCCAGGCCGCATCGAAGTGCCCGGTGAGCGCGCCCGAGCCCAGGAAAGTTGCCTTGTAGCGCTGGCCTTCCTCTTCGGCGAAGGCGACGACCTCGAGGCCGAACGGCAGGCGCCGGCCGGCGCGATGCAGTTCGCGCACGCAGGCCATGGGCACGAAGATGCCGAGCCGCCCGTCGTAGCGGCCGCCGTTTCTCACCGTGTCGTAGTGCGATCCAGTAAGCAATCGCTTCGCGTTGGGGTCGCTTGCGCGATAGACACCGACGACGTTGCCGACGGCGTCGATATGCGCGTCGTCGAAACCGCAGTCGCGCATCCAGCGCTGCAGCCGGAACGCGCAAGCCTGGTGGGCGGGCGTCAGGTAGGTGACGGTGAGCTGGCCGTGTTCCTTGTAGCCGGCGTCGCTTTCTGCGGCGAGTTCTTCGGCCCAGTCCCAGATCTGGTTGCCGAGTTCGGGCGTGACGCCGAACTTGTCGCCGAGCCGGATCTGCGCGATGCGGTGGATATTGCGCAGGCACTCGGCGAGTTCGAAGTCGGGGTGGCCTTCGAGCCGGCGCGCGAAGGTATCGATGATCTGCTGGCGCGTGAGGCCGAGCCCGCGCGGCCCGCGCACGGCGAGGATGAACGGGAAGCCGAATTTCGCGTTGTAGGCGGCGTTGAGCTGGGTGAGACGCGCAAACTCGTCCGGGCTGCACGCGCCGAGGCCGGCCTTGGCCTGCTCGTTCGTCGATTCGGCCGTCAGCGTGCCGGCGACGGCCGCCTTGCCGGCCAGCTCGGGGTGGGCGCGAACGAGGGCGAGCTGGGCGTCGCGCCCGGCGTCGTGCACGACGCCGACGAGCACGTGTTCGAGCTGCGCGAGGCTCGCGAACGGGCGCCTTTCGAGCGCGCGCTCGACGATCCACGGCGAATGCTCGTACAGGCCGTCGAGCCAGGCGAGCGCCTGCGCTGCCGGCGCGGCGTTGAGTTGGTCCAGCGTGATCGTCGTCGTCATGATTGAGCCTGTCGTTCGCCGCCCGGCGCGGGATGTGTCGAAGCCCAGTGGCGGGCGATATCGATGCGGCGGCAGATCCACACCTTGTCGTGCTGCTGCACGTGGTCAAGGAAGCGCTGCAGCGCGCGAAACCGGCCCGGCCGGCCGAGCAGCCGGCAGTGCATGCCGATGCTCAGCATCTTCGGCCGGTCCAGGCCCGCCGGGTCGCCCTCGGCATAGAGAACGTCGAACGCGTCCTTCAGGTATTGCAGGAACTGCTCGCCGCTGTTGAAACCCTGCGCCGACGCGAAGCGCATATCGTTGGTATCGAGCGTATAGGGGACGATCAGACGCTGCAGCGTCGTGCCGTCGGACTTCGCGACCGGCATCCAGAACGGCAGGTCATCGCCGTAGTAGTCGCTGTCGTACTCGTAGCCGCCGTGGTCGGCGACGAGGCGCTTCGTGTTCGGGCTGTCGCGCCCGGTATACCAGCCGAGCGGCCAGCGCCCGCCGGTCAGCTCTCGGATGATGCGGGTTGCTGCGGCGATATGTTCGCGCTCGGTTGCCTCGTCCATGTCCTGGTAGTGGATCCAGCGCCACGAGTGGCTCGCGATCTCGTGGTCGGCATCGACGCAGGCGCGCGTCAGCTCGGGGTTGCGCTCGAGCGCCATCGCGACGCCGAAGACCGTGAGCGGCAGGCTGCGCCGTTCGAACTCGCGCAGGATGCGCCAGGCGCCGGCGCGCGAGCCGTACTCGTAGATCGACTCCATCGACAGATGGCGCGCCGGGTAGGCCTGCGCGCCGATGATCTCGGAGAGGAAGGCCTCGGACGCCGCGTCGCCGTGCAGCACGCAGTTCTCGCCGCCTTCCTCGACGTTCAGCACGAACTGCAGCGCGATGCGCGCGCCGCCCGGCCAGCGCGCGTGCGGCGGGTTGCGGCCGTAGCCGGTCAGGTCGCGCGGATAGTCGGCGGTCATCATCGTTTCGGGCCTGGTTTCAGTTGACGGGGCGCAGCGCCTGCTGCAGATCGGGCACGCGCGGGTCGAGTTGCAGGTTGCGCTCGACGTTGTGCAGATGGTCTTCCATCAGCTTCACCGCCGCGCGCGCGGCGCCGCGCTCGAGCGCATCGACGATCGCGACGTGTTCCGCGTACGAATGCTCGGCCGAATGCGCCGACTGGTACATCAGCGCGATCAGCGAGCAGCGCGTGAGCAGATCGCCGAGCAGGTCGGCGAGCGCGTCGTTGCCAAGCATGCGCGCGAGCACGATGTGAAAGTCCGCCAGCAGCCGGGTGCGGCCGGACACATCGGTGCGCGCAAGCGCCGCGCGCTCGTCCTTCAGGTGCGCGCGCAGTTCGGCGAGTTGCGCCGCCGTCAGCCGGCCGCAGAGCTTGCGCACCATCGCGGCCTCGAGCATGTTGCGCACCTCGAAGACCTGGCGCGCTTCCTCGACGCTCGGCTCGGCGACGCGCGCGCCGCGCGCCGGCTCGAGCGTCACGAGGCGGTCGCGGCTCAACTGGTTGAGCGCCTGACGCACGAGCGTGCGCGAGACCTGGAAGATGTCGGCGATCTTCTGCTCGGCGAGCTTGGTGCCTGGCATCAGCCGGCGCTCGACGATCGCGGTCGTGATCGACTCGACGATCTTGCGCGTGCTGTCCGGGCGCGCCGCATCGCCGGCCGCGCGCGCGGGGCTGCGCGCCGGGCGAGGCTTTCGGGTCGGGACGGCGATCATGAACCGGGCAGGGGTCGTCATCGAGTGATCGGATCGGCGATGCACCCCGGCACCGGCGATGGCTTGGCCCCGAAGACCCTCACCGCGCCTTCTCCCGCGCGCGGGAGAGAAAGAACGGTCCCCTCTTCCCCGGCAACGGGGCAGAGGGTCGAGGTGAGGGGTGCGACGATACGGTTGCGGAGCGGGGTCGCCAATGCGGTCGAATTGTGCTTGCGTTGCAGGCTAAACTGTATACACTTTTTGGATTTCTGCAACCCCGAACGAAGCGGCCGGCGTGCCGCGATGGAGACCGGCGATGGGCAAGCTCACGACACATGTGCTCGACACGATGAACGGCTGCCCGGCAGCCGGCATGCGGGTACGGCTGTACGCGCTCGAAGCGGGCGCCGCGGCGCTCGTCAAGGAACTGACGCTCAACGCCGACGGGCGGGCCGACGCGCCGCTGCTCGAAGGCGAGGTCTTTGCCGTCGGCGCCTACAGACTGGTGTTCGACGTTGCGGCGTACTTTCGTGCGCGCGGCGTCGCGCTGCCCGAGCCGCCGTTCCTCGACGCCGTGCCGCTCGACTTCGGGCTGGCCGACACCGGCGCGCACTACCACGTGCCGCTGCTCGCAAGCCCCTGGGCGTACTCGACCTATCGCGGCAGTTGAGCCGCGGCGGCCGCGCTTCGGGTTTGTACGGTATGCCGTCCCCCACAGAACTGTATACAGTGCGAACGCATGTCGCCGCGGAGCCCCGGTCAACGAGCGGGTCGCGACATCCACGCCTTACAGAGCCCGCCGTGGTAAGGATCGCCGAGCCCAGCGCCGTGGCGCGGGGCGGGGCCTTCCGAGGCTGACTGCATGGACGCTTACGCTCTCGACTGGGTCAACCTGCTGCTGCGCTGGGCGCACGTCATCGTCGCGATCGCGTGGATCGGCTCGTCGTTCTACTTCGTCTTCCTCGACAACAGCCTGACGCCGCCGCCCGATCAGCTCTCCAAGGACAAGGGCGTCAGCGGCGAGCTGTGGGCCGTCCACGGCGGGGGTTTCTATCACCCGCAGAAATACGCCGTCGCGCCGAAGAAGATCCCCGAGCATCTGCACTGGTTCTACTGGGAGAGCTACTCGACGTGGCTGACCGGCTTCGCGCTGTTCACCGTGCTCTACCTCTACCAGGCGAGCAGCTTCCTGATCGACCGGAACCTGGTGGACTGGTCGCCGGTTGCGGCGGGTGCGGCAGCGATTGCCTTTCTCGTCGTCTTCTGGTTCGTCTACGACGCGATCTGCCGCGCCTTCGGCCAGGGCGATCGCGCCGACCGCATCGTCAGCATCGGCGTCACCGTCTTCGTCGTCTTCGCGTCGTGGCTGGCGTGCCATCTGTTCCCCGGGCGCGCCGCATTCCTGCTCGTCGGCGCGATGATGGCGACGTCGATGAGCGCGAATGTCTTCTTCTGGATCATTCCGGGCCAACGCAAGGTGATCGCGCAGCTGAAGGCCGGAGAGCCGGTCGATCCGGTGCACGGCCAGCGCGCCAAGCAGCGCAGCGTGCACAACACCTACTTCACGCTGCCGGTGCTGATCGCGATGCTCAGCAACCACTACGGCTTCCTGTACGGCGCGCCGAACAACTGGGTCGTGCTCGTCGTCATCATGGTCGCCGGCGCGCTGATCCGCCACTCGTTCGTCGCCCGCCACAAGGCGCTGGTGCAGGGCAAGCCGGTGCCGTGGCGCTACGCCGTGGTCGGCACGCTGCTCATCGTCGGCCTGGCGGCCTGGCTGATGCCCGCGCCGCAGCCCAAGGCGGTGGCCGCCGCGCCGGTGACGTACGCCGAGTTGCGCGAGGTGCTCGACGCGCGCTGCGTGGTCTGTCACAACGACCAGCTCGCGAGCAAGAACGTGAACCTGACGCACGCCGATGCGGTTGCCCAGCACGCGCAGATGATCAACCAGCAGGTCGCGATCCTGAAGACGATGCCGCTCAACAACGCGACGCAGATCACCGATGCCGAGCGGGCGCTGGTCGGGCGCTGGTTCAAGGAAGGTGCGCCGGTCAAGTAGCTGGTGCGCGATGCGAGAAGGCGCCCGATCGCTTCGGGCGGGGAACAACCAAGAACGAGGAGACAAGATGAACGCAACCGCTGTCCACCCGGTGGACGAGAAGCTGCCGCTGCCTCGGCTGACGGCGCTCGGCCTGCAGCACGTGCTCGTGATGTATGCCGGCGCGATCGCCGTGCCGCTGATCGTCGGCCGTGCGCTGAAGCTCTCGCCCGAACACGTGGCGATGCTGATCTCGGCCGACCTGTTCGCCTGCGGCATCGTGACGCTGATCCAGTCGCTCGGCATGACGAGATACTTCGGCATCAAGCTTCCGGTGATGATGGGCGTGACCTTCGCCGCCGTCGGCCCGATGGTCGCGATCGCCAATGCGGTGCCGGGCGAGGACGGTGCGCGCGCACTGTTCGGCTCGATCATCGGCGCCGGCATCGTCGCGATGCTGCTCGCGCCGATCGTCAGCCGCATGCTGCGGTTCTTCCCGCCGGTCGTCACCGGCACGATCATCACGATCATCGGCGTCAGCCTGATGCGGGTCGGCGTCGGCTGGGCGGTCGGCGGGCCGGCCTTCCTTGCCCAGCGCACCGACGTCGACAAGCTCGTCGGCATGGTCGAGAGCGCGAAGGCGGCCGCTGCGGCGGCGTCGGCGCCGATCAAGCTCGGCCCGATCCCGATGCTCGACAACCCCAACTACGGCTCGCTCGATCACCTGGCGATCTCCGCCTTCGTGCTCGTCATCGTGCTGCTGCTCGTCAAGTACGCGAAGGGCTTCTTCGCCAACATTGCCGTGCTGCTCGGCATGATCGCCGGCTGCGTGCTCGCGTTCGCGGTCGGCGAGATGAACTTCGACAAGGTCGGCAAGGCGGCGTGGGTCGACATCGTCATGCCGCTCGCGTTCGGCATGCCGACCTTCGACCCGGTGATGGTCCTGACGATGAGTCTCGTGATGATCGTCGTGATGATCGAG
This sequence comes from uncultured Burkholderiales bacterium, assembly GCA_937864005.1. GTDB lineage: Bacteria > Pseudomonadota > Gammaproteobacteria > Burkholderiales > Burkholderiaceae_C > CAIKUF01. Next base: position 36,744 of record CALMIL010000070.1, read on the forward strand.
TCGACCGGCATGTTCCTCGCGCTGTCCGACATGACGGGCAAGAGAATCAGCCAGGGCGAACTGTCGGCCGGCCTGCGCACCGACGGCCTGGGCACGCTGATCGGCGGCGTCTTCAACACCTTCCCGTATACGAGCTTTTCGCAGAACGTCGGCCTCGTCGGCGTCACCGGCGTGCGCAGCCGCTACGTGACGGTTGCCGGCGGCATCATCATGATCATCCTCGGCCTGCTGCCCAAAATGGGAGCGCTCGTCGAGGCGATCCCGCAATTCGTGCTCGGTGGCGCCGGGCTCGTGATGTTCGGCATGGTCGCCGCGACCGGCATCCGCATCCTCTCGACCGTCGACTACAAGAGCAACCGCCACAACCTCTATATCGTTGCGCTCGCGATCGGCTTCGGGCTGATCCCGCTCGTCGCGCCGCGCTGGATGCAGCAGATGGCGCACGAACTGCATCCGCTGCTCGAAAGCGGCATCCTGCTCACGTCGATCGCCGCGGTGCTGCTCAACCTGTTCTTCAACGGCGTCAGCGGCGATACCTCGGGCGCCGTCGAGGCGGCGAAGGCGGCCGAGGCGCATTGAGCGGGCTTCGCAAGCGCCGTGCCCGTCGCGCAAGCAAAAGGGCCGCTCGCTGCGGCCCTTGGTTTGGGATGGGTGCCGGCTGTCGCTCAGTCAGCGCGGCGGCGGCGTGCGAACCAGGCGGTCAGGCCGAGACCGGCGAGCATCAGGGCATAGGTCTGCGGTTCCGGCACGGCCGTCAGGATGCGAACGTGATCGCCGGGATCGCTCGCATTCCAGGCGAGCGTGAGCTTCGAGCCTGTAAAGCTGGTGGTCGTCTTGTCCACGGTATCCAGACCCATGCTGGGATGGCTGTAGTCGTAGGTGACGCCCGGTTTTCCGAACCCGGCGGTCGCGATCATCTCGGCCTGGTCATCGAACATGTACAGGATCGGCGCGTCGAAGGTGACGCTGCCGGTGACGCGGGCTCTGACGGGCTCCCAGATCAGGAACCAGGAGTTGACGGCGTGGCCGTCGTACATGCCGCTGCTCTCGAACATCCAGTAGAAGTTGTTCGATCCGAGATTATTGTTGCCGATCGGGCCGTTTCCGGTGTACTCGACGAAGCTGCGGTCGAGGCTGGCCGTCGGATCGGCAGCCTGGGCGGAAAGTGCGCCGAGTGCAAGCGCAGCGGCAAGTGCAAGACGTGTCAGCAACATCGCCGATCCTCCCAGTGCAGTCCAAAGGTGGCTGATCATAGGGCCACCGAGTGGCGTGCGATACCCCCGAAACGAGGGGGAATGGTGGCGCCTCTTGCGTCGCCTCGCTGACTCGAGGCGCGAACGGCAGCGAAAGCGGCGAGGGAAGCGCTGCACCTATGCGCGCATCAGCGTCGACTTGCCGAACAGGCTTTCGATCAGATCGACCGCGACATCGGCGGTGCGGTTGTGGTCGTCGAATGCCGGATTGAGTTCCATCAAGTCGAGCGAGGCGAGGCGGCCGGTATCGGCGATCATCTCCATGCACAGCTGCGCTTCGCGGTAGGTCGGGCCGCCCTTGACGGTCGTGCCGACGCCGGGGGCGATGTCGGGGTCGAGGAAGTCGACGTCGAAGCTCACGTGCAGATGGGTGTTGGCGTCGAGTGTCGCAAGCGCAAGCTCCATCGCGTGACGCATGCCCATCTCGTCGATGAAGCGCATGTCGAAGACTTCGAGCCCGGCCTCGTGCACGAGTCGCTTCTCGCCGGCGTCGACACTGCGGATGCCGATCTGGCGCACCCATTTCGCGCTGATCGCGGGCACCTTGCCGCCGATCTCGACCAGCTCCTGTGGACCGTTTCCGCACAGGCAGGCGACGGGCATGCCGTGCGTATTGCCGCTTGGCGTGAGCAGGTTGGTATTGAAGTCGGCGTGCGCGTCGAGCCACAGCACGCGCAGCTTCTTGCGCACCTCCCGGCAGTGGCGGGCGACTGCGCTGATCGAGCCGATCGCGAGGCAGTGGTCGCCGCCGAGCAGCAGCGGAAGGCGCCCGGCTTGCAGTTGGGAGTGCACTGCGTCGTGCACCGCCAGATTCCAGGCGACGACTTCGGGCAGATGGCGGTAGCCCTCGACCGGCGGCTGCCAGGGGTTGATCGGGCCGCTCAGGTTGCCGGTGTCGACGACCGAGACGCCGCGTGCCTCGAGTGCTTGCTGGATGCCGGCGACGCGCATCGCCTCGGGCCCCATGCTCGCGCCGCGCGATCCGGCGCCGATATCGGTCGGCGCACCGATCAGGCTCACCGTCCGTGCGGCGAGGGCATTCACGTTGTCGCTGGCATCGGCCATCGTCAGATGTCGAGCGCGAAGTCGCCGGTCTGCGTGGCGGGCAGATCGAATCCGTATTCGGCGGCGAGGACCTCCCAGGCTTCCTCGGCGGTTTCGACGAAGTGGAACAGTTCGACGTCGTTCGGGCTGATCATGCCGGCCTCGACGAGCAGGTCGAAATTGATCAGGCGCGTCCAGTACTCGCGTCCGAAAAGCAGGATCGGGCTGCGCCGGCACTTGCCGGTCTGCATCAGCGTCATCGACTCGAACAGTTCGTCCAGCGTGCCGAAACCTCCCGGAAAGCAGACGAGGCCGATGCTGCGCATCAGGAAGTGCATCTTGCGCAGCCCGAAATAGTGGAACTGGAAGCACAGCTCGGGCGTGATATAGGGATTCGGCGCCTGCTCGTGCGGCAGCACGATGTTGAGGCCGATGCTCCTGCCGCCCGCCTCATGGGCGCCGCGGTTGCCGGCCTCCATCACCCCCGGACCGCCGCCGGTGACGATATAGATCGGCGTCTCGAGCTCGCGCGACTTGCGCGTCACGAGCGCGGCGAAGCGGCGTGCCTCTTCGTAGTAGTGCGACATCAGCACCTGCTGCTCGGCGCGGCGAATCGCGGCCGCGTCCGCGCCGGCCTGCGCTTCGCGCAGGCGCTGTGCCGCGATATCGGGCGCCAGGATGCGCGCGCTGCCGTAGAGCACGATCGTCGCGTCGATGCCATGCTCGGTCATCACCATGTCGGGCTTGAGCAGTTCGAGCTGCATGCGCACCGGGCGCAGTTCCTCGCGCAGCAGGAATTCGGTGTCGGTGAACGCCAGGCGGTAGGCGCTCTCCGGGCCATCGTAGTGCGACAGCGGCGCGACGGCCTTGGCCTCCTGCTGCGCGGAGGGGAAGTTGCGTGCGTTGAGCGCTTTGCGCTTGTTCATGCGTTGTTCCGTTCGGGCAATGCGCCGAGCTTAAGGGATCGCCGCCCGCGCGTGCGCGATGGGGTGTTCAATGCAAGTGGCCGCATACGGGGCAGCCGGCTTGGCGCGCGACGCCGATCTCGCTCCACCTCATCGAGCGCGCATCGAGCATCTGCAGCCGCCCGGCGAGCGACGTGCCGATGCCGGCGATCAGCTTGATCGCCTCCGCCGCCTGCACCGTGCCGATGATGCCGACGAGCGGCGCGAATACGCCCATCGTCGCGCACTGCGTCTCTTCGAACGCCGCATCCGGTGCGAAGATGCAGGCGTAGCAGGGGCCCGATCGCGCGTCGTAGACCGAAACCTGGCCATCGAAGCCGATCGCGGCGCCCGACACGAGCGGCTTGCCCGCCGCGACGCAGGCGGCGTTGACCGCATGGCGGGTCGCGAAGTTGTCGCTGCAATCGAGCACCACGTCGGCAGCGTCGACAAGCGGCGCGAGCGTCGCGGCGTCGACGCGCTGGCGCAGCGGCTGAACCCGAACGTCGGGGTTGATCTCGGCGATCGCGCGCATCGCCGACTGCACTTTCGGCTGGCCGACGCTTGCAAGCCGGTGCGCGATCTGGCGCTGCAGATTGGTGAGATCGACGTCGTCGGCGTCGGCAATCGTGATGCTGCCGATGCCGGCGCACGCGAGGTAGAGCGCAGCCGGCGAGCCCAGTCCGCCGGCGCCGATCATCAGCACATGCGCGGCGAGGATCCGCCGCTGGCCTTCGATGCCGATCTCGTCGAGCAGGATGTGGCGCGAGTAGCGCAGCAGCTGGTCGTCGTTCATCGTGCGTGCATTCGAGCGCAGAGGGTGCGGGCCCGCAAAGAAGAACGCCCGCGAAGCGGGCGGGCGTTCCGTGCGTGCCGGGCGCGGCTCAGTTCGTCCCGGTCTCGGCCCTGCGTTCGACCATCGTCTTCGAGACCATCACCGGCTGGCCCTTCAGGCGATTGAGCGCCTGCATCAGCGGAAAGTCCTTGTCGCTGCCGAATTCGGGCAGCGGCTTGGGCAGCGTGTTCTTCGCGATCTCGTCCTCGAGCTTCTTGCGCGCTTCTTCGCGCTCCTGCTCGCGCGCCTTGTCTTCGTGCTCGGGGCCCTGGCCGCTGCTGATGTGCTTCTCGAGATCGGCCTCGCGCACGCGAAGCGCCGCAAAGACGTTGCCTTCGGCCGTTTCGTCGACCATCACGTCGGGCACGATGCCGGTCGCCTGGATCGACTTGCCCGACGGCGTGTAGTAGCGCGCGGTCGTGATCTTGAGCGCGGTGTCGGGCGAGAGCTGGCGCACCGTCTGCACCGAGCCCTTGCCGAAGGTCTGCGCGCCCATGATCGTCGCGCGCTTGTTGTCCTGCAGCGCGCCGGCCACGATCTCGCTGGCCGAAGCCGAGCCCTCGTTGACGAGCACGATCAGCGGCACGCGCTTGATCGCCGCCGGCAGGCTCTTGAGCGGGTCCGTGCCGCCGCGGCGCATGTAGTACTCGGGCGCGGCCTTGAAGGTGGCCTTGCTGTCGGCGACCTGGCCGTTGGTCGAGACGACGACGGCGTCGTTCGGCAGGAAGGCCGCGGCGATCGCGACCGCGCCCTCGAGCAGGCCGCCCGGGTCGTTGCGCAGGTCGAGCACGATGCCCTTGATATTCGGATCCTGCTTGTAAAGCTCATCGACCTTGCGCACGAAATCCTCGACCGTGCGGTCCTGGAAGATGCTCAGGCGGATCCATGCGTAGCCCGGCTCTATGAATTTGGCGCGCACGCTTTGCTGGCGGATTTCCTCGCGCGTGATCGTCACCGGAAAGCTGCGGCTCTCGTTCTTGCGGAAGATCGTCAGCGTGACCTTGGTGTTCGGCTCGCCACGCATCTTCTTCACCGCCTGGTCGAGCGTCAGGCCCTTGACGTACGTGTCGTCGATCTTCGTGATCAGGTCGCCGCTCTTGAGCCCGGCGCGAAACGCCGGCGTGCCCTCGATCGGCGAGATGACCTTGACGAGGCCGTCCTCCATGCCGATCTCGATGCCGACGCCGACGAACTTGCCGGTCGTGCCCTCGCGGAATTCCTTGAACGTCTTCTTGTCGAAATACTGCGAATGCGGGTCGAGCCCGGCGACCATGCCGGAGATCGCATCGTTGATCAGCTTCTTCTCGTCGACCGGCTCCACGTAGTCGGACTTGACCATCGCGAAGACGGCGGCGAGTTGCTGCAGTTCCTCGAGCGGCAACTGGGCGACCGAATTGCGCGCGATCGCCTGCAGTTGTATCGCGCCGAGCGCACCGGCGACGACGCCGACGGCGATCCAGCCGCTGACCTTCAGTTTCGAACCCATGGCGGTACCGCTTCTAGAAAGAATGGAATGCAAGAGTGCCAGTATATGAAATCAGGTGCGTCAGTGGAGTCGCAACGGGTCCGGAAAGTTGCATCAGCCGTCACGACCGGCGCAGGGAAATTTCTGGTCATCCCGGTTGCGAGCGTGCCACCGGCGCGACGCGGGCGCTCTCGAGGCGAGCGTCGCGTGCCGACAAGGCCGGTTTGCGGCCCCGCTGGCCGATCCGCGCCGACCCGGCCTGCCTCGCGAGATCACGGCATCGCGCTCACCGTTCTATGAGGTGAGAAGCGTTCTCATTCGTGCTTATACTCGCCGAAATCGATTTCCACAGGGGGAAGAAATGAGGATGACCGCATCGATCCGAGGGCTTTTCATGGCCGCACTCGCGGCCTTGGCTTTGCAGGCGACCGCGCAGGAGCGCGAACTCAGCATCTACAGCGCGCGCCACTATGCGACCGACGAGGCGCTCTACGCCGCGTTCACGAAGGCGACCGGGATTGCGATCAAGCGCATCGACGCCGACGATACCGCCGTGCTTGCCCGCTTGAAGAGCGAAGGCGCGGCGAGCCCAGCCGACGTCGTGCTGCTCGTCGATGCGTCGCGTCTGTGGCGCGCCGAGGTCGATGGCCTGTTCCAGCCGGTCAAGTCCGCCACGCTCGAGTCGCGCATCCCGGCGACGCTGCGCGGCAAGGACAGCGGCGAAGGCTCGCAATGGTTCGGCTTTTCGACCCGCGCGCGCGTCATCGTCTACAACAAGGCGACGGTCAAGCCCGCGGACGCCGCCACCTACGAAATGCTCGCCGATCCGGTGAACAAGGGCCGCGTGTGCACGCGCTCGGGCTCGCATCCGTACAACCTGTCGCTGTTCGGCGCGATGCTCGAACATATGGGCGAAGCCAGGACCAAGACCTGGCTTGCCGGCATCGTCGCCAATATGGCGCGCGCGCCCAAGGGCGGCGATACCGACCAGATCCGCGCCGTCGCGAGCGGAGAGTGCCAGGTCGCACTGAGCAATTCATACTACTTCGCGCGCCTGATGCGCTCGACCAAGCCCGAGGACCGTGCCGTCGTCGAGAAGGTCGCGATGGTCTTCCCCGACCAAGCGAGCTACGGCACGCACGTCAATATCGCCGGCGGCGCCGTCGCCCGCCACGCGAAGAACCGCGACGCGGCGGTGAAGTTCCTCGAGTACCTCGCGAGCGACGACGCCCAGCGCCACTTCGCCGACGGCAACAACGAATGGCCGGTCGTCAAGGGGCTGAAGATCGCCAACCCGGCGCTCGATGCGATGGGGCCCTTCAAGGCCGATACGGTGCCGGTCTCCGTCATCGGCATGAACCAGGTCAAGGTGCAGCGCTTGCTCGACGAGGTCGGCTACAAATAGCCCAGGGCCCTATGCCGCGTCGCGCGCGAAGGTGACGAGGTGGTCGACCTCGGGCCGGATGCCGATCCACTCGCCGATCGCATGGTCGTGGTGTGACGGCACCTGCGCGAGCAGCCGCTCGCCGCTCGCGAGGCGCAGCGTGTAGATGAAGCGCGCGCCCTGAAAGGCCTTGCGCTCGATGCGGGCGCGCACCGGTGAGGCGTCGTCGTGCACGATATCGTCGGCGCGCAGCAGCAGGTCGCAGGCACCGCCGGGGTAGGCACCCGGCAGCGGGCATTCGGCGGCATCCGTCAGATCGCCGAGCGCGGTGCGCACCACCGGCCCGCCCGGCGCGGCAACGATCTGCGCCGCGGCGAAGACGCCGTGCCCGATAAATTCGGCGACGAAGCGGCACGCCGGGCGGTGGTAGAGCGCGTAGGCGTCGTCCCACTGCAGCAGCTGCCCTTCGCGCATGACGCCGATGCGGTCGCCGACGGCGAATGCCTCCTGCTGGTCGTGGGTGACGAAAAGGGCGGTCGTCGCGCTCGCCTTCAGGATCGCGCGCAGTTCCTGCGCCAGGCGCTCGCGCAGCTCGACGTCGAGGTTCGAGAACGGCTCGTCGAGCAGCAGCAGGCGCGGCCGCGGCGCGAGCGCGCGGGCGAGCGCGACGCGCTGCTGCTGGCCGCCGGACAACTGGTGCGGCGCGCGCTGCGCGGCGTCGGCGAGGCCGACCAGGTCGAGCACCTCCTGCACCCGCTGCACACGCGCGCCGCGCGCCAGATGGGCGATGCCGAAGCCGACATTGCGCGCCACGCTCAAGTGCGGAAAGAGCGCGTAGTCCTGAAAGACCATGCCGATGCGCCGCGCCTCGGGCGCGAGATGAATGCCGCGCGGCGCGTCGGCCAGCGCCTCGTCGCCGATCGCGATGCGCCCCTGGGCGAGCCGTTCGAGCCCGGCGATCACACGCAGCAAGGTCGTCTTGCCGCAGCCCGACGGGCCGATCAGGACGCCGATATCGCCCGCCGGCAAGGCGAATGAGGCGTCCCGCACCGCCGGTTTCGCGGTCGCGCCGGGGTAGGTGACCGACACCTGGTCTAGCGCGAGGAACATGCTTCGTATGATACGCAGCGCAATGAAGACGATTCTCGTTCCCAGCTCGAACCGGCAGGCGCGGCCACAGTCGCCGCCATGCGCGGGCGCCGCCTGACGCGCGGCCGGCCGCGCAGGCTTCGACCGTCCGCCCGCAACGGCTCGCGCACGCACCACCGAACTCATGCTGCGCGTCGTCACCGTCTTGTGCCTGCTGCTTGCGGTGCCGGTGCTGTGCGTGCTCGGCGCGTGGCTCGCATTCGACGCCGCGAGCCTCGAGACGCTGCGCCATCAGTGGCGCACCGTGCTGCCCGAGTACCTCTGGAATACCGGCCGTCTCGCGCTCGGTGTCGGCTTCGGCGTCGCTCTGCTCGGCGGGGCGACGGCCGCCGCGGTGACGCTGTTCGACTTTCCGCTGCGTCGCCAGTTCGAATGGGCGCTCTTGCTGCCGCTGGCGATGCCGGCCTACGTGCTCGCCTACGCCTACACCGACTTCCTGCAGTTCAGCGGCCCGCTGCAGACCGCGCTGCGCGACGCGATCGGCGCGCAGCGCGCGCTGTGGCCCGACGTGCGCAGCCTGCCCGGCGCGACGGTGCTGTTCGTGCTGTGCCTCTACCCCTACGTCTACCTGCTCGCGCGCGCCGCGCTCGGCGAGCGCGCGGTGCCGCTGATGGAGGCGGCACGCCTGCTCGGTGCGGGCAGCGTGCGGCGGGTGCGCGCCGTCGCGCTGCCGCTGGCGCGTCCGGCGCTCGCCGCCGGCGTCGCGCTCGCGCTGATGGAGACGCTCGCCGACTACGGCGTCGTCTCCTACTTCGGCGTGCCGACGGTGACGACCGGCATCTACCGCGCCTGGCTCGGCATGGACGACCGCATCGCCGCATCGCAGCTGGCGTCGATCCTGCTCGCCGGTGTCGCGCTGCTGATGTGGTTCGAGCGCCGGGCCCAGCGCCGGCTGCGCTTCGCGCCCGCGCGGCGCGGCGCCGCCCACGGCGCCGAGGCGCGGCCGATCCGCCTGCAGGGCGCCGGCGCGGCGCTCGCCTTCGGCCTGTGCCTGCTGCCGGTGCTGCTCGGCTTCGTGCTGCCGGTCCTCGTGCTGCTGCGCCTCGTTGCGCAGGAGATGCAGGCCGCCGGCGGGCTGGCCTTCGCCGGCTGGCCGCGCTTCCTGCACTGGGGCTGGACGAGCCTGCACCTCGCGTTGACGGCGAGCGTGGCCGCCGTCGCGCTGTCGCTCGCGCTCGCCTTCGCGAATCGCGCCCAGGCCGGCGCCTCGCTGCGCGTTGCGACGCGCGTCGTCTCGCTCGGCTACGCGGTGCCGGGGGCGGTGATCGCCGTCGGCATCCTGCTGCCGGTCGGCTGGCTGCAGCAAGTCGCGCCCGGCGCCGGCACGACGGCGCTCGTCACCGGCACGACGTTCGGCCTGCTGTATGCGTACCTGGTGCGCTTCTCGGCGGCGTCGTTCCAGTCGATCGAAGCCGGCTATGCACGCCTGCCGGCGAGCGTCGACGAGGCGGCGCGCACGCTCGGCACCTCCCGCTGGCGGATGTTCGTCGAACTGCACGCGCCCTTGCTGCGCCGGCCGGCGCTGGCTGCCGCGCTGCTCGTCTTCGTCGACGTCATGAAGGAGTTGCCGGCGACGCTGCTGCTGCGCCCGTTCGACAGCGATACGCTCGCCGTCGTCGCCTACCAGCTCGCGCGCGACGAGCGCCTCGGCGAGGCCGCGCTGCCGTCGATCGCGATCGTCGTCGTCGGCCTGATCCCGGTGCTGCTGCTTTCGGCGGCGATCCGTGGCAGTCCGGCCCCCAGCCAGGCAAGCCTGCTGCCGGCGAACGCCTGAGAGGCTGAGAGTCTTTCGGACATGCCCGCTCGACACGCCAGAACGCGCCCGCTCGGCGTTGCAAATGCTCGCCATAGCCCGAGCTATGGCTGCGCTTTGCGCCTTGCTCGGACACGTGCTGGCGCGCCGCTCTGGCACGCCCGAAAAACTCTCAGCCTCTGAGCCCGGGCCGGCCGTGCAACGCGCTGCTGCACAATGCCGCCCTCGGGCTCTGTAGTTCAATGGATAGAACAGCCCCCTCCTAAGGGGCAGATCCAGGTTCGATTCCTGGTGGAGCCGCCACATCAATGCCGGCCGGCGCGGGGCGTGAACCGCGGATGCGGGCTGTTTCTCAATACCCGCCGCGCGCCTTGCCACGAAATACCCAGTACACGCCGATCGTGTAGATGGCGATCACCGGCAGCACGACGGCGCCGCCGTAGAACAGGAAGCGCAGCGACGCGTCGGGCGACGCCGAGCCGCCGACGGTGAGCGCGTACGGCACCATGTACGGCCAGAACATCACGCCCAGGCTCAGGTAGGCGCACACGAAGAAGAGCGCGCCGCAGACGAAGGGCAGGACGTCGTTGCGGCCCCGCGCGGTGAGCGCCGTCGCGGCGAGCGCGGCGACGCCGGCGGCCGGAAATACCCAGCCCCACGGCCGGTCGCGCAGATGGCCCTGCGCGACGGCGCCGGCGTCGGCGGCGAGCACGACGGCGAAGGCCGCGCCGATGAGAATGAAGACGATCGCCGCGAGCCAGCCGATGCGCGCGCGCGCCCAGTCGCGCAGCGCGCCCTCGCTCTTGACGACGACCCAGCCGGCGCCGAGCAGCGCGTAGCCGAAAACGAGGCCGGCGCCGGTCAACAGCGCGAACGGATGCAGCCAGTCGAACGAGCCGCCGGCAAACTGCCCATCGCGCACCGCGACGCCGCGCATCATCGCCCCCACCGCCGCGCCCTGCACGAAGGCGACGACGACCGAGCCGACGAAGAAGCCCCGATCCCACAGCCGGCGCATGCGAACGCTGCGGCCGCGGAATTCGAACGCGACGCCGCGGAAGATCAGGCCGACGAGCAGCAGCAGCACCGGGATGTAGAACGCCGCGAGGAAAGCCGCGTAGACCGCCGGGAAGGCCGCGAACAGCCCGGCCCCGACGACCACGAGCCAGGTTTCGTTGCCATCCCAGAACGGCGCGATGGTGTTCATCAGCGCCGTGCGCCGGGCTTCGTCGCGCGTCGTGCCGAACAGGATGCCGACGCCGAGGTCGAAGCCGTCGAGGATGACGTAGACGAGGATCGCCAGCGCGATCACGCCGGCCCAGAACAGCGCCAGATCGCTCGGCGGCGCGGTGCCCGTCATCGTTGATCGCCGCCGGTGGACGGCTCGCGCTCGACGGCGAAGGCGAGCGGCCGGCTGCCGGTGGCGCCCGCGATCGGCGGCTGCGCGCCTCCGGGCCCGTCGCGCAGCAGCCGGTAGATGTAGTACAGACCGAAGGAATAGACCACCGCATACACCAGCACGTAGACACTCAACGAGAACAGCACGTCCTCGGTGCGCAGCGACGGCGTGACCGCGTCCTTGGTGCGCAGCAGGCCGTAGATGACCCAGGGCTGGCGGCCAACCTCGGCGGTGAACCAGCCGGCCAGCACGGCGACGAAGCCGCTGGGAAAGCTCAGGAACATGCCCCACAAGAACCAGCGCGAACTCTCCAGCCGGCGGCGCCAGCGCAGCACGTGGCCGACGATCACCAGCGCCGACATGAGCAGCCCCATGCCGACCATGATGCGAAAGCCGAAGAACGGGATCAGCACCGGCGGCCAGTCCTCGCGCGGGAACGATTCCAGACCGACCTCGGCCGACGTCCAGTTGCCCGAGGCGATGAAGCTGCCGAGCTTGGGCACGGTGATCGCATAAAGGTTGCGCTCGCCCGCCTCGTCCGGCCAGGCGATCAGCACCTCGCTGGCCGGCTGCTGGTTCTGCCAGCGCGCCTCGATGGCGGCGAACTTGGCGGGCTGGTGCTCGAGCACGTACAGCCCGGTGAGGTGGCCGACGAACATCTGCAGCGGGATCAGCACCCCCACCAGACCCAGGCCCCAATGCAGCATCACGCGGCCGTCGTCGCGGTGCACGCCGCGCAGCAGGTACCACGCGCCGGTGGCGCCCACGCACATCGCGGTCGTCAGGAAGGCCGCCAGCAGCATGTGCGGCCAGCGCACCATCTGCACCGGGCCGAGCACGATCTGCTTCCAGTCCTCGGGCACGAACCGGCCGTCGACGATGGTGTGGCCGAGCGGCACCTGCATCCAGCTGTTGTTGGCGAGGATCCAGAACGACGAGAACATCGTGCCGAGCGACACCATGCAGCAGGCGAAGAAATAGAAGCGGGGCGACACGCGTTCGCGCCCGAGCAGCATGACGCCGAAGAACGTCGCTTCGAGCATGAACGCGGTGAAGGCCTCGTAGCCGAGCAGCGGGCCCTGGATCGGGCCCGAGCGCTCGGCCAGCACGCCCCAGTTGGTGCCGAACTGGAACGCCATCACGATGCCGGTGACGACGCCCATGGCGAACGACACCGCGAACACCCTGAGCCAGAAATCGAACACGCGCCGGTAGATCGCCTTGCCGGTCGCCAGATGCGCGCCCTCGATCGTCGCCAGCCACGCCGCCAGGCCGATCGTGAACGCCGGGAAGATGATGTGAAAGCTGATCAGGAACGCGAACTGGATGCGCGACAGGAAGACCGGGTCGAGTTCCATGCTTCAGTGGCCTTCAGTGTCCCAGCGGCAGCACCAGGTTGACGAACACGGCATAGCCTTCGAGCCGGTTCCTGGCCTCGAACTCCCAGTAGCCGCGCAGGTTGGCGTAGGCCGGCAGTCCACCGATGCTGAACACGTAGCCGATCTCCGGGCCGATCGCGGCGACTTTCGACTTGAACGGCCCGAGCTTCGCGCCGGCCCCACTGTCGCCGGTGAGTTGGTAGTACACGTAGCCGGCGACGCCCAGTTGCCAGTTCGCGGACAGGAACTGCGACGCCGCCCAGTCCAGGTGCGAGTCGATGCCGTTCTGGTACTGGGTGTCCTTGTTCTCCCAGTTGTAGGTCACGCCCAGCACCGCCGAAAACTCGCGCCCGGACTTCTGATCGAGATAGGTGTAGCCGCCGCCGGCATCGATGGCGGCATGTCCGATGCCGATGTTGGCAAGACGCTTGCTGTCGTAGGCGCCGACCGGAATGTCGCCGGTCAGGTAGGTCATCCAGTTGTGGACGCCATCGTTCCATGCGAGGCTCGCGACAGGGTACAGGTCGGTGAAGCCCGATACCGAATCCTCGACATCGAACGCGGTTCCGCGCGGGGACATGCGCAGGTCCGTCGCCGTCGAGTTCCTGCCGTAGCCGAAGCCCAGCCCGATGGCGGCCTGGCCGCCCAGCACCTTGCGCTCGGGCGCGTAGGTCGGCTGGACCAGCAGCAGGGGCAGGCGCGAATTCAGGCCGACCGTCACGCTGTCGCCTCGTGGCAGGACCTCGCCGGCGGACGCACTTCCGCTGTAGTAGTAGCCCACCATGGGCAGCGACCAGCCCGGTGTTGCCGGCACCGCAGCCAGGCTCGCGTACTGCCCGGAGAACCAGAACGCCACGCCGCCTTCGTCACCGTGCGCAGGGCCACCGACCCCCAGCGCCAGTGCCAGCAACGCCGCGGCACGCTCATGCCGCATCACGCGCGGGACACCGCGACTTCGATCCCCCCGTCGCGCTCACGCACCGCATGGGTGGCGAGCGGGCGGCTCGCGCCGCCGCGCAGCACGTCGCCGCTAGCGAGATCGAACGTCGCGCCGTCGCAAGGCGACATGATCGTCGCGCCGATCAGCTTGCCCGACGACAGCGGCGCGCCGTCGGTGGGCGACAGGTCGTCGAAGGCGTAGAGGCGCCCGGCGACGCGGGCGACCGAGACGCGGCGCTTCAGGTCGTCCAGGTAGTACGGCATCGCATAGCCTTCGGGCACATCGATGGACTTGCCGAGGATGCGGAATGCGATCTCGCTCATGGTGGTCCCCTATCGGTCCTGCGGCTGGTCGCCGATGACCACGTCGGTGATCGACAGCTCGTGGTCGAGCCGGAATTCGCCGGGGGCGCCCTTGGGGACGATGGGCTTGCGCGGCATGACCGGCGCGAGCCGCTGGTAGCCCGAGCCCAGCGGCGGCCGCGGGTCGGCCTCGCCCTTGTTCGGCCAGAAGGACATCGCCCGCTCGGCCAGCGCGGCGATGGTCAGCGACGGGTTCACGCCGGGGTTGGCGGTGATGACGCTGCCGTCCATGACGTGCAGGCCGGGACAGCCGAAGACGCGCTGCCAAGCGTCGACCACGCCGTGTTCGGCATCCTCGCCGATGGTGTTGCCGCCAATGAAATGCGCCGAGGTGGACTTGCCGGCCACGGTGAAGAAGGTCTGCGCCGAGACGCCGCTCATCTTCTCGGCCACGCGGCGGCCGACATCGACCGCCGCCTCGACGATGGCCGGCGGCGCGGTCGCCGAGCCGGGCTTGCTGTGCAGCCTGCCGTGCCGCCAGGACAGGTCCAGCCAGTCATCGTGGTCGCGCATGCACAGCAGGTTGAAGCCGCGCTGCGACCAATCCCTGGGGTAGTCGATGCCGAGTGATTCGACCGGGTGCTCGATCATCTGCTTCAGCCAGGCGACGAAGTGGTGCTGCTCGTCGCCCTCGGGCTGCGCCGTGTAGATCAGCGACATCGCATTGCTGCCCACGCCGAAGCGCACCGGGCCGATGGTCGCCTCGGGGTCGATCTGCAGGCAGGCGGTCACGTTGGGGGAGCCCGGCGTGATGTGCACCTTCTCCGGGTCGCGCTTGTAGGCCTCCTCGCTGCGCATCACCGACACCAGCGCTTCGGAATTCGTGCGCGCCCGCTTGCCGGCCTCGTCCGAGAGCCGGTGCAGCGTGCCGTCGTGCTTCATCGACAACAGGATCTGCGCCGTGCCGAAGGCGTGCGCCGAGACGATGACCTGCCGCGCCTTGTAGTGATGGCGGGCGCCGGCCAGCCCCAGCGGGCCGGGATGACGGGCGATCACCTCGTAGCCGCCGTCGTCCAGCGGCCTGAGCGTATGCACTTCGTTGAGTTCGTGGACCACGGCGCCGGCCGCTTCGGCGAGGTAGAGATAGTTGACGGTGGTCTTGTTCTTGGCGTTGAAGCGGCAGCCGTTGGAGCAGTCGTTGCAGCCGATGCAGCCGGTGCGCCTGGGGCCGGCGCCGCCGAAATAAGGGTCCTCGGCCTCGGCGCCCGGCGTCCCGAAATGGATGCCGAGCGGCGCCCGAAGGTAGGGGCGCTTCATGTCGGCCGCGACCGCGCGCATGATGCGGTCGGAGTCGGTCTCCATATAGGGCGAGACCTGGACGCCGAACATGCGGTTGCACTGGTCGTAGTAGGGCGCGAGTTCCTTTGCCCAGTCGGTGATGTGCGCCCAGGTCGGGTAGTCGAAGAACTTCTGCGCCGGCACGTACAGCGTGTTGGCGTAGACCAGCGATCCGCCGCCGACGCCCGCGCCGGACAGCACGATCACGTCCTCGAGATAGCGGATTCGCTGGATGCCGAATAGCTCGAGTTCGGGTTGCCATTGATACTTGCCGAACTCCCAACTCGACTTCGGCAGGTCGGCGTCGGCATAGCGTCGCCCGGCCTCCAGCACACCGACCGAATAGCCCTTCTCGACCGCGCGCAGCGCCGCGACGCTGCCGCCGAAGCCCGAGCCGATGACGATCACGTCGTAGTCGAAGCTGGACATGCGAGGCTCCTTTCGCACTGTTCGTGATCCCGCCCGAGTATGGTGACCGGGGCGGCACGGTGCCACCCATTTTCCGCCAGCCTCCTTTGCCGGCCTGAACTCGGCGAGGGATCGAGTGGCTCGCCGGTCACCGCGAGCTTGCAGATGGCTTCATTGGGCCGGCGTCATCTCGATCGCCACCGCCTCTGGGTGCGGGCCACCTGCATCTTGTCACCGGCCCTGTCGCCGGACAGCATCGCCGGGTCCGTCAGATGCACCTCGGCGAAGTGGCCGAAAGACGCGCGTACCTGCACCATGCCCAGCCGCGCGCTGCGCGCCCGGATGTTCTACACGGCCCAGGCGCCCGAGGCGATGACTCTGCCGCGCCCGGGCACGCTCGAGGCAAAGCGGTTGCGCCGTTCAGCTGCGTCGTGCCAGACGATCAGCACTTCGCTCGCCGGCTGTTCGTTCTTCCAGCGCGCCTCGATGGCGGCGAAACCAGCCACGCCGCCAAGCCGATCGTGAACGCCGGGAAGACGATGTGAAAGCCGATGACGAACGCGAACTGGATGCGCGACAGGAGGACCGCATCGAGGCTCATTCGATCGAGCCCCCGACCCGCTGCCGCGCGCGCCGCCGCCTGCGCCTACGCGCCGACGAACTGCGCGAGCTTCGTGCCGCAGTCGCGGGCGATCATCTCTGCTGCCTTCTCGCCGATCATGATCGACGCCGCGTTGGTGTTGCCGCTGACGACATTGGGCATGACGCTCGCGTCGGCGACGCGCAGCCGCTGGACGCCGTTGACCCGCAGCCGCGCATCGACGACGTCGCCGATGCGGCAGGTGCTCGTCGCGTGATAGACGGTCATCGAATAGTGCAACGCCAGGTCCTCGAGCAGCGCGTCGCTCGGCGCCGCGCCTTCGACATGGCCGTGCTTCTTCGCCAACGCCGGCGGCAGCAGTTGCGCGCCGAGCGGCCTGGGCCAGTGCGCCGCGATGTCGAGCGTGCGCCGCATCACCGCGAGCATCACCTTCATGTCGTGCGGGTCGGCGAAATAGTTCATGCGGATCACCGGATGGTGCGTCGGGTCGCCGTCGGCGAGCACGACCTCGCCCTCGCTGTGCGGCTGCACCGGATTGGCGAGCAGGATCAGGTTCTCCGCGTCCGGTGCGAGGTGTCTGGCCGCGTCGTCGAAACGGTCGTTCGGATCGATGCGCAGGCAGCGCTTCCAGATGTCGTCGTTGTAGCCGCAGACGAAGACGGAGATCTGCGCATCGTGCGTGTGTGCGTCGCCGAGCCCGGTGTTGAACCACGCCGCCGCATCGTAAAGCGACGACGAGACGAGCCCGCTGCCGGTCGTCGCCCATTCGGTGATGCGGCGCACGGCTTCCGCCTTCAGGCCCTGCAGCTCGGGCGGCAGCTTGTCGTCGTCGGCCGGATCGGCGGGCAGCGGCCCGGCCGGAGCGCGCAGCGCATCGGGGCCGAACGAGATGCCGACCTGCAACATCGACACGCCCGAGCCCGGCGCGGGGAAGATGAAGCCGACGTGCAGGTGATCCTTCAGGTGCTTGCCGACGTGCGGCGAGTCGACCTCGCAGTCAACGCCCGCCGCCGCGAGTTCGGCGCGCGGCCCGATGCCCGACAGCAGCAGGACCTGCGGCGAGCCGATCGCGCCGGCGGCGAGGATCACCTCCCTGGCTGCGAAGGCGGCGCGCGTCTCGCCCGCGGCGCTGCGGTACTCGACGCCGGTGGCGAGCTTGCCGCCATTCGCCGCGTCTTCCATCAGCACGCGCGTCGCGAGGGCGTCGGTGACGATCGTCAGGTTGGGCCGCTGCTCGACATCGCCTTCGAGGAAGGCGTGATACGTGCTCGAGCGCTTGCCGGCGCGCGTCGTCGTCTGGAACAGCGACGCGACGCCT
>CALMIL010000071.1 GCA_937864005.1 uncultured Burkholderiales bacterium
TTCTCGCGGTCGGTGAAGACGACGCCGTTGCCGGTGCGCTGCGCGGCGAGCGCGAGATAGCGCGTCTCGGCCGCCTGGGCGACGAGCTTCTCGTGCTGGCGGCGCAGCATCCGCACCAGCGGCTCGAAGACCGCGAGCGCGAGGCAGGCGAGCAGCGCGAGCATCAGCAGCGCCCATTCGTGATTCGACGCCCGGGCGTGCCGGCTGCGGTCGTCGGCCTCGCGCTGCAGCGCGGCGGCGAGCGAATCCATGTCGCGCAGGAAGAACTCCGCCTCGGCCTGCAGACCGAGCGCGATCGGCGGCATCATCTCCGGCGCGACCTTGGCGACGAAGCCGGCGTTCTCCCACAGCGACTGCTGCTGCACGGTGACGCGGCCGAGCAGCTGGCTCACCTCGTCGGACGGCGCAACATCCGTGTGGCGCTGGCGCTCGATCAGCTCGGCCATTCGGCGAGCCACCGCCTCCATCGCGGCCTGCGACTGTTCGAGCTCCGCAAGATGCGGCCCGGCGTTGCGCGGCGCGAGCGCGGCGAGCGCCGACAGGCGCCCGAGACGCTGGCTCTGCATCCGCTGGTGGCCGGCGAGCGCGATGAGCTCGGCGTCGACCTGGCGCGCCGCTTCGGTCTGCTGCGCCTGCCAGACCTGCCAGCCGGACGCCAGGCCGATCACGATCAGCGTGCCGTAGAGCGCCGCGCGCAGCCGCTGCTGGCGATAGGGCTTCAGCGCGCCCGGGGCCGACGCGGCGCCGGCCTCGCCATCGTCGCCGCGGCGCGCGGCGCGCAGCAGCACGACGAGCGGAACGGCGAGCAGCGCGACCAGCAGGACGGCGTCGAACAGCACCGCGCGTTCGCCCGCGATCGCCCGCGTCCACGGCTTCAGCACGACCTGCACCAGCACCTCGGCGGCAAAGACCGCCGCCAGCATCGCAGCAGCAGCCGGCCACAAGCGCGCCGGCTGCGGCGCGGTGCGCGCGGGCGGCGGGGCTGGCGGATCGGATGGGCTCTGGTTCACTGAAGGGTTCCCGGCTTCCCGCGCCGTCGGCGCGGGCGTACCCCGCGCGCGCAAGCGCTGTCCAGGTTTTTCGGCGCGCCGATCCGAAACTTGATCTGGCTCAGCCGCGGCGCGTGGCATCGTTCGCGGCTTCGCGCGCGGCCTGTTCGACCCGCTGCGCGGACGCCGCACGCAGCGCCTTCAGCCGCTCGCGCGGATCGACCTTGCTCGTGACTTCGTCGAGCTTCATCTCGGCGATGAAGCGGCTCGGAATGCCGGCGACCGTCTCGCGCCCGCGCTTGCGCCGCCGCAGCGTGCTTACCGCCAGCGTGCGGCGCGCGCGCGTGATGCCGACGTACATCAGGCGGCGCTCTTCCTGCAACTGCTCGGGCGTGAGCGCGCAAGGCGCCTGGGATGCGCCGCCGGCAGCCGTGGACGATCCGGCATCGCGGCCGGCGAACGGCAGCAAACCTTCGTTCACGCCGACGAGCACGACGTGCGCCCATTCGAGCCCCTTCGCGGCGTGCAGGGTGGACAGCGTCAGCACGTCGCGCTCGTCGCCGCGTTCGGCGAGGCTCGCGATGACGCTGATCGTCTGCGCGATCTCGAGCAGGCTCTTCGCCTCGGACTCGAAGCGGCCGCCGACCTCGGTCAATTCGCCGCCGCAGCGGCGCGCCGCCCAGTCGACGAAATCGAGCACGTTGCTCCAGCGCGCGGCGGCGAGCTTGTCGCTGTCCTCGCCGTCGCGCAGGTGCTGCTCGTAGACGATATCGGCAAGCCACTGCAGCAAGAGCTCGCGCGCAGCCTGCGCGCCGCGCGTGTGCCGCGCCTTGTACTCGAACTCGTTCACGAAGCGGCCGAACTCGTGCAGCGAATCGACCGCCTTGCGCGGCAGCGCCGCGCCCAGGCTCGGCGCGAAGAGCGCCTCGAACAGGCTCGTCTTCCAGCGCCCGGCGAACTCGCCGAGGCCGGCGAGCGTCTGGTGGCCGATGCCGCGCTTCGGGCTCGTCACGGCGCGCAGGAAGGCGGTGTCGTCGTCCGGATTGACGACCAGGCGCAGCCAGGCGCACAGGTCGCGGATCTCGGCGCGGTCGAAGAAGCTCTGCCCGCCCGACACCTTGTACGGAATCTGCGCCGCGCGCAGCTTCTGCTCGAAGGCGCGCGCCTGATGGTTGGCGCGGTAGAGGATCGCGAAGTCGCTCCACCTCACGTCGCCGCCCCCCGTCGCGCCAGCGACGGCGCCGCCGCTCTCGCGCAGCGCCAGCACGCGGGCGACGGCGCGCTCGGCCTCGTGTTCCTCGCCATCGCATTCGATCACCGCGACCGGCTCGCCGGCGCCGAATTCGCTCCACAGCTTCTTCTCGTGAAGCTTCGGGTTGTTCGCGATCACTGCGTTGGCGGCGCGCAGGATGGTGCCGGTCGAGCGGTAGTTCTGCTCGAGCGCGATGACTTTCAGCGCCGGATAGTCCTGCGCCATGCGGGCGAGGTTTTCTATCGTCGCGCCGCGCCAGCCGTAGATGCTCTGGTCGTCGTCGCCGACCGCCGTGAAGCGCGGCGCCGCCGGGTCGACGAGCAGCTTCAACAGCTCGTACTGCGTCGCGTTGGTATCCTGCACCTCGTCGACGAGCAGATAGCGCAAAGCGGCCTGCCACTTCGCGCGCGCCTCGGTGTCGGCTTGCAGCAGCTTCACCGGCAGGCCGATCAGGTCGTCGAAATCGACCGCCTGATACGCGGCGAGGCGCTCCTCGTAGCGCTGCATCACCTGCTTCGCGACGCGCTCGTCGTCGCCCGCCGGCTCGACCTGCGCGCTCGCGAGACCCTGGTTCTTCCAGCGGCCGATCGCCCACTGCCAGCGCCGCGCGAGCGCGTTGTCGGTCGTTGCGCCGGCATCCTTCAACACGCCGAGCACGTCGTCGCTGTCGAGGATCGAAAAGCGCGGCTTCAGCCCGATGCGCTCGCCGTCGGCGCGCAGGATGCGGACGCCCAGCGCGTGAAAGGTGCTGACGACGAGGTTTGATGCCGCACGCGCGCCGACGATCGTCTTCGCGCGCTCGCGCATCTCCTGC
This sequence comes from uncultured Burkholderiales bacterium, assembly GCA_937864005.1. GTDB lineage: Bacteria > Pseudomonadota > Gammaproteobacteria > Burkholderiales > Burkholderiaceae_C > CAIKUF01. The sequence continues at coordinate 3,056 of CALMIL010000071.1, forward strand.
GCCGCCTTGTTGGTGAAGGTGATCGCCGCGATCTGCCCCGGCGCGTAGTCCGCCTGCAGCAGCCGCGCGATCTTGTGCACGATGACGCGCGTCTTGCCCGATCCGGCGCCGGCCAACACGAGGCACGGCCCCGCGAGATAGTGCACCGCTTCGAGCTGGGCGGGGTTCAGGGTGTCGGCCATGGGCGGCGGATGATAGCCGCGCATCACACGACGATCACCGCATGGATCGATCCATCGCCCGCATCCGGCAGCGCGAGCAACGAGCGCTCGACTTGGCGTTCCGGCTGTCGCGCACCATGGCCGAGCGCATCGCCGCCGTCGAAGTCTTGCTCGCGCAGGCGTTCGAGACGGCGCAACCCTCCGATGCTGAACCGCGAGTTCAACCTGGAAACGGCGGTTGAACGCGCTCGCCGGTGCCGTGATCGGCGTGCCAGGCAAGGCGCGACGACGCTGCGGGCTCGTGCCCGCGAGTAGGAGCAACGCCGCCTGGCGCGTCGAGCGCGGCGCTGGCGAGTGCGTAGCGCGCTCACCTGCAAGGTGAATACGGTCGGAGCGGAGAGAGTCCGTGTTCAGGCGCTTCCCGTGAGAATCAGCAGCGGTCAACTGCCGTTTTCAGGTTCAAAGAGTTTGCAGCGTTGCTCGACGCGCGGGGCGTTGACTACCTGGTCGTCTGCGCAACCGACGGCGACCCGACCACGGACTGAAGCGCAGCGGCCGGGGGATACCTCTGCGGCAGCCGCGTCAAGTGCCGCCGACGAACGGGTTGCTGCGCCGCTCGCGGCCGAACGTGCTCTCCGGCCCGTGGCCGGGGATGAAGACGGTATCGTCGCCCATCGGCCACAGGCGCCCGACGATGCTTGCGATCAGCGTTGCGTGGTCGCCGCCGGGGAAGTCGGTTCGGCCGATGCTGCCGGCGAACAGCACGTCGCCGACGAAGGCGCGCTTCGCTTCGGCGCTGTAGAAGACGACGTGACCCGGCGTGTGGCCGGGGCAGTGGCGCACCGAAAGCACGCTCTGGCCGACCGGCACCGTGTCGCCGTCGTGCAGCCAGCGCGTCGGCGCGAACGGTTCGGCGGGCGCGAAGCCGAACTGCAGCGCCTGCTGGCGCAGGCCGTCGATCCAGAACTGGTCGCCCGGGTGCGGGCCGACGATCGGCAGCGCCAGCTCGCGCGCGAGCGCACCGGCGCCGCCCGCATGGTCGATATGCGCGTGGGTGAGCAGGATCTGCACCAGCCTGACGCCGAGACGTTCGACTTCGGCGCGGACCTCCGGCAGATCGCCGCCGGGGTCGATGACCGCGCCTTCCATCGTCTGGTCGCACCAGACGATCGAGCAGTTCTGCTGGAAGGGGGTGACGGGGAGGGTGCGGTAGCGAAGCATACGACTGGGTATTGTCCGGCATCGACATCCCGGCTCGGCGCCGCATGCGCCGCAGTAGCATCCTCGACAGCCATGCCGAGACGCCCGCCTTCGCTGCCGCCGCCCAGCGGTGACGCCCATCAGGTGCTCGGCGTCGTCACGCCCGAAGCGCATCGGGTGCTCGGCTGGATCCTCAACGTGCTGCTGCTCGCGCTGCCGGCGATGTTCTTCGGCGAGTGGCTCGGGACTGCCAAGCCCGCCGAGCTGACGATCATCGCGGCGATGTGCGTCTGGATCGTGCTGCTCGTGCTGGCGCACCGAAAGGGCCGCGACCGGCTGGCGATGGGCGGTCTGCTCGTCGCGATGATTCTCGCCGCGGCCCTGTTCGGCGTGTCGTTCGGCTCGGTCCGCTCCGTCGGCGCGATGGCATTCGCCGGCGCGATCGTCGTCGCCGGCATCTTTTTCGACGTGCGCGCGCTGGTCGCGACACTGTGCGTTTGCTCGGCGGTCGTCGGCGGCTTGATCGCGGCGCAGAACATGGGCTGGCTGCCGCAGCCGAGCTACGACGTCACGCCGGTGCACTGGTTCGAGTACACGGTCGTGCTCGGCACGATCGCGATGGGGGTCTGGTTCGCGCGCCGGGTCGCCATCAACGCCACCGAGCGCGCGCTCGCCGACGAGGCGAGGCTCGCCGCGGTGCTGCGCAACGCGCCGTTCTCGCTCGTCGTCTCGGCGCTCGACGGCTCGCGCATCCTCGAGGTCAACGCCGCCTATGAGCGCACCTTCCGTCTGCGTCGCGAGGACGCGGTCGGCCGCACGTCGGCCGAGCTGGCGCTGTGGACCGATCCGGCGCAGCGCAGCGCCGTGATCGAGACGGTGCTGCGCGAGCGGCGCGTCGTCAACCTCGCGGTGCGCCTGCGCCGCGCCGACGGCGAGGAGTTCGATGCGCTTCTGTCGAGCGAACTGGTCGACAGCGCCGGCCAGCAGGTGCGGGTGACGACGGTCATCGACGTGAGCGCCGAGAACCAGGCCCGGCGCGCGCTCGAGGCGAGCGAGGCGCGGTTTCGCCGGCTCTTCGACGAGACGCCGGTCGCCGCACTCATCACGACCTACCCCGAAGGCCGGATCAGCCTGTGCAACGATGCGTTCGCCGATCTCGTCGGGCGCACGCGCGAGGCGCTCGCCGGCCATACCGTCGTCGGCCTCGACCTGTGGCACGACGCAGGCGAGCGCGAGGAGGCGTTCGCGCGGCTGCAACGCGAAGGCATCGTGCGCAACCAGCCGCTGCGCGTGCGGCACACCGACGGCGCGCTGCGCCACTGCCTGCTGAACTGGGTGTTCATGGAGATCGCGGGCGAGCGCTTCATCCTCGGCCAGATGGTCGACGTGACCGCCCGCCTCGCCGCGGAGCAGGCGCTGCGCGACCTCGCCGAGGGGCTCGAGGCGAGGGTGCAGGAGCGCACCGCCGAACTCGCGGCGAGCAACGAAGCGCTCGCCGAGGCGCGCGACGCGGCGCTGACGGCGAGCGAAGCCAAGAGCCGTTTCGTTGCCAACGTCAGCCACGAGATCCGCACGCCGCTCAACGCCATCGTCGGCCTGATCGACCTCACGCTGCGAAGCCCCGAGCTGGCGCCGTCGCCGCAGGCGCATCTGCGCAAGGCCCGGCAGGCGGCGCTCGCGCTGCTCGAGATCATCAACAGCATCCTCGACTTCTCGAAGATCGAGGCCGGCCGGCTGCAAATCGCGCACGAGCCCTTCGACCTCGACCGGGTGCTCGAATCGGTGCAGGCGATGGTCGGAATCGCCGCGGCGGACAAGGGCCTCGCGCTGCGCATCGAGGTGCCGGCCCAACTGCCGCGCGAGCGCGTCGGCGACGCGTTGCGGCTGACGCAGGTTCTCGTCAACCTCGCCGGCAACGCCGTCAAGTTCACTGCCAGCGGCGGCGTGACGATCGAGGCCGGCGCGGCCGCCAGCGCGCCAGACGGCATCGAGCGCATCCGCTTCGCGGTGCACGACAGCGGCATCGGCATCGCACCCGGGATGCGCCAGCGCCTGTTCGAACCCTTCACCCAGATCGACAGCGCGGCGACGCGGCGCTTCGGCGGCACCGGCCTCGGGCTTGCGATCTCGCGCGAACTGGTGCGCGCCATGGGCGGCGAGATCGAAATCGAGAGCGAGCAAGGCAAGGGCAGCAG
>CALMIL010000072.1 GCA_937864005.1 uncultured Burkholderiales bacterium
AAGCCGCAGTTTCGCAAGGCGGTGCAGGACGGCAAGCGCGTCGTGCGCGAGCGCTTCGGCGTCGACCCCGATACCTGCACCGGCGACCACGCCTGCATCCGCCTGTCGGGCTGCCCGTCGCTCGTCGTCAAGCCGAATCCCGACCCGCTGCGGCGCGACCCGGTGACGGCCGTGCAGGACAGCTGCGTCGGCTGCGGCCTGTGCGGCGAGGCAGCGCACGCCGCCGTGCTGTGCCCGTCGTTCTACCGCGTCGAGATCGTCAACAACCCGAGCCGCTGGGACCGGCTGCGCGGGCGCGTGCGAGGCGCGGTCATCGGCGCGCTGCAGCGGCGCAGCGCGAAGCGGCTCGACGCCTTCGCGTTCTGACCGCCGTGGCGCAGCCTTCGCTTCGGAGCCGGCGCGCATGACCGAGCCGATCAAGATCGCGATCTTCGCGATGGGCGGCGAAGGCGGCGGCGTGCTCGCCGACTGGATCGTCGACCTGGGCGAGCGCGACGGCTGGGTCGCGCAGACGACCTCGGTGCCCGGCGTCGCCCAGCGCACCGGCTCGACGATCTACTACGTCGAGCTGTTCCCGCGGGCGCAGGCCGCCGGGCAGATGCCGGTGCTGGCGCTGATGCCTACGCCGGGCGACGTCGACGTCGTCCTCGCCTCCGAGCTGATGGAGGCCGCGCGCGCCGTGCAGCGCGGCCTCGTCACGCCGGAGCGCACGACGCTGATCGCGTCAACGAGCCGCGTCTACTCGATCAAGGAGAAGTCGCACCTCGGCGACGGCCTCGTCGATCCGCAGCCGCTGCTCGACGGCGCCGTCGCGGCGGCGAAGCACTTCGTGCGCTTCGACATGGCGCAGGCGGCCGAGGCGCACGGCAGCCTGATCAGCGCCGTCCTCTTCGGCGCGCTCGCCGGCACCGGCGCGCTGCCGTTCGGGCGCGAGGCGTTCGAGCAGGCCATCGCGCGCGGCGGCGTCGGCGTGAAGGCGAGTCTCGCCGCGTTCGGCGCCGGCTTCGACGCGAGCCGCGCGCCGCCGCGTGCGCCGAAGGCCGTCGATGCTGCACCTGCCGAGCCACCCGTCCTTGCGAAGCACCCCGGCGTCGCCGCGCTGCTGCAGCGCGTTGCGAGCGAGTTTCCGGCCGAGGCGCACTTCATCCTGCGCGAAGGCGTGCGCCGCGTGATCGACTACCAGGACCTCGACTACGGCACGCTCTACCTCGACCGCGTCCGCGGTTTCGTGCGCCACGACCCCGGCCGCGACGACCCGCGCCTGACGCAGGAGGTCGCGCGCTACCTCGCGCTGTGGATGTCGTGGGAAGACACGATCCGCGTCGCCGACCTGAAGACGCGGGGCAGCCGCTTCGATCGCGTGCGCAAGGAAGTGCGCAGCACCGACGCCCAGGTGCTCGCGATCAACGAGTACATGCACCCGCGCATCGAGGAGATCTGCGACACGCTGCCGGCTGCGCTCGGCAGCTGGCTGCTGGGCTCGGGCTGGCCGCGCCGCGTCGTCGAGCGCTTCACCTGCAAGGGCCGCGTGATCCGCACGTCGAGCCTGCCGGGCTTCCTGATGCTGTATTTCCTCGCCAGCCTGCGGCCGATGCGGCGCAAGACACTGCGCTACCGCCAGGAGAACGCGGCGATCGAGGCCTGGCTGCGCCGCGTGGAAGACACCGCCGCGCGCGGCGACCATGACCTCGCCACGGAGATCGCCGAGTGCCCGCGCCTCATCAAGGGCTACGGCGACACCCACGAGCGCGGCATGCGCAACTTCACGGCGCTGATGCAGGCGCTCGACCGGCTTCCCGCGCCGACGGCCGCAAAGCGGCTGCGCACGCTGCGCGAGGCGGCGCTCGCCGACGAGCACGGCAACAAGCTGCGCGAGGCAATCGCCGCCCAGGTCCCCGGCTGATCCGACGATGGAGCAAAGGAGAAAACGATGAGCCTGCTCGAACAACTCGCCGCCGCGGTGCGCGACAAGGCGATCCGCACGATCGATCTCACGCACACGCTGAGCGAGGACTTTCCGCCGCTGCAACTGCCGCCGCAGTTCGGCCAGGTCGCGCGCTTCAGGATGGAGCGCATCTCGCACTACGACGAGGCCGGCCCGGCCTGGTACTGGAACAACTTCAGCTGCGGCGAGCACTCGGGGACGCACTTCGACGCACCGGCGCACTGGGTCACCGGCAAGGACCTGGCGCAAAACACGGTCGATACGATAGACCCGGCGCGCTTCATGGCACCGGCGGTCGTCGTCGACGCCAGCCGCGAGGCGGCGCAGGACGCCGACTGGCTGCTCACGGTCGACTTCCTCCTGCAGTGGGAGGCGGTGCACGGCCGCATCCCGGCCGGCCACTGGGTGCTGTTTCGTACCGACTGGTCGAGGCGCCTGTCGGACCCGGCGGCCTTCGTCAACGCTCGCGACGATGGCGCGCACACGCCGGGGCCGACGCAGGAGACCGTCGAGTGGCTGATCCGGGAACGCAAGGTCCACGGCTTCGGCGTCGAGACGATCAATACCGACGCCGGCCAGTCCTACGCCTGGCCGCTGCCCTATCCCTGCCACACGCTGATGCACGGCGCCGGGCGCTACGGACTGCAGTGCCTGCGCAACCTCGATCAGTTGCCGGCCGTCGGCGCCTTCATCGTCGCCGCGCCGCTGAAGATCAAGGAAGGCTCGGGCAGCCCGCTGCGCGTGCTCGCGCTGGTCGAGGATCCGCCGCTGCGGGCGTAGCGGCCGCCCGCGCGCCCGGGCGTCGCGTTCGGGCCGGGGCCGGCATCGAGGCCGGCCCGGTGCCCGGCCGTTCTACTTGGCGTCGGTGACGCACTTCTTGACGAAGCTCGTGCGCGCCGCGCCGGCGAGCTTCTTCTCGTCGGCCTTGGCTTCGCACGCGGCGTCGGCCGAGGCCGGCGCCGCACCCGAATCGGCGACGCACTTCTTGACGAAGCTCGTACGCGCCGCACCGGCGAGCTTCTTCTCGTCGGCCTTGGCGTCGCACGACGCCGATCCGCCGGCGGCGGCGGCATCGGTCTCGCACTTCTTCAGGAAGCTCGTCTTCGCCGCGCCGGCGAGCTTCTTCTGCGCAGCCTGCGCTTCGCAGTCGGCGTTGGCGGCGAGCGTCGGCAGCGCGGTGGCGGCGGCAACGGCAAAGGCGAGGGCGGCGAACAGGGTCTTCATCGGATGGCTCCAGGGTGTGGGGGCGAGAGCGTGGTGCGCAGCGGCGGGCAGCGCCGCGCCGCGCGTATTGGAGCATCCGCGCCGCTTGCGCCGCAAGCCGGCGTGACGCGGCGCCGCAACGCCGGCTCAGAGAATGCGCCGCGGATGGGCGAGCGCCTCGTGCGCGGCGTGCAGGCGGCGCACGAGGACGCGGATGAAGGCCTCGTCGAACGAATGGCGACAGCTCGGGCCGACCTGGGCGAGCGACTCGGGGGTGAACGAGATCGTCGTCGCCGGCAGGCTGACGACGACGTCGGCGCTGTGCAGCCGCAGCTCGTCGCTCGGCGCGAGGTAGGCCATCTCGCCGACCGAGGTGCCGGCGCCGAGCTGGGCAACCTTCTGGCCGTCGCGAAAGACTTCCACCTCGCCCTGGGCAACGATATGAAAGCTGCGGCCCTCCTCGCCCTTGCGGTAGAGCGCGTGGCCGAAGCTGAAGCGCTGCCAGCTCGCGCGGTGCACGACCTCCCAGAGTTCGACATCGCCGAAGCTCGAGAAGAAGTCCAGGCTGCGCAGCAGCGTGAAGCGCTCCGAGTCGAGCACGCCCTGCAGCTGGCCGCGCGGCACCTCGCGGTTCGTGATCAGCGCCGACAGCGCCTGCGAGAACTCGTCCCAGTCGGCCTGCCGGTCCTCTGGCCGCTTGGCGAGCGCGCGCAGGATCACGGCGTCGACGCCGGCGCCGACATTGGCGCGCAGCGCGCTCGGTGCAACCGGCGCCTGGTGGTAGATCTGGTTCACGAGCGCGGCCTGCTCCTGCGCGCCGAACGGCGGGCGGCCGCAGATCAGGTGGTAGAGCACGGCGCCGAGCGAATAAATATCGGCGCGGCAGTCGAGCGCGCTGCCGTCGAGCTGCTCGGGCGACATGTAGGCGAGCGAGCCGACGCGATAGACCTGTGTCGCGTCCGAACGGGTATTGAGGACGCTGCCGAAATCGGTCACCTTGACGTCGGTGATGCTGCCGTCGGCGAGCGTCACGAGCAGGTTCGCCGGCTTCACGTCGCGGTGGATCAGCCCCTGGCGGTAGACGTAGCCGAGCGCCATCGCGCACTTGAAGCCGAGCTCGACGATCAGCTCGAGCGACTGCAGCCGGTCGGCGCGGCAGTACGGCCGCAGCGTGCTGCCCTCGACGTACTCCATCACGATGTAGGGCTCGCGCGGGTCGGCGACGGCGTCGAAGATCTGCACCACGTTGGGGTGCTCGAGGCGGCCGACGAGGGCCGCCTCGGCGGCGAAGAAGCGCTCGTAGTAGCGGCCGTCGGTGGCATCGGCGAGCGCGCTCGCGCGCACCCGCTTGATCGCGACGTCGCGATCCAGGAAGTCGTCGTGGGCGAGGAAGACCTCGCTCGTCGCGCCCTCGCCGAGGCGGCGCAGGATGCGGTATTTGCCGATGCGCTCGGGAAGCGCCGGCAGGTCCGGCGCGGCGATGGAGGTGGCGGTCATGGCGTGGTGTCGGCAAACGCGCGCGGCGCTCGGGCGCACGCGGCGCGAGGCGATCGGTGGCGCCTCGTGCAGGGCCATGATCGCATCGCGCAGCGCGCGGCGTTGCCGCAAACAACGCCGGATTTGGCGCCCAGTCCACCGCCGGCCGTCCAAACTAGAATGCGCCGCATGGCCGACCTCCCCCTTGCCCGCAGGCATTCCCTGCGCACGCGGCTTCGTATCCGCTGATGCAGGCTGTCAAGCAGGCGTTGCTGCAGGCACTGGGCCGGGCGCTATCCGAACTCGCCCCCGGCCAGGCGCCGACGCCCGCTTTCGAGTCGCCGAAGCAGGCGGCGCACGGCGATCTGGCGTGCACCGCGGCGATGCAGCTCGCCAGGCCGCTCGGACGCAATCCGCGCGAACTGGCGCAGCAACTCGTCGATGCGCTCGCGCGCCAGCCGGCGTTCGCCCAATGGGTCGATGCGATGGAGATTGCCGGCCCCGGCTTCATCAACCTGCGGCTGAAGGCGGCGGCGAAGCAGACGGTGGTCGCCGAGGTGCTGCAGGCGGGCGCGCGCTACGGTCGCCCGCCGGTGCCGGCCGCCGGTGCGCAGCGCAAGGTGATCGTCGAATACGTTTCGGCCAATCCGACCGGCCCGCTGCACACCGGCCACACGCGCCAGGCGGCGCTCGGCGACGCGATCTGCAACCTGCTCGACTGGCAGGGCTGGGAGGTGACGCGCGAGTTCTACTACAACGACGCCGGCGCGCAGATCGCGACCCTTGCCGCCTCGGTGCAGGCGCGCCTGAAGGGCTCGAAACCGGGTGACGCCGATTGGCCGGAATCGGCGTACAACGGCGAGTACATCGCCGACGTCGCGGCCGGATTCGCGGCCCGGCAGTCGGTGCACGCCGACGACCGCGAGTTCACCGCATCGGGCGATCCGGACGACCTGGACGGCATCCGCCAGTTCGCCGTCGCCTACCTGCGGCGCGAGCAGGACCTCGATCTCGAGGCGCTCGGCGTGCGCTTCGACAACTACTATCTCGAGTCGAGCCTGTATGCGAGCGGCCGTGTCGACGAGACCGTGCGCCGCCTGGTCGCCTCCGGCAAGACCTACGAGGAGGGCGGTGCGCTGTGGCTGCGCACGACCGACTACGGCGACGACAAGGATCGCGTGATGCGCAAGTCGGCGCCCGACGGGGCTGGCCCGGCAGCCACAGAAGTCAGTGCCTACACCTATTTCGTCCCTGATGTGGCCTACCACATCACGAAGTTCGAGCGTGGCTTCACGAAGGCGATCAATATCCAGGGCGGCGATCATCACGGCACCGTGGCGCGCGTGCGCGCCGGCCTGCAGGCGCTCGGCATGGGTATCCCGCTGGGCTACCCGGACTATGTGCTGCACAAGATGGTGACGGTGATGAAGGGCGGCGAGGAGGTGAAGATCTCCAAGCGCGCCGGCAGCTACGTCACGCTGCGCGACCTTGTCGACTGGACCGGGCGCGATGCGGTGCGCTTCTTCATGCTCAGCCGCAAGGCCGATACCGAGTTCGTCTTCGACGTCGACCTAGCCGTCAGACAAAGCGACGAGAACCCGGTCTACTACGTGCAGTACGCCCATGCGCGCATCTGCTCGGTGCTTGCCAAAGGCGGCCTCGACGGCGCGCGCCTCGCCGCGGCGGACCTGTCGCGGCTCACGGCGCCGACCGAGGCGGCGCTAATGCTCGCGCTGGCCGATGCACCGGCGCTGCTCGCCCGCGCCGCGGACGACCTCGCGCCGCACGACCTCGCGTTCTATCTGCGCGACCTGGCCGCCGCCTTCCATACCTACTATGCCGCCGAACGCTTCCTGGTCGAAGATGCCGATCTCGCCTGCGCGCGCCTCGCGCTGCTCGCGGCGACGCGTCAGGTGATCGCCAACCTGCTCGCGCTGCTCGGCGTCCACGCGCCGGAATCGATGGCACGCGAAGGTGAGTCCCCATCGGAGGGCGCCGCATGAGCCGCGAAAGAGGGGCCCCACGAAGTGGGGATCGAAGCGAGCAAATGCGGCGAGGCGCCGACGACAAGGCGGTGCGCGCGGCTCGATCGAACGGAGGCGCCGCATGAGCCGCGAAAGAGGGGCCCCGCGAAGCGGGGATCGAAGCGAGCGAATGCGGCGAGGCGCCGACAAAACGGTGATCCGAATGGCACGATCGGGCGGAGGCGCCGCATGAGACACTCTGTGTCAACCCCAGCGCCGAGGGCCGAGCGCCGGCCCGCTCCCAGGCCGGCCGAGGGGCTGTCATGAGCAAGCCGGTCCCGGCCGCCAGGCGCTCGAGCCAGCGCGGCGGCTTCATTCTTGGCCTCATCGTCGGCCTGCTCGCGGGGCTTGCGCTCGCGCTGGGCGTTGCGCTCTACATGACGAAGGTTTCGCTGCCGTTCATCGACAAGGTGCCGCAGCGCAGCGCCGAGCAGGACGCGGCGCAGGCCGAGAAGAACCGCAACTGGGATCCGAATGCACCCCTTGCGGGCAAGGGCGCGCAAAAGACCGGCGGCGCGACCGCGACATCTTCGGGCGCGACGCCCGCGGCCCCGTCGGCGAGCCCGGCCGAAACGGCGGTCGCGGCGCCTGCAACGGCCGCCGATGCCGGCGCCGCTTCGGCCGTGGCGGCGACCGTGCAGCCGGTCAACTACTTCGTTCAGGCCGGCGCCTACGCCCGCAGCGACGACGCCGAGCAGCAGCGCGCCAACCTCGGCCTGCTCGGCATGCAGGCCAAGGTGACCGAGCGCGAACAGGCCGGGCGAACCGTCTACCGCGTGCGCGTCGGCCCGTTCGAGCGCAAGGAGGATGCCGACGCGGCGAAGGAGCGGCTCGCCGGCGCCGGGGTCGACGCAGCCATCGTGCGCGTCCAGCGTTGAACCATTCGCGCAAGACGCGTGTCCACCAGAATTGTCTGCAATGAGGATCAAGCATGAAGCGTCGTGAGTTTTCGGCCAGCCTGGTTAGGGGCGGTGTGGCCGCGGGGGCGTTGGCGTCAGGCTTGCCGCTTGCCGTCGCCCAGGGCGCGGCGCCGGTTGCCGGCAAGGATTACGTGGTGATCAACCCGCCGGTGCCGACACCCGCCAACGGCAAGATCGAAGTCGTCGAATTCTTCTGGTACGGCTGCCCGCACTGCAACGCCTTCGAGCCGATGCTCGAGGCGTGGGCCAAGAAGCTGCCCGCCGATGTCGATTTCAGGCGTGTGCCGGTCGCGTTCCGCGACGAGCCGTTCGTCGCCCACCAGCGCATCTACTACGCGCTCGAGGAGATGGGACTCGTCGAAGCGATGCACGGCAAGGTGTTCGCCGCGATCCACGTCGAACACCAGCGGCTGGACAACCCGAAGGAGATCGCCGCGTTCATGAAGAAGAACGGCGTCGATCCGGACAAGTTCATGAGCTTCTACAACGGCTTTTCGGTCCAGACCAAGGCCCGCCAGGCAGCGCAGATCTCGCAGGCCTACAAGATCGATGGCGTGCCTTCGATCGGCGTCGCCGGCAAGTACCTTACCTCGGCGACGCTTACCGGTTCGCCGCAGCGGGCGCTGGCGGTGACGGACTACCTGATCCAGCGCACGCGCGCCAAGGCCTGATCCACGGATCGTCGCGGGCGCGCGCCGGTCGCGGCGCGGGCCGTCGGCTAGAATTGCACGCAATTTTCGTGCCCCATGTTCAAGGCCCATCGCGACCCCTTTGCCAGCCGCTGGCTGGGCATCGCACTCGTGCCGCTGGCATGCGTCCTGCTTGTCTCTGCCGCGCAGGCCGAGAAGGCCGATCGCGACAAGCCGCTCAATATCGAGGCCGACAGCGGGCGCTACGACGATCTGCAGCAGATCGGCAGCTTTACCGGCAACGTCGTCGTCACCAAGGGCACGCTGACGATGCGGGCGGCGAAGATCGAGATTCGCCAATCCCCGGACGGCTACCAGTACGGGGTCGCGACCGCGTTGCCCGGGCAGCTCGCGACATTCAGCCAGAAGCGCGACGGCGTCGACGAGACGATCCGTGGCGAGGCCGAGCGCATCGAGTACGACGGCAAGGCCGATACGGTGCGGCTCGTCGATCGCGCCGTGATCCGCCGCTACCGCGGCGCGACGCTCGCCGATGAGACCGCGGGCAGCCTGATCACCTACGACAACCGCTCCGAGGTCTTCAGCGTCACCGGCGGGCCGGCGGCGGTGACGCCGGCCAATCCGAGCGGCCGCGTGCGGGCGACGCTGGCGCCGCGCGAAGCGTCCGCCCCTGCCGCGTCGCAGCCGGGCGCCGCGCTGCGCGCGACACCGGCGCTCGGCGCCGCGGCGTCCGGGGTCAGCCAGTGAGCGTCGTTGCCGAAGCGGGCGCGCGCCTCGAGGCGAGCGGCCTGAAGAAGAGCTATGGCGCGCGCGTCGTCGTGAAGGACGTGCACGTCGCCGTGCAGGGCGGCGAAGTGGTCGGCCTGCTCGGGCCGAACGGCGCCGGCAAGACGACGAGCTTCTACATGATCGTCGGCCTCGTGCGCGCCGAGGCGGGGCGCATCAGCATCGGCGGCGAGCGCGTCGA
>CALMIL010000073.1 GCA_937864005.1 uncultured Burkholderiales bacterium
GGCGCCGGCGCCTCGCCGCATGCGCTCGCTGCGATCCCCGCTGCGCGGGGCCCCTCTTTCGCGGCTCATTCGGCGCCCTCGTCGTGCTTGCTGTCCCAGAGGTAGTGCATATTCGGTCCGGTGCCGAGTTCCTCGTGCATCAGGAAACTCTGGTTGGCGGCGATCAGCTGCGAGACGTTGCTCTCGGGGTTGTCGGTATCGCCGAAGCTCAGCGCCTGGGCGATGCACGAGTTGACGCAGGCTGGCGTCGCCTCGGGATCGATGCCCGGCGTCAGCCCCTTCTCGAGCCCGGCGTCGATGCGGTCGACGCAGAACGTGCATTTGGTGGCGACGTTCAGGCGCGAATCGTCGCGCCGCTGGGTTTCGTGCGCGCTCGCCTCGCCGTAGGCGAAGCTCGCGCGCGAGGTCTTGTAGCGCGCCTGGTAGGGGCAGGCGACGGCGCAGTAGGCGCAGCCGATGCACAGGTCGTAGTCGATCGTGACGATGCCGTCGGGGCGCTTCTTTGTCGCCGTCGTCGGGCAGACCTCCATGCACGGCGGCTCGTCGCAGTGCTGGCAGCCGGTCGGCACGAAGACGCGCTGCACGTTCGGGTATTCGCCGAATTCCATGTCGAGCACGCGCCGCCATTGCACGTCGGGCGGCGTCGCGTTCGTGTGCTTGCACGACGCGGTGCAGGTCTGACAGCCGACACAGCGGCGCAGGTCGGCGACCATCGCCCACTTCGTCATCTCGCAACTCCCTTGGGCCGTGTCACGCTGACGCGCACGAGGTCGGCGCCCGAGCCGGTCGCATCGGTGAGCTCGAGCGACATCTCGGCCAGCGAATTCAGGCTCGGCACACCGAAATCCTTCGCCAGCGGCGTCTCCCAGTGATCGAACTGGCCGATCAGGAGCAGCGTATCGGGCCGGATGCCCTGGCGCAGCACGACCCGCCCGCGCGTCGAGCGCCGCGGCGTCGCGATCTCGACCAGATCGCCTTCGGCGATGCCGAGCCGTTCGGCGGCCGCCGGGTTCATCACGACGCCGTTGTGGCCGGCGACGTTGCCCGCGACCTCGCGGATCATCTGCACCCCGACATTGCCGCCCCAGGCGTATTGCATGCTGCGCGCGGTGACGAGCCAGAACGGATAGTCGTCCACCTTGCCGCCGAGCGTGACGACGCTTTGCTCCCACAGGCCCGGAAAATCCTTCCACGGCGGCAGCGCCTGGTATTCGGCAAGCTGCTTGTCCCACCAGTGCATGTCGTTCTCGTGCAGCCGGCGGCCGAGTTCCTCGCCGACGCGCTTCAGGCGCTCCTGGTAGGGCATCTCGTAGCGCAGCCCGCGCGCGACCATCGTCGGGTACAGATACCACTGGTCGCGCGGGAACGGGCGGGTCTTGAAGCCGTGCTCCTTCCACCACTCGAGGCCGAGCACCTCGGCGCCCTCGGTCAGCTCGGCGCTCGCTGCCTTGCACGCGGCGTCCCAGATCGCGTCGCGGCTGTGCGCGACCTTCGGGTCGAGCGAGAAGTCGCCGAACTCGGTGTCGAGCCTGACGCCGCAGGTGCCGCGGTTGATCGCCGCGTTGTATTTTTCGAGCAGCCCGGTGCGCTCGGCGAGTTCGGTGCAGATATCGCTGAAGTCGCGCGCCTGGCCGCGCGCCTCGACGACCGGCTGACGCAGCGCGAAACCTTCGTGGTCCCAGAACTGCTCCTGGTACTTCGTCGCGGCGAGCCGCAGCAACTGCAGCCCTTCGAGGTCGGTCGCGTCGGGCAGCAGGATATCGGCGTAGTGGTTGCTCTCGTCGCGCGTATAGGCGAAGGCGACGACGAACGGGAAGCGCGCGATCTTGTCGCCGACGCCCTTCGTGTCCCAGAACGAGATCGACGGATTGGTGCGGTAGACGAACCAGACGTCGGGCGGCTCGACCTTGGGCAGGCCCTTCGGCGTATTGTCGAGAAACATCCACGAGAAGTGCGTCGGACCGAGCGCCTGCGCCCAGGCGTTGTTGCCGGTCAGCGGCACCATCGTCTTGTAGGCGTTGCGGATATTGGGCTTGGCCGACCATTGCTCCTTCGAGGTCGGGTTGAACGGATAGTCCAGCAGCCCGTCGGCGCCGGCACGCACGCTCTCGTGGCGCCCGGCCATCGGCCGCACGAGGCGCACCGTCGTGCCGATCGTGCCGCCGGGAACCTCGAGCGCGCCGACCAGCGTCGCGAGCAGCGTGCGCGCCCAGCAGCATTCGTAGCCGCCCCAGCCGTTGTTGACGGTCTTGCCGAGTGTCACCGCGACCGGCCTGAATGGCATCACCTGGCCGTTGATCTCGACCGTCTGGCCGATGCAGGCGTGGGACAGATATTCGTTGGCGACCGTGCGCATCGTCGCGGCGGGCACGTCGCAGATGCGCTCGGCCCACTCCGGCGAGTACGGCGCCATGTGCGCGACGAGCTTGTCGAACGCGCTCTGGCCTTCGAGCATGCCGTCGCCGAGGACGTCGCCGTCGGCGCCGATCTCGACGGCATCGACCGTCACGCTCGCGTTCAATGCTTCGCGGATGCCCGGTGCGTCGTGCACCGCGGCGCGCCCGGCCGCCTCGTCCCAGACGAGGGGCTTTCTCGTCTCGCGGTCGCGCAGGTAGTAGCCGTGCGGGCCGACGAGGTAGGGAGAACTGGTGCGCCGCGCGAGGTGCTCGAGATCGAGCTTGTCGCGCGTCGCCTCGTGCAGCATGACGTGGATCAGCGCGTACAAGAACGCGGCGTCGGTCTTCGGCCGGATCGGCACC
Organism: uncultured Burkholderiales bacterium; assembly: GCA_937864005.1. Taxonomy (GTDB): domain Bacteria; phylum Pseudomonadota; class Gammaproteobacteria; order Burkholderiales; family Burkholderiaceae_C; genus CAIKUF01. The sequence goes on from CALMIL010000073.1 coordinate 2,760, forward strand.
CACTGCGCCGAGCAGGCGCCGGTGATCGACAGGTGCGGCTCGACCTGCACCCGCTTCATGCCGCGCACGCGCGCGTTCGAGTGGCGCCAGACGCCGACCACGCCGCCCGCGGCTTCGATATTGTTGCCGCAGGAGATCAGGTAGTTGCAGCTCGGCGTGTCGGCGGCAACGATGAAGGCGCGGTGCCACAGCTCGCCGTACAGGTGCTCGGAGTGGTAGCACTTGACGCCCTGGCCCGAGCCGAAACCCATGTCGACCGCGCCCCAGGCGGCGAGGAAGGCGGGGAAGGTGCCCATGTAGAACTGCGGCGTGCCGCCGCCGCCGAAGCTCGCCGCGACGCGCGGATAGCCCGACGCGTCGAGCAGGCCCTCGGCGCGGATCGCGTTGAGCTTGTCGGCAATCGCCGACATCGCCTCATCCCAGCTGATCTCGACGAAGCCCGGCTCCTCGTCGCGGCCCTTCTTCGGATTCGTGCGCTTCATCGGCGCGAGCACCCGGTTCGGGTTGTAGGTCTTCTGCACCAGGCCGTAGGCCTTGACGCAGACCTTGCCGCCGCCGGGATGGACGTTTTCGGCGCAGAAATTGGGCGCGACCTCGGTCGCGACGCCATCCTCGACCTTGACCGTCAACAGGTCGGGCCCGGCGACGCACTGGTAACAGTAGGTCGGGATGCGCTTGACGGCAGTCGCCGTGCTCATCGATCGCGGCCCCCGAACCCGAACGCCGAAGCCCGGCGACCGGCCCGGCCGCGCGCCCCCTCGAAGCGGGTGGTGCTTTCGCAGCCGGCCTGGAGGGTGGGTTTCATCACGCTTCCTTTGCTTCGATGCGCCTGGCCGATCTGGTCAACGCGGACGGTGCCGAGCTAGAATCCGCCCGGAAAACCTATTCTGGTACCGGAATACTGGTATCAGTTTGATCTGGTACAAGCTTTTGCCGAAACCCGAAGCCCCTCCCCCGACAACCGAACCCGCGCGGCGGCGCCCGATGCGCGCCGCCGCGGACGTAGGGTCGCTCAATGCGGTCGAAGTCCGCGCGGCGCGCCGCGCCGACCTCGACGAGGTGGTCGCGCTCGACGCCAAGGTGACCGGGATCGAGAAGCACGCCTACTGGCAGCGCATCTACCGGCGCTACGGCATCGCGGTCGGCGGCGACCAGCGCCACTTCCTCGTCGCCGTCGCGAACGAGCGCATCGTCGGCTTCATGATCGGCGAAGTGCGCGACTGGGAATTCGGCTCGCCGCCCTGCGGCTGGGTCTTCGCCATCGACGTCGACCCGCAGGCCCGCCAGCG
>CALMIL010000074.1 GCA_937864005.1 uncultured Burkholderiales bacterium
GCGTTTCGCGAGCGCAGCGGCCACACCATCCTCGAACGCTACGGCATGAGCGAGACCTCGATGCTCACCTCCAACCCCTGCGCGGCCGAAGACGGCGAGCGCCGCGGCGGCACGGTCGGGCGGCCGCTGCCGGGCGTCGGCCTGCGCGTCTGCGACGAGCAGGGCCGGCCGGTGCGCAGCGGCGAGATCGGCGGCATAGAGGTCAAGGGTCCGAATGTCTTCAAGGGCTACTGGCGCCGGCCCGAGAAGACGGCCGAGGAATTCACGACCGACCTCTGGTTCAAGACCGGCGACGTCGGCACGCAAGACGCCGACGGCTATGTGACGATCGTCGGCCGCAGCAAGGACCTCATCATCAGCGGCGGCTACAACGTCTACCCGGCCGAGATCGAGGGCTTCCTGAACGAGATGCCGGGCGTCGCCGAAAGCGCGGTGATCGGCGTGCCGCACCCGGATTTCGGCGAGGCGGTCGTCGCCGTCGTCGTCGCCCGGCCGGGCGCGACGCCCGAGGCCGACACGCTGATCGAGGCCTTGAAGGCGAAGATCGCGAATTTCAAGGTGCCCAAGCGGGTCTTCGTCGCCGCCGAGCTGCCGCGCAATGCGATGGGCAAGGTGCAAAAGAACGTGCTGCGCGAGCAGCACCGCGCGCTGTTCGATGCCTGAGACGCCCGCCACCGAATCGCCGAATGCCGCTTGCCCGCGCTGCGGCGCGGCATTCCACTGCGGCGCGCAGGAGGCGAGCTGCGATTGCGCGCGCGTCGCGCTCGACGCCGCCACGCTGGCCCGCCTGCGCGCCGACTACGGATCGCACTGCCTGTGCAATGCCTGCCTGCAAGCGCTGCGGGCCGCGGTCACGGTGCAGATCCGCCTCGACGACCTGCGCTGCCCGGAGATCGCCGCCCTGCTCGACGAACACCTCGCGCACATGCGCAGCATCTCGCCGCCCGAGAGCGTGCATGCGCTCGACCTCGACGCACTGCGCCGGCCCGGGATCAGCTTCTGGACCGCGTGGTCGATCGACGGCGCGCTGCTCGGCTGCGGCGCGTTGAAACAGCTCGACCTCTTCCACGGCGAGATCAAGTCGATGCGCACCGCTGCCGCCGCGCGGCGCGGCGGCGTCGCCCGCGCGATGCTTGCCCATATCGTGGCCGAGGCGACGCGCCGCGGCTACACCCGGCTCAGCCTCGAGACCGGCGCCGAGCCGCCATTCGCGCCCGCGCGCACCCTGTACGAGCGGTTCGGCTTCGCCCGCTGCGGGCCGTTCGAGGGCTATGCCGAAGACCCGAACAGCGTCTTCATGACGCGCACGCTCGCATAGCCGCGCACACGCACGCTCAGCCGCGCGGCGTGCCGGCCCCTGCGCCGTCGTTGCGCCTGCGCCAATCGCCGCGGCAGCCGCGCGGGCGGCGCAGCAAGAGGGCGACGCCGAGTGCGATCAAGAGGAGCGGGCCGATCAGATGGAACGATACGGCGGAAATGAGGCCGAAGTATCTGGCAACGCCGAGTGCGCCGATGACGATGAGTGCGATGGGGAAGATCCGCATGATGGGCTCCGAATCGAGTCGAGGGGTGAGGGGTGGACGGTTCGAGCAGGAGGGGCGTCAGCGCGGCTCATCGCGTGCCGGCGCTTGAACCAGGCGGCCCGGCGCCGGATCATCGGTTGCCGAAGCCGGGGCGGACGGCTCGGCCGCAGTGCGGCCATGGCAGCGCCGCTGCCGCATCCCGCTGCGAAAGCGCTCGCGCTCTTCTTCGCTCAGTTCGGCGCCGCGTCCGCCATGCCGGTGCATGTCGCGCTCCCGGCGTTCATGCATGCGCTCACGCATGTCGGCGCGCCAGCGTGGACCGCGCACGAGCATCGCCACGCCGAGGCCGATGAGCAGCAGCGGCCACAACAGATGCACGAATGCCGGATCGATGAAGCCGAAGTGCTGGAGCAAGCCGTACACCCCAATCGCGACAAGGACGAGCGGAAATATGCGCATGTTTCTCTCCAGGACTTCGATGTTCGGGCGCCGGCACCCTAGACGATGAGGTCGCCATACTCGGCGCGCAGCCGCGCGCGCAGCGCGAGCACGGCGTAGCGCTTGCGCGCGAGCAAGGTGTTCTGCGGCACGCCCCATCGCGCGGACATGTCGGCGAACGAAAGGCCCTCGATCTCGTGCGCCAGAAAGACATCGCGCTGCTCGGTCGGCAGCGCCTGCAGCGCGGCCTGCATGGCATCGAGCAGCACCGATCGGGCGTAGGCGGCGTCCGGCCCCAGCGCGGGGTCGGGCAGGTTCGCTTCGATCCAGTTGCCGCCTTCTTCGTCATCCGCGCTCGCGAGCGGCTGCTCCTTGATCTTGCGCGCGCGGTCGACGATGCGGTTGGCGGCAACCCGCAGCAGCCACGCGCCGGCCTGCTCGATCGCCTCGGTCGCGGCATAGAACTCGAGCAGCACGTCCTGCAGGATGTCCTCGGCTTCGGCCGCATCGCGCACCCGGCCGCGAATGAAGCTGGCCAGCCGCGAGCGCTCGCGCCGGGCGATTTCGGCAAAGCGCGCGGCATTCGGAGGCATGCGCAAGGGGGTCGGTGACGGCCGGGCGGCCAGGGCGTCCATATCCGATAGACGAATGAGCGCGGGAAATATTGTGGACAGGAAAGATTCGCGATCGCCCACCGCGCCGGATAGAGGCACTTGTAGGACAACAACTACGGCCGCGCGCGTTGCCGTCCGCTACGCACCGGGCAGCACGATCGTCACACTGAATTCGACGATGCACCCGCATCGACACCAGGAGGACGATCATGAACTTGCATACGACCTACCTCGCCGCCATCGCTGCCATCG
>CALMIL010000075.1 GCA_937864005.1 uncultured Burkholderiales bacterium
TGACCATAGCGAGGTGGTCCCACTCCTTCCCATCCCGAACAGGACAGTGAAACGCCTCAGCGCCGATGATAGTGCGGGTTCCCGTGTGAAAGTAGGACATTGTCAGGCTATTAATTCGAATGCCCCTGCCGTGATGGCAGGGGCATTTTTCATGGTCGCTGCGGCGCGCGCGTTGGCGTCCCGGTGTCTGGCGGAAGCAGTCTCAGCGCTTCGACGCGGACACCATCCAGGTTCGCATTGAAAAGAGCGTTTGCAAGGGCCCGTTCGCGCGCCGCGACGGTGTCGAGGAACTCGTTTGCGCCTCGCATCGCCTTGAAGGTGTCGAAGCCGGACTCCAGGAAGCGCTGGAGTTCGCCGAGCCCCGCGGCCTTTGCGGGGCCGCGCATCAGTTTCAGCGAATGCCGCAGCAAGGGCCGCCGGGTGTAGAGATCGAGTGCGGAGCCGACCTCGAGGGTCAAGACGATCTGCAGCGATCGATCGGCGGGCCGCGCGGTCGCCTGCCAGGCCTTCAAGTAGTCCGAAGCCGCGACTTCGCGCGCATCCAGGTGCGTTCCCATCTCGCTGTCGAGTTGCTCCGACAGGGTGTGCAGGCGAGCCAGTGTCTCGACCGTATTGACGATCTCGGACGGAAACAGGCGCACGAGCGCAGGCACGACCCGGGCGAACTGGGCGTCGCGCTGGCTGAAGTCGCGCGGGCCATAAAGATCGTCGAGAAAGAATCGAGCCGCGGCGCCATAGCGCTTGCTCGCCAACAGATCGCTGTAGGTGTGCATGAAGCGACGCTGTTGAAAGTGCTTGACGGCGGCGACGCGCGCATGAAGTCCGGGCACTGATTCACGCCGCCTTCGCTCCAGTGCGACCTGATTGATCAGCGCGATGATGCCTTCGGCGCGGGGATTCATGCGCGCCAGCCGCCTGCGTTGCACAAGCGGCCCCTAGACTGCGAGCCCAGGACTGCCAAGATCATCGATGCCGACACCATGCTCGCCCGCCTCCAGCAAACCACCACTTTCGCATTGATCGCCCTCGCGCTCGCATGGGCGATCGTGCACGCCAGCCGGGGGGCGGTCTGGGTCGGGATTGCCGGCGCAGTGTTCATCGTCTTCTCGTATGCGATCGTACTTGCGGTCGAGATGCTGGTCGCGCGGCAGGTCAACCGCGACGAGGCCGTCGGCCCAGCCGATGGGGCGGCGCTATGCCATGCCTGGATCGCCGAAGTCCGTTGCAGTGCCCGGACGTTTTTATGGAATCAGCCCTTCCGCTCGCAAGCCGTGCCCGATCACCTGTCGAGTGCCGATGCCGATCGCGTCGGCATCGTCCTCGTGCACGGTTTCGTCTGCAACCGCGGGCTGTGGAATCCGTGGCTGCGGCGATTTCGAGATCTCCAGATACCCTTCGCCGCCGTCAACCTCGAGCCGGTATTCGGCGGGATCGATGGCTACGCCGCCGCGATCGACACCGCGGTTCGCCGCGTCGGCGCCGTCACCGGTCGCCCGCCGATCGTCGTTGCCCACAGCATGGGCGGCCTGGCGGTGCGCGCCTGGCTTTCGGCGCACGATGCCGCTTCGCGCGTGCAAGGCGTCATCACCCTCGGCACGCCGCACCACGGCACGGTGCTGGCGTCGCTCGCGGTATCGGCCAATGCAAGGCAGATGCGCAGATCCAGCCCCTGGCTGAAGGCGCTCGAGCAGAGCGAGCCTGTCGGCCTCCACGCCTCGTTCACCTGCTACTACAGCAACTGCGACAACATCGTCATGCCGGCGTCGACGGCCACGTTGCGCGGCGCGGACAATCGCCGGTTGCCAGGCGTTGCCCACGTTCAGATGGCGAGCGACGAGCGCGTCTTTCGCGAGATCCTCGCGCGCATCCGGCACGTGTCGCGACCCGCCGACTGAGCCCGATCAGAAGCGGCGGTCGGTCGCGAGCCCTTCATCGGCGGCCAGTTCCGCCGCATGTGCGATCTCGTCATACAGCGGCGTGAAGTCCGGCGCCGTCGCGTGCATCAACTCGGCGAAGGAGTCGATCACGAAATAGGTCGCCTGGTAGCTGTCGATGCGGTAGCGCGTGCGCATGATCCGCATCAGGTCGAAGCCGATGCGCTGCGGCTCGGGGCTCGTCACGCTGTGGCGCAATTCGCCCGCCGACGACAGTATCCCGGCGCCGTACGCGCGCAGCCCGTCCGGCGTCGCGATCAGGCCGAACTCCACCGTGTACCAGTACAAGCGCGCGAGGTACTCGCACGAATGCAGCCGGCTCGCCTTCAGGCCGCCCTGGCCGTAGGCCTGCATATAGTCGGCGAACATCGGAACGAACAGCAGCGGCACGTGGCCGAATAGATCGTGGAAGACGTCGGGCTCGACGATATAGTCGAACTCCTCGGGCCGGCGCAGCCAGCCGGTGACCGGAAAGCGACGCTCGGCGAGCAGCGCGAAGAACGCCTCCTCGGGAATCAGCCCGGGGACCGCGACGACTTCCCAGCCGGTGGCCTTGTGCAGCTTCTCGGACAACGCATCGAAGCGCGGAATCCGGTGCGCACTGCCGAGATGCTCGACCGCGGCGATGAATTCCTCGCACGCAAGCCCGGGCAGTTGCGCCGACTGGCGCTCGTAGAGCCGGCGGTACAGCGCGTGTTCCTCGCTCGTATAGCGCTCCCAGTGCTGCTCGCAGGTGTAGTCGCTTCGCGCGCTCGAATAGTCGCCGCGCGGCGGCCGCTCGCCGGTGCCGTAGGTGACGGGCGCGACACCCTGGTTCACCGCCTTGGCGTCGGGCGCGGTCGGCGCCCCCTTGTCAGCGGGTTTCATGTCGCGCCCTTGTCCTCGAGGACGCCACGGCGCAGCTGGTCGAGCTCGATGCTTTCGAACAATGCGCGGAAGTTGCCCTCGCCGAAACCCTGGTCGCCCTTGCGTTGGATGATCTCGAAGAAGATCGGTCCGATCACCGTCTGCGTGAAGATCTGCAGCAGCAGTTCGTTGGGTGCGCCCTGGCGCGTCGCGCCATCGATCAGGATGCGCAGGCGGCGCAGATCGGCGACCGATTCGCCGTGGTTCGGTAGCCGCTTGTCGACGAGGTCGTAGTAGGTTTCGATCGTATCCTGGAAGGCGACACCCTTGCCCTTCAGACCTTCGACCGTCGCGTAGATGTCCTCGGTGCCGAGCGCAATGTGCTGGATGCCTTCGCCGTG
>CALMIL010000076.1 GCA_937864005.1 uncultured Burkholderiales bacterium
TTTCTTGCATTGCCGGGTCCAGGCACCTTTGCGCTGCTCCTGTCCACCGGCAAGGGTGGTTTCAAGGGCGGCGCGCAGGCAACTTTCGGCCTGATCGCCGGCGACCAGGTACTGCTGTGGCTCGCGGTTGGCGGCGTCGCGGCGCTGCTCGCGGCGCACCCGTCGGCCTTCCAGGCGGTGCAGTATGCCGGCGCGGCCTATCTGGCATGGATAGGGGCACGGCTCATCGTCGCCCGCGAGGGCCGCTCGGCGCCGGTCCACATCGAGCCTGGGCACTACGCCAGGCAGGCGTTCGTGGTTACCCTGCTGAACCCGAAGGCGATCGTGTTCTACATGGCGTTCTTCCCGCTCTTCATCGACCCGGCGACGCACCGCGGCGGGCTCACCTTCGTTGCCATGGCGGCGACGATCGCCGCGCTGACCGCGGTCTATTGCCTGACGCTGTCCGCCTTTGCCCGGGTCGTGGCCACGCAAATGAAGGCGCACCGCCGGCTGGCGCGCTGGATGGAGCGACTTGCCGGCGTCTTCCTCGTCGGCTTCGGCATCCGACTCGCGAGCAACTGAACGATGGCGAGAATATTCTGCATCGCGAATCAGAAGGGCGGCGTCGGCAAGACGACGACGACCGTCAACCTCGCTGCCGGGCTTGCCCAACTCGGTCAGCGCGTACTCGTCGTCGATCTCGACCCGCAGGGTAACGCCACCATGGGCTCCGGTGTTGACAAGCGCTCACTTACATTGAGCGTCTACGACGTCCTGATCGAGAGCGCCAGCATCGCCGAGGCGCGCGTACCGAGCCAGCGCGGCGGCTTCGACCTGCTCGGCGCGAACCGCGAACTCGCCGGCGCCGAAGTCGAGCTTGTCGGCCTGGAGCGGCGCGAGAAGCGGCTGAAGAACGCACTCTCGGCGGTCGACGCCGCCTACGACTTCGTCCTCATCGACTGCCCGCCGTCGCTGAACCTGCTGACGCTCAACGGCCTGTGCGCCGCACACGGCGTCGTCGTGCCGATGCAGTGCGAGTACTTCGCCCTCGAAGGACTCTCCGATCTCGTCAACACGATCAAGCAGGTGCACGCGAACCTGAACCCCGATCTGCAGATCATCGGCTTGCTGCGCGTCATGTTCGATGCCCGCATCACCTTGCAGCAGCAGGTCAGCGACCAACTCAAGTCGCACTTCGGCGACAAGGTCTTCGACGCCGTCATTCCGCGCAATGTGCGGCTCGCCGAAGCACCGAGCTACGGCCTGCCGGGCGTCGTCTTCGACCCGGCATCCAAGGGCGCGCTCGCGTTCAAGGCGTTCGCCGCCGAGATGGTCGGGCGCATGGGCGCGATGTAGCGGTGCGCGCATGGACCCGCGCGTAGAAAGCCTGTGCCGGCGCATCGAGGATGCGGGCCTGAACGCGAGCGCCCCGCCGCAACAGCGCGTGCTCGACGGCTGGGTGCTGCGCTTTTCGCCCGGCAAGGCCAAGCGCGCGCGCTGCATCAACCCGATCTGCGCCGGCCGGATGGCGCTCGCCGACAAGCTGGCGCTGTGCGAGCAGGCCTATGCCGACGCCGGGCTGCCAATGATCTTTCGCGTCACGCCGTTCGCCGAGCCGGCCGACCTCGACGCCGTGCTCGGCGCGGCCGGGTTGGCCGCATTCGACGACACGCGGGTGATGTGGCGGCGCGGGCTCGACGCCATCGCCGACCCGGCCCCGCTACCGCTGCGCGCCGTCTCCGGCGACGAGTACGCGCGCGCCGTCGGCGCCCTGCGCGGCACGCCCGCCGACCAGGTCGAGGCGCACGCCCAGCGGTTGCGGCTGTCGCCGGTTCCGTGTCGCGGATTCGTGCACGAGCGCGACGGGCGCGTTGTCGCCTGCGGCCAGTTCGCGCTCGAAGGGACGATCGTCGGGCTGTACGACGTCTTCACCGCCCCGGAAGCGCGCCGCCAAGGCCTGGCGCGAGCCCTGTGCGCGCGCCTGCTGCGGCTGGCGCACGACCTGGGTGCGCGAACAGCCTACCTTCAGGTCGATGCCGGCAATCACGCCGCGCGCGGCGTCTATGCGCGCCTCGGGTTCGCCAACGCCTACGCGTATCACTGCCGGGCCCGGGCGCCGACGTGAACGACAGGCAGCGCGGGCGCCTACAGCCCGAGGCCCTCGTCCACCCCGAGATGCACGTTCATCGCCTGCACTGCGGCGCCGCTCGCGCCCTTGCCGAGGTTGTCCAGGCGCGCGATCAGGATCGCCTGGCTGTCACTCACGAAGACGAAGATGTCGACGCGGTTCGTATCGTTGGAGCCCATCACGTCGAAGAAGCCGCTCTCGAGCGTCGCCGGATCCGACATCGGCATGACGCGGATGAAGCGCTCACCGGCGTAGCGCTGCTCGAACGCGCGCTGGATCGCACGGCCGTCGGTTCCCGACGCCAGCTGGCTGAAATGCAGCGGCACCGACACCGCGAGCCCCTTGTAGAAGCCGCCGACGATCGGCATGAAGAGCGGCCTCATGCGCAGCCCGGTATGCGCCAGCATCTCCGGGATGTGCTTGTGCGCGAGCGACAGGCCATACGGCCGCGGCGCGGCAAGCAACGGGTCGGCGCCGCGCTCGTACTGCTCGATCATCTTCTTGCCGCCGCCCGAGTAGCCGGTGATCGACGTCGCCGAGATCGGCAGCTCCGGTGAAACGATGTCGGCATCCACCAGCGGCCGCAGCAGCAGGATGAACGAGCTCGCGTGGCAGCCCGGATTGGCGATCCGCGTCGCGTCGCGGATGCGTTCGCGCTGTCCGGGTGCCAGCTCCGGCAGGCCGAATACCCAGTCCGGCGCCGTGCGGTGCGCCGTGCTGGCATCGATCAGGCAGGTGCGCGGATTCGTCACGAGCGAGGCCGCCTCGCGCGCGGCGGCGTCGGGCAGGCACAGAAAGGCCACGTCCGCTGCGTTGAGCAACCGGGCGCGCTCTGCCGCGTCCTTGCGGCGTTCGGAGTCGATGCTCAGCACCTCGATATCGGCGCGCTGTGCAAGATACTCGTGGATGCGCAGTCCGGTCGTGCCTTCCTGACCGTCGACGAAAACCTTGTGCGTCATCTCGAACCCCGCGTCGCTATTCGCATGAAGTCGCAGCATAAGGCATCGCCTTGCATCGCGCGCCGCCGCGGCAGCGAAGCGGCGCACCGATCGCCGACAATCGCCGCATGGTGACGAAGAAACCCAAGGGCCTCGGCCTCGGTCTCGAGGCGCTGCTCGGCCCGCGCGTGAAGGATGCCGCGGACGGCGGAACCGGCAACGACGCGCCGACGATGCTCGCGCTCGCCCAGCTGCAGCCCGGCCGCTACCAGCCGCGCACCCGGATGGACGAAGGCGCGCTCTACGAGCTGGCCGAAAGCATCAAGAGCCAGGGTGTGATGCAGCCCGTCCTGGTGCGGCCGCTGACCGGCGGACGCTACGAGATCATCGCCGGCGAGCGCCGCTTTCGTGCCGCGTCGCTGGCCGGGCTCGATGCGATCCCGGTGCTCGTCAAGGACGTCCCCGACGAGGCCGCCGCGATCATGGCGCTGATCGAGAATATCCAGCGCGAAGATCTCAACCCGCTCGAAGAAGCGCAGGGCCTTCAAAGGTTGACGCAGGAGTTCGGGCTCACTCATGAAGAGGCGGCCAAGGCCGTCGGCCGCTCCCGCCCCGCGGCGAGCAACCTGCTGCGGCTGCTGAGTCTTGCCGAACCGGTGCAGCAGATGCTGACCGCCGGCGACCTGGATATGGGCCATGCGCGCGCCCTGCTCGCGCTCGACAAGGCCGATCAGATCACGCAGGCGAGCGAAATCGTCGCCCGCCGCCTGAGCGTTCGGGAGGCCGAAAAGCTCGTTGCACGACATGCCGGCAATGGTCGCCAGCGGCCGCTGCTGCGTGTGCGGCAGGCGAAGTCGCGCGACGTGGCCAGGCTCGAAGAGGAGCTTTCCGACCTGCTCACCGCGAAGGTCGAGATCCGCGTCAAGAAGAAGACCCAGCGCGGCGAGCAGGGCGAGGTAGCGATCAACTTCGGATCGCTCGACGAACTCGATGCACTGATCGCCAGGCTGCGCGAGCCGCGCTGAAGATCACCCGCCGCGCGGGTTCGATCACGATGCGACGGCTGCCTGCGCGCGGCGCTGCACGCCCATCCAGACGAGTGCGGCGCTCACGATGGCAAGCGGAACGAGCGAGCCCAGATTGAGCCACGCCCAGCCTTGACTCGTGATCAGCGCGCCGGAGGCGAACGAACTCGCTGCCATCGTCGAGAAAACACACAGATCCATCGTGCCCTGAGCGCGAATCTTCTCTGCCGGCTTGTACGCGGCGGTAAAGAGCGTCGTCCCGCCGACGTAAAGAAAGTTCCAGCCGACGCCCAGCAGGAAGAGCGCCGTGACGAACTGCATCAGCTCGACCCCGCTGAGCGCAACCCCGACGCAGACGAAGTTCAGCAGCGCGCCGGTCATCATGACCGGCAGCTCGCCGAAACGGCGGATCAGATGGCCGGTGAAGAAGCCGGGGGCGAACATGCCGAGCACATGCCATTCGAGAACGAACGCGGTGCTGTCGAACGCATGGCCGTGCTGCGCCATCGCGATCGGCGTCGCGGCCATCAGCAGGTTCATCACGCCGTAGCCGAGCGCGGACGCCGCGATGGCGACGAGGAAAACCGGCTGTCGCGCGAGTTCGCGCAGCGGACGCCCCCGGCTCGCGCCCGGGTTCGGCGGCGCGTGCGGCGGAAAGCGGATGAACGACAGCGCGAGCAGCGACAGTAGCGCGACGGCGATCAGCGCAAGATAGGCGCCGACGAAAGGCCGCGCCAGCCATCCTCGCGTCGCATTCGCCAGATTCGGCCCGACGACGCCGCCGACGATGCCGCCCGCGAGCACGAGCGAGATCGCACGCTCTCGAAACGATGGCGCGACGAGCTCGGGCCCGGCGAAGCGGTAGAGCGACGCGTTCGCGGCGTAGAAACCGGCAACGACGGTTGCCAGTACCAGCAGGCCGAAGCTGGCGCTGTATGCGGCATACGCTGCGAGCGCTGCCGAGCCGACGGCGACCGCAAGGCCGGTCTGGAACGAGCGCTTGCGCCCGAAGCGCGTCTGAAGCCGCACCACGAGCATCGTCGACAGCGCGCTGCCCACGACATAGCCGGTGATCGGCAGCGTCGCCATCCAGGCGCGCGGTGCGAGCGACAAGCCCACAAGGCCGTTGATGGCGATGAAGACGACGTTGTTGGTCAGAAACAGACCTTGGCACAGTGTGAGCAGCAGGAGGTTTCGATTCATCGGCGCATGATCTCACCTGGCACGACGCCGGCGGCCGGCTCGCACGCGGCAATCGATGCTTTGCGCGCCACCTCTGTCAACCCGCGCGCGTGTAGTGCGTTGTCTGCGCAACAGATGTGGAACTTCGCATGACTTCCATGGGTCGCTCCCTCAAAGAGGGGGTGACACGACGGGATACGAAGTGCATGCTTGTGAGCATGTCGATTCGCGCGACGACCGCCAACAAGAGGGCAAATCACCTTCTTCTTGGACTTTGCGGTCGACGCAAATGGCCGAAGCTGATTGAACAGAGACATCGCTGATCGAAAGGAAAGCTCTGATGGAGCCCGGCGCCGCCGGGGCGGGACTTCATCAGAACTTCCCAGGTGGCAGCGGGGTGTCCTCCCCGCCGCCGCCTCTCCCGGAATGCGAGGAGATCAGCATGGACGTCATCAGCAATTTCGCGGCGCGCTACGAGCGCACCCGAGAAGAGGAGCTTTCACTCGAAGAGTATCTCGCCGAGTGCAAGCGCAACCCGCTCGCCTACGCCACCGCCGCCGAGCGCATGTTGAAGGCGATCGGCGAGCCGCAGACCATCGACACGCGCAACGACCCGCGCCTGTCGCGCATCTTCGCCAACAAGCTGATCAAGATCTACCCCGCCTTCGCCGAGTTCTACGGCATGGAGGACTCGATCGAGCAGGTCGTCTCCTATTTCCGCCATGCGGCGCAGGGCCTCGAGGAGCGCAAGCAGATCCTCTATCTGCTCGGCCCGGTCGGCGGTGGCAAGAGTTCGATCGCCGAGCGCCTGAAGCAGTTGATGCAGGACGTGCCGTTCTTCGCACTCAAGGGCTCGCCGGTCAACGAATCGCCGCTCGGTCTCTTCGACGCGGCCGAGGACGGCGCGATCCTCGAGAAGGAATACGGCATCCCGCAGCGCTATCTCAACCGCATCCTGTCGCCGTGGGCCGTCAAACGGCTCGACGAGTTCGGCGGCGACATCCGCAGGTTCAAGGTCGTCCGCCGCTACCCGTCGATGCTCAAGCAGATCGGCATCTCCAAGACCGAGCCGGGGGACGAGAACAATCAGGACATCTCGGCGCTCGTCGGCAAGGTCGACATCAGGAAGCTCGAGTCCTATTCGCAGGATGACCCGGACGCCTACAGCTACTCCGGCGGTCTGTGCCTGGCCAATCAGGGGCTGCTCGAGTTCGTCGAGATGTTCAAGGCGCCGATCAAGGTGCTGCATCCATTGCTGACGGCAACGCAGGAGGGCAACTTCAAGGGCACCGAAGGCTTCGGCGCGATCCCGTTCGACGGCATCGTGCTCGCCCACAGCAACGAGAGCGAGTGGAAGGCGTTTCGCAACAACAAGAATAACGAGGCCTTCCTCGACCGCATCTATATCGTCAAGATTCCGTACTGCCTGCGCGTCTCGGAGGAGATCAAGATCTACGAGAAGCTGCTGCGCCACTCGTCGCTGTCGGATGCCACCTGCGCGCCCGGCACCTTGAAGATGATGAGCCAGTTCGCGATCCTGACGCGCCTGAAGGAGCCGGAGAACTCGTCGCTCTACTCGAAGATGCTCGTCTACGACGGCGAGAACCTGAAGGACACCGACCCGCGCGCGAAGAGCTACCAGGAGTATCGCGACTACGCCGGCGTCGACGAGGGCATGAGCGGCGTCTCGACGCGCTTCGCGTTCAAGATCCTCTCCAAGGTCTTCAACTTCGACAGCACCGAGGTCGCCGCCAACCCGGTGCACCTGATGTACGTGCTCGAGCAGCAGATCGAGCGCGAGCAGTTCCCGGCCGAGACCGAGCAGAAATATCTCGCCTTCATCAAGGAGCATCTCGCGGTGCGCTACGCCGAGTTCATCGGCAAGGAGATCCAGACCGCCTACCTCGAGAGCTACAGCGAGTACGGCCAGAATATCTTCGACCGCTACGTGACCTACGCCGACTACTGGATCCAGGACCACGAGTACCGCGACACCGACACCGGCGAGGTGTTCGACCGGTCGTCGCTGAACGCCGAGCTCGAGAAGATCGAGAAGCCCGCCGGCATCGCCAACCCGAAGGACTTCCGCAACGAGATCGTCAACTTCGTGCTGCGCGCGCGCGCCAACAACGCCGGCAACAACCCGGCCTGGACGAGCTACGAGAAGCTGCGCACGGTGATCGAGAAGAAGATGTTCTCGAATACCGAGGAGTTGCTGCCCGTCATCAGCTTCAACGCCAAGGCGAGCGCCGACGAGGCGAAGAAGCACGAGGACTTCGTGACGCGCATGGTCGACAAGGGCTACACGCCCAAGCAGGTGCGCCTGCTGTGCGAGTGGTACCTGCGGGTCAGGAAGAGCAGTTGATGCTGAGTCGCCAGATCATCCCGTGCCGGCCAAGCCCGGCCAGCGTTTCGAGCGGACGCCGCGGATCCGGCTTTGCCGGTCCGCTGGCGGCGCCCCCCTGGGGGGGAGCGCCGAAGGCGCTTCGGGGGGGGGCCTGACATGCGCCAGCAGATCATCGACCGCAGGCTCGCCGGCAAGAACAAGTCGATCGGCAACCGCGAACGCTTCCTGCGCCGGCATCGCGATCAGATCCGCGAGGCGGTGAAGCGCGCCGTCGACGGCCGCGGCATCCGCGAGATCGAGAAGGGCGAGGACATCCGCATTCCGAAGCGGGATATCGCCGAGCCGATCTTCGGCCACGGCAGCGGCGGCAAGCGCGAGCGCGTGCATCCGGGCAACAAGGACTATCTGCAGGGCGACCGCATCGCACGGCCCAAGGGCGGCGCGGGCGGCGCCGGCCGCGGCCAGGCGAGCGACTCCGGCGAGGGTGACGACGACTTCGTCTTCCACCTGACGAAGGAGGAGTTCATGCAGGTCTTCTTCGACGACCTCGCGCTGCCCAACCTCGAACGCACGCAGCTCGCCGACGTGCCCGAATACAAGACGCACCGCGCGGGCCTGACGAGCGACGGCAACCCGAGCAACCTGCACGTGCTGCGCTCGATGCGCGGCGCGCTCGGCCGCCGCCTCGCGCTCGGCACCGGCTCGCGGCGCGAACTGCGCGAGCTCGAGGCGCGGCTCGAAACGTTGCTGGGCGACGTTCACGCCAGCGCGGCCGAGATCGAGGCGCTGCAGCAGGAGATCGCCGATCTGCGCGCACGGCTCGACCGCATCCCCTACCTCGACCCGATCGACCTGCGCTTTCGCAACCGCGTGCGGGTGCCGGTGCCGAGCGCGAAGGCGGTGATGTTCTGCCTGATGGACGTCTCGGGCTCGATGGACGAATCGCGCAAGGACCTCGCGAAACGCTTCTTCATCCTGCTCTATCTCTTCCTCACCCGCCACTACGAACGCATCGATATCGTCTTCATCCGCCACCACACGCAGGCGCAGGAAGTCGACGAGCAGAACTTCTTCCACAGCACCGAGACCGGCGGCACCGTCGTCTCGAGCGCGCTCGAACTGATGAACGATATCGCGCGCGCGCGCTATCCGCGCAACGAATGGAACATCTATGGCGCCCAGGCAAGCGACGGCGACAACTGGCACCACGACAGCGGCCGCTGCCGCAGCCTGCTCGCCGAACACTTGCTGCCGATGTGCCGCTACTACGCGTATCTCCAGGTCGCCGAGGAAGAGCAGAACCTGTGGGACGAATACGCGCTGCTCGCCGCCGAAGTGCGCCACTTCGCGATGCGCAAGGTGACCGAGGCGGCGCAGATCTATCCGGTCTTTCGCGAACTGTTCAAGAAGGAGAGTGCCGCCGCATGAGACGCGAGAGAGGAGCCCCGCGCAGCGGGGATCGAAGCGAGCGAATGCGGCGAGGCGCCGCATGAAGCCCCGCCACGCCGCATCAACGCCGGCTCGCGCGAATACCAGCGGCGCGGAGGCTCTGCTGTGACCACCGCGACTCCCGACCGCCGCATCAACGACGCCTCGGCGCCGTTCCCGAACGAGCGACGCAAGCCCGCGCGCATCGCCTTGCAGGCGCCGCTGCCCGCGCCGTCGCGGCCGGGCGCACCGCTGCCCGCGCCGAGCGACTGGTCGTTCGAGCTGATCGAGCGCTACCACGACGCGATCCGCGCGACGGCCGAGCGCTACGGCCTCGATACCTATCCGAACCAGCTCGAGATCATCACCGCCGAGCAGATGATGGACGCCTATGCGTCGGTCGGCATGCCGGTGAACTATCGCCACTGGAGCTACGGCAAGGAGTTCATCTCGACCGAGAAGAACTACCGCCGCGGCCACATGGGCCTGGCCTACGAGATCGTCATCAATTCCAACCCCTGCATCAGCTATCTGATGGAGGAGAACACGATGGCGATGCAGGCGCTCGTCATCGCGCACGC
>CALMIL010000077.1 GCA_937864005.1 uncultured Burkholderiales bacterium
GGGGGAGCGAGCCCGTCTTCGGGCGGCCGGGCGACGGGCTCGTCGCCGCGCGCGCCGGCAACGATGCAATGTCCGTTCGGGGACCATCCGAATCGCCACTCGGCTAAGCTCGATGCGGCGCCCGCGCGAAGCTGCGGCCGCATTCGCGGCGGGCCCGGCCGGCCGGCGCGAGGGCCGATCATGGAGTGCATATGGGCATTTTGAACGCCGACGACGGGCCGCGCACGCTGCGGCTGCTGATCGTGGACGACCAGGCGCTGATCCGGCGCGGCCTGTCGATGATGCTCGCGGGCGAAGCCGGCATCGATATCGTCGGCGAAGCCGCCGACGGCGCTCAGGCGGTCGAGATGGCCCTCGCGAAGCGCCCCGACGTCGTGCTGATGGACCTGCAGATGCCACGCACCGGCGGCGTCGCCGCGACGCGCGAGATCACCGTGCGGCTGCCCGCGACGCGCGTCGTCGTGCTGACCACCTTCGACGACGACGAGCGGGTCTTCGAGGCGATCCGCGCCGGCGCGCATGCCTACTTGCTCAAGGACGCCTCGGTGGACGAGCTGCTGGAGACGATCCGCTGCGTGCAGCGCGGCGAGTCGCGGCTGTCGCCGCCGATCGCGCGCAAGGTGATCGAGCAGTTGCGCGAGCTGGCGCCGCCGCATGCGGCCGCTGGTGCGGCGGGCGCGGACACGGCGCCGCCCTCCCGGCCCGGCGACGAAGCCTTGACGGAGAAGGAAGCGCGGGTGCTCGGCCTGATCGCGCTCGGCAAGAGCAACAAGCAGATCGCGGACGCCGTCTTTCTGGCCGAAGGCACGGTGAAGAACTACGTCAGCCGCATCATGGACAAGCTGCACGCGCACAGCCGCACCGAACTGGCGCTGCGTGCGCTGGGGCGCGGACGCTGAGGCGCGAACCGCGCTGCGCGCGTCAAGCGGCCGGCTGCGCGCCGCCCGGCGCGGGGAGCGGCTCGGAACCATCGCCCGACTCGCGCGCATGGTCGCTGCCGATGAACATGTACATCGCCGGCACGACGAAGAGGGTGAAGAGCGTGCCGATCGCCATGCCGCTGCAGATGACGATGCCCATCGCCTGGCGGCCGGCGGCGCCCGCGCCCGACGCGATGACGAGCGGTACGACGCCGAAGACCATCGCCGCGGTCGTCATCAGGATCGGCCGCAGCCGCACGCTGCAGGCGTGCTCGATCGCCTCGCGCTTGGTCTTGCCCTCGCGCTGCGACTGGTTGGCGAATTCGACGATCAGGATGCCGTGCTTGCTGATCAGCCCCATCAGCGTGACGAGGCCGACCTCGGTATAGATATTGACCGACGCGAAATCGAGGAAGATGAAGATCAGCGCGCCAAAGAGCGCCAGCGGCACCGACACCAGGATCACGACCGGGTCGCGAAAGCTCTCGAAGAGCGCCGCCAGCGAGAGGAAGACGATGATCAGCGCGAACGCGAACGTGAGCGCGAAGCCGCCCGATTCCTGCATGAACTGGCGCGACAGGCCCGAGTAGTCGACGCTGTAGCCGCTCGGCGCGACCTCGTCGAGCGCATTGCGAAGGAAGGCGAGCACGTCGCCCTGCGACTGGCCCGAGACGCCCGAGATCGTCACCGAATTGAGCTGCTGGAAGTGGCTGATCGATTCGGGTACGACTTGATGCGTCAGGTGCGCGAAGGTGCTCGCCGCGATGACGCCGCCTTCGGGCGTCCCGAGGTGATAGCCGAGCACGTCCGACGGGTTCAGCCGATCGACCTGCAGCACCTGCGGAATCACCTTGTACGAGCGGCCGGCGATCGAGAAGTAGTTGACGTAGCCGCCGCCGAGCGCGGCGCCGAGCGTCCCGCCCACCTGCTGCTGCGTCAGCCCGAGCGCGCCGATCATGTCGCGGTCGACGGCAAGCGTCGCCTGCGGCTTGTCGATCTTCAAGTCGGTGTCGGAGAAATAGAACAGGTGCGCCGCATTCGCCTTCGCGAGCACCTGCTGGGCGACGCTGTCGAGGTTCTCGAAGGGTTCGGTCGTCGTGATGACGAACTGCACAGGCAGCCCCGACGAGCCGGGCAGCGCCGGAAACTGGAACGCCGCGACGCGCGCCCCGGCGATATTGTTCCAGCCCGCCTGCAGCACCTGCTGCAGCTCGTGGGCGCTGCGCGTGCGCTCACCCCAGGACTTGAAGACGACGCCGGTGAAACCCTGGTTGACGGTCGGCACGCCGGTGAGCTGGAACATCTGCTCGTACTCGGGCAGCGTGCGGGCGACCTCGAAGATCTGCTCCGAGTAGGTCTGCATCTGCTGCGTCGTCGCGGTCGACGGCCCAACGACGAGGCCGCCGACGATGCCCTGGTCCTCCTCCGGCGCGAGTTCGGCCTTCGACATCTTGAACATCACGCCGGCGGCGGCGATCAGCAGCACGCCCATCACGACCAGCACGACCCAGGTGTCGAGCACCGAATGCAGCGTCCGCAGATAGGCGTTGTGCACCTTGTCGAAGACGCGATCGATCGCCTTGACGAAGCGGCCCTCGTCCTGCTCGGCCCGGAAGATGCGCGACGCCATCATCGGCGACAGCGTCAGCGCGATCAGGCCCGAGACCGTCACCGCGCCGGCGAGGGTGAAGGCGAACTCGGTGAAGAGGGCGCCGGTCAGCCCGCCCTGGAAGCCGATCGGCACGTAGACCGCGATCAGCACGGCCGTCATCGCGACGATCGGCCCGCCGAGTTCGCGCGCGCCGACGAGCGCCGCGTCCATCGGCGACTTGCCTTCCTTCATGTGGCGGTCGACGTTCTCGACGACGATGATCGCGTCGTCGACGACGAGCCCGATCGCGAGCACGAGCGCGAGCAGCGTCAGCAGGTTGATCGAATAGCCGAGCACGAGCATGACGAAGAACGCGCCGATCAGGCTCAGCGGCATCGCGACCACCGGCACCGCGACCGCGCGCAGGCTGCCGAGGAAGAGGTAGATCACGACCATGACGATCAAGAGCGCCTCGACGAGGGTCTTGACCACCTCCTGGATCGAGCTGTCGATGAACTCGGTCGAGTCGTAGACGATCTCGCCTTTCAGGCCCGCCGGCAACTGCTGCTGGATTTCGGGGAAGACCGTTCGCACGCGCCTGGCCACATCGAGGATATTGGCGTCGGGCGCCGCCTTGATGCCGATGAAGACCGAGCGCTTGCCGTTGAAGGCGACGTTGAAATCGTAGGTCTCCGAACCGAGCGTGACGTGGGCCACGTCCTGCAGCCGCACCAGCGCGCCGCCGCTTTGCTTGACGATCAGCTGCTTGAATTCCTCGACCGTATGCAGGTCGGTCCCGGCGGCGAGCGGGACCGACACCATCTGGCCCTTGGTCGCGCCGAGCGCGGCGAGGTAGTTGTTCGCGGCGAGCGCCGCGCTCACGTCGGCCGCGGTGACGTTGAACGCGGCCATCTTGCCGGCGTCCAGCCAGGCGCGCAGCGCGAAGTTGCGCGCGCCGAGGATCTCGGCCGTCTGCACGCCCTGGACCGCGTCGAGCTTGGGCTTGACGACGCGCAGCAGATAGTCGGTGATGTTGTTGCTCGGCAGTTCGTCGCTGTAGAAGCCGATATACATCGCGTCCACCGTCTGCCCGATCTGCACCGTCAGCACCGGCACCTGCGCCTGCGGCGGCAACTGGTTGCGCACCGAGTTGACCTGGGTGTTGATCTCGGTGAGCGCGCGGTTCGAGTCGTAGTTCAGGCGCAGCGTGGCGGTGATCGTCGATACGCCCGAGGTGCTCGACGACGACAGATAGTCGATGCCCTGGGCCTGTGCGATCGCCGCCTCCAGCGGCTGCGTGATGAAGCCGGCGATGGTCTGCGCGTCGGCGCCGAAATAGGTCGTGCTGACGGTGACGACCGCATTCTCGGTATGCGGAAACTGGTTCACCGGCAGGCTGTACAGCGAGCGCAGCCCGAGCGCGAGCAGCAGCAGGCTGAGCGCCATCGCCAGCACCGGCCGGCGGATGAAGATGTCGGTGAACTTCATCGCGAGGCCCTACTTCTCCTGCGGCCTCGGGTTCGGCTCGTTGGCCGGCTGGACGCGGTTGTCGATCTTCACCTCGGTGCCGTTCTTCAGCTTGAGCTGGCCGCTGGTGACGATCTTCTGGCCGGCCTCGATGCCGGTGAGCACCGCGACCTGGTCGCCGCGCGTCGGCCCGGTCGTGACGAAGACCTGTTTGGCGGTCGGCTTGTCGCCGCCCTCGACGACGAAGACCGTCGAGCCGTACGGGTTGAAAGTGATCGCCGTCTGCGGCAGCGTCAGATAGGGCCTGGCCTCGCCGCTTTCGATCGCGACGCGCGCGAACATGCCCGGCAGCAGCGCCTGCTTCGGATTTGCCACCGTCGCCCGCAGCTGCGCATTGCGCGTGTTCGCATCGACCAGCGGGCTGATCGCAGTGATTTTTCCTTCCACGCTCGCGCCGGCGTCGTTCGAAAGCCGCACGTGCTGTCCGATCGCGACCTGCGCCAGCTCGCGTTGCGGCAGGCTGAAATCGACGTTGATCGGGTCCAGCGCTTGCAGCGTGACGATCTTGTCGCCCGCGTTCAAGTACTGCCCACGCGCGACGGTGCTGATGCCGAGGCGGCCGGCGAACGGCGCACGGATCGTCTTCTTCGCGATCAATGCCTGCTGCTGCGCGAGGTTGGCGCGCGCCGCGCGCAGGTTGGCCTCGTCGGCGTCGATCTGCGCCTGGCTGACCGCCTTTGCCTGCAACTGCAGCTTGTTGCGTGCGAGCACCGAGGCCGCAAGGTCGACCGCCGCCTGCAGCGAAGCGGCCTGCGCGATATCGGCGTCGGCATTGAGCTGCACGAGCACGGCGCCGGCCTTCACGTCCTGCCCGGAGACGAACCGCACTTCGCGCACCAGGCCGGCGACCTCGCCGGCCAGGCTCACGCCGCGCACCGCGACCAGCGAGCCGACCGCATCGAGCTGCGGCTGCCACGATTCCTGCTTCACTTCGAGCGCGGTCACGACCTGCGGCTGCGGCTTCGGGATGCTGGCGATCAGCTTGCGGATCTGCAGGAATTTCAACAGGCCGAGCACCGCCACCAGCAGCAGCACGAGGCCGAACATGATCAACAGGCGCTTGCGCGTGCTCGCTTTTCTTGTCGTAGCCATCGATTACTTCCCTGCGGTATCGGCCGGCCGGGCCTCGGGTTGCGGCGCGCGGCGAACGCCCGGCGAGGGCTGCGATGCGGCCGACGCGAAGGCGGCCGGCCCGCTCGACAGCTCGAGGGGTTCGCGATTCCACCAGCCGCCGCCGAGCGCCTGCAGCAATGCGGCGCTGTCGGCAAAGCGCGCCGCCTGCGCCTGCACCAGCGCGATGCGCGTCTGCTGCACCGCAAGCTGGGCATCGAGCAGCTGCAGCAGATCGAGCGCGCCGAGTGCGTACTGGCGGTCGACGAGTTCGAGCGACTGGCGCGCCAGATCGGCGGCGTGGACCTGGGCCCCGAGCGCGACGGCGTCGCTCTCGATCGCGCGCAGTGCGTCGGCCACATTGCGAAAGGCGGCGAGCACGGTCTGCTGGTACTCGCCGCGCGCCTGGTCGTAGGCCGCCTCGGCGGCGCGCTTTTGCGCCTGCAGCGTGCCGCCGTTGAAGATCGGCGCGAGCAGCTGGCCGCCGATCGACCACACCGGGCTGCTGCCGGAGAACACATCGCCGAGGCCGAGGCCGATGAAGCCCGCGCTCGCCGACAGCGTGATCTGCGGATAGAGGTTGGCCGTCGCGACGCCGACCTGCGCGCTCGCCGCGTGCAGCAGCGCCTCGCTGGCCTGGATGTCGGGCCGCTGGCGAACGAGCGCCGACGGCAGGCTCACCGGCAGTTCGCGCGGCAGATGCAGCGAATCGAGCGTGAACTCGGGCAGGCCGCCTTCACCCGGCAGCCGTCCGGCGAGCAGCGCGAGCTGATGGCGCGTCTGGCCGAGCGCCTTCTCCAGCGCCGGCACGCCCGCCTGCGTCTGCGCCAGCTGCGTCTGCTGGGCGAGCACCGGCTGCTGCGCGATCGCGCCGAGCTCGGCCTGCCGGCGCACGATCTCGAGCGCGCGCGACTGCGAGGCGATGATCTCGTGCGTCGCCTGCAGCTGCGCGCGCAGCGACGCCTCCTGGATCGCGGTCGTCACGATGTTCGCGGTCAGGCTCAGGTAGGTCGCCGTGACCTGGAAGCGCTGGGCGTCGGTCTGCGCCTGCAGGCCCTCGAGCCCGCGCCGCGTCGCGCCGAATGCGTCGAGTGTGTAGCTCACGTCGACCGACGCGTTGTAGAGGCTGAAGATGCCGCCGTCGGGCGGGTTGGTGAACGCGGAGAACCTCGCGCGCTGGCCCTTCAGACCGGCGCTGAGCTGCGGGTAGAGCTGGCCGCTGCCCGCTGCGTACAACTCCTGCGACTGGCGCAGTGCGGCCTGCGCCGAAGCGAGCGTCGGGCTGTGGGCAAGCGCCGAGCGGATCAGCTCGTCGAGCGCGGGCGACCCGAAGAGTTGCCACCACAGCGCCGGCACATCCTGACCGAGACCGAACTCCTGCGCCGCGCCGGCGGCGCCCGGCGCGCTCGCGGTCCGCGCCGGCAGCGGCGCGGCCGAATAGCTGCGCGCCGGGTCCGGCACCGTCGGTGCCTCGGGCGCGACGAAGTCGGGCCCGACGACGCAGCCCGACACCAGCGCGGCGGCAGCCAGACAGGGCGTGCCCGCGCGGCGAAGCCGCAGGGCAGCCCGTGCCGCGCGCCGCCTGCATCCGTTGCCCCACGCCCCGGGTTCGCTCCCGGTGCGCAAAGGCAGACCGTTCTTCGAATCGGCCTCCAAGATCTTTGCCTGTCCCTTTTGCTGGCGTGACTCCGCGCAAGGGTCGCATTCTCGACCAGAACGCCCGGTGCTTGCACGGCGGGCGATAAACCCGACCCCGCCCCGCCTTCATCGGCGCGGCCCGCGCCGCCACGGCAGAGAACCCGCTTGCGCGCCCTCAGCCTGCCGCCTGCGCGAGGCACCGCTGCAGGCGAATCGAATGCGGCGATGCCGCGAGCTGCGGCTCGAGCAGCGCGCGGGCGGGTCCATGCTGGCCCGAGCGCAGCAGCGCGTCGATCAGAATCTGCTCGAACAGATCGCGCTGGGCGTGGCTGCCGCCTATCGTCTGCAGGCGCGGCCGGGCCTGGACCATCGCTTCCGCGGCGCGCGCGTAGTCGCCTCGCGCATGCGCGAGCAGGCCACGGCAGGCCGGCACCGCAACGCCTTGCCAGGCCTCGCGCGTGAGCGCGGGCGCGCGCGGCGCGAAGTCCTCGACCGCGCGCAGCAGCGCGTCGGCCTCGGACCGCCCGGCGCGCGCCAGGCCGTACAGGTATTGCATGTCGAGAAACGGCTGCACCTGGTCGTGGGTGCGCGCCGCGAGATGGTCGGCTACGTCCTGCCAGCGCTCGCCGACATCGACGCCGGCGAGTTCGAGCCGGGCGAGCAGCGAAACGGCGCCGATCTGGTCCTGCGAGTACTCCTTGCACACGCCCCAGACGTGGTCGTCGTACAGCGCGAGCACCGCCGCGTCGTCGCCCTGCTCGAGCGCGAAGAGCGCGAGGTGCCACCAGTTGTGCGTCTCCATGAACGAGTTGAGGCCGACCCAGAGCCGGCTCATCTCCTGCATGAAGGCGCGCCCTTCGGCGATCCGGCCTTCGGTCAGCATGACGTGCGCCAGCGCATGGTGCGCCCAGGGCTCCTTCTCCTGCATCGCGATCGCGCGCCGCGCCGCCTGCTCGGCCTGCCGCATCTCGTGGCACTGCTCGTGACCGAAGGCCGTCATGCCGTGCAGATACGGCACGTCCGCCGCCGCCGCCTGCGAGCCGAGGGCAACGCGCAGCATGGACCGCGCGTCGCCGAGGTTGAAGTGGAATTCCTGCACGAGCTTGAGCGACGCGAGGTCGCGCGGATGGTCGCGCAACAACGCTTCGAGCAGCTCGATCGCGCTGCCGATGTCGTCGTCGCACCAGGCCTGCACCGCGCGCGCGAAGCGCCGCTCGCGGTCGCTGGCCGCGATCTTCGATGCCGCGGCGCGCGCCAGGTGCGGCCGCGCATTGACCGGCCCGGCGGGCGATTCGGAAAACAGGTGCAAGACGGCGGCGCAGGCCTGCACGATCACGCTGTCGTCGTGTTCGGCGGCAGCGAGGACGTTGACGATCCGCGCCTCCGAGGCGATGAAGCCGCCGACGAAATCGTCGACCGCGGCGACGCTCGCCGCGTCGGCGACGTGGATCTCGTTGCCGAGCAGGTCGTACGTCATTTCGGCGGTGCCGGCCACGGCCGCTGCGGTGCGCGCATCTGCTCCCAGGCGCGCGCAAGCTGCAGCACGCCGAGGTCGTCGAAGCGCCGGCCGCTGATCTGCAGGCCGATCGGCCGGCCGTCCGCCGTGAAGCCGCAGTTGATCGACGCCGCCGGCTGCTCGCTCATGTTGAACGGCAGCGTGAAGGCGATGTGCTCGAACGGCCGCGCGGGGTCGTCGATCGGGCTCGCCCATTCGGCGGCGAAGGTCGCGACCGGGCAGGTCGGCGACAGCACGAAGTCGAACGGCAGCGTCGCAGCGATCGCCGCATCGCGGATTGCCCCCATCTGGCTGAAACCGCGGAAGACCTCGGCGCCCGACAGATGGCGCGCGGTCATGATCCAGTCGCGGATGTAGGGCAGCACCTTCGCCTGCCGGGCGGGCGGCAGGGACTCGAAGTCGAGCCACGAGCGCATGCGCCAGAAGCGATCCAGGCCATCGATCATCGCGCGCGTGGTGAACGGCGCGAGCGGCTCGACGATCGCACCCGACGCCTCGAAGGCGCGCGCCGCGGCATGCACCGCGGCGGCGGTTTCGGGTTCGACCGGAAGGCCCCAGCCGGCGTCCATCAGCAGGCCGATGCGCAGCCCGCGCACGTCGCGCTGCAACTGCGTCCAGTCGATCGCCGCCGCCGGCAGACTCATCGTGTCGCGGGCGTCGGGCTGCGCGAGCACCTGCATCGCGAGCGCTGCATCTTCGACGCTGCGCGTCATCGGCCCGGCGACGCGGCCGTAGTAGGGCGGCTTGATCGGCACCCGGCCGTTGCTCGGCTTCAGGCCGAAGACGCCGCACCAGCCGGCCGGCAGCCGGATCGAGCCGCCGATGTCGGTGCCCAGATGCAGCGGGCCGTAGCCGGCGGCCGCCGCAGCGCCGGCACCGGCGCTCGACCCGCCCGGGTTCATTTCCAGGTTCCACGGGTTGCGCGCGAGCGCATGAAAGCTCGACAGCCCCGACGACAACATGCCCCAGTCGGGCATCGTCGTCTTGCAGACGATCACCGCGCCGGCCTCGCGCAGCCGGGCCGCGGGCGGCGCGTCCTCGGGCGCGGGAACGAGTTCGGTCGCCGCGGTCCCCAGCGGCAGCGGCACGCCGCGGGTCGCGATGTTCTCCTTGATCGTCACCGGCACGCCGTCGAGCGCGCCGAGCGGCTGCCCGCTGCGAAAGCGCTGTTCGGACGCGCGCGCCGCGGCGAGCGCCGCTTCGGCGTCGAGCGCGTAGGTCGCGTGCAGATGCGGCTCCCAGCGCTCGATGTGCGCGAGCACGCCGCGCATCACCTCGAGCGGCGAGAACGCCTTGTCGCGATAGCCGGCGGCGAGC
>CALMIL010000078.1 GCA_937864005.1 uncultured Burkholderiales bacterium
GTGAACCTCGTGATGGGCGTCGCCTCGGGCATGCCGTGCGATGCCGATCTGCTCGCGCTGCTGCCGCGCTGGATGCCGGACGATGCGCTGTGGCAGTCGACGCTCATCGGCCGCGCCGAGGTCTGGCCGGTGCACCGCCGGACGGCCGAACTCGGCGGCATGCTGCGCAGCGGGCTGGAGGACACCTTCTACCTGCCCGACGGCAGCCGCGCGGCGGGCAACGGTGCCTTGATCGCCGCGCTCGCGGCGTGCGCGCGCAGCGCCGGGCGCGAAGTTGCAAGCCCGGACGAGGCGCGCCAACTGCTGGGACTGCGCCGCAGCGCGCCAGGCTGAGGCCGGGCGCGCTGCGAGGCGGCGTACGAGACGACGTGCAAGGCGGCGGGCGCCCGCGCGCTCCGTAGAATGCCGCTCCGATGAGTGACGCCCTTGCCGATGCGGCGGACGAGCCTGCGCTGCTTCCCGGCCTGCTGCTGGCGACCTTCGGCGCCATCGCGTTCTCGGGCAAGGCGATCATCGTCAAGCTTGCCTACCGCTACGATGTCGATGCGGTGACGCTGATCATGTACCGCATGCTGTTCGCGCTGCCGCTGTTCGTGCTGCTCGCGTGGTGGTCCGGGCGCGGCAAGCCGGGCCTGACGCGGCGCGACCGCTGGACCATCCTCGGCCTCGGCTTCTCGGGCTACTACCTGGCGAGCTTTCTCGATTTCGCCGGCCTGCAGTTCGTGACGGCCGGGTTCGAACGTTTGATCCTGTACCTGAACCCGACGCTCGTCCTCGCGCTCGGCGTGCTGCTTTTCGGGCGCCGGGTCGGAGCGCGCCAGATCGCCGCGCTTGCGGTGAGCTATGTCGGCGTCGCGCTCGTCTTCTGGCACGAGATCGGCGCCGTCGGCTCGAACGTCGTGCTCGGCGCCGGGCTCGTCTTCGCGAGCGCGGTGAGCTACGCCGTCTACCTCGTCTACAGCGGCGAGGAGGTCAAGCGCCTCGGTGCGCTGCGCCTCACCGGCTGGGCGACGGGCGTCGCCTGCGTGCTGTGCATCGCGCAGTTCTTCCTGTTGCGGCCGCTCGCGGCGCTCGCCGTCGCGCCGCAGGTGATCTGGCTGTCGATCCTGAATGCGACGCTGTGCACCTTCGCGCCGGTGCTGATGATGATGATGGCGATCGAGCGCATCGGTGCGACGATGGCGGCGCAGACCGGCATGATCGGGCCGCTGTCGACGATCGCGATGGGCGTGCTGATCCTGGGCGAACCGTTCACGGTCTGGATCGCCGCCGGTACCGTGCTCGTGCTGGCCGGCATCTGGCTGCTCGCGCGCTCGAATGTGAACGCCTGACGGCACGGGCCGCCGCACTGCGTTACGCTGCGGCCACGCATCCGCATCGGTGGGAGGCGAAGGTGATCGAAAAGCTCGTCCTGGTGATCGCGGCGCTTGCAGCGTGGCTTGGCGTTGCGCTCGGCGCGCAGGCCGCCGAGGTGCGCTACTACGATCTGCCGCGCGGCGCGCGGCCGCACGACGTCGCGCCCGATCCGCGGCCGGGCGGCCCGGTCTGGTATACGGCGCAGGGGCAGGGGGCGCTCGGCATGCTCGACCCCGCGAGCGGCGAGGTCGTGCAGATCGAACTCGGCCCCGGCTCGGCGCCGCACGGCGTGATCATCGGCCCGGACGGCGCGCCCTGGGTAACCGACGGCGGCTTGAATGCGATCCTGCGCGTCGACCCGGCGACGCGCGAAGTCAAGCGCTGGGCGCTGCCCAAGGACGTCAATGCGAATCTGAATACCGCAAGCTTCGACGCCGACGGCAAGCTGTGGTTTACCGGCCAGGCGGGCATCATCGGCCGGCTCGATCCGGCGAGTGGCAGGCTCGAGGTCTGGAAGGCGCCGCGCGGCCGCGGGCCGTACGGCATCACGACGACACCGGCGGGAGAGGTCTACTTCGCATCGCTCGCCGGCAACTATATCGCCCACATCGACCGCAAGACCGGCGCCGCGGCGATCATCGAACCGCCGACGCCGCAGCAGGGCGCGCGCCGCGTCTGGAGCGACGCCGCCGGCCGGATCTGGGTCGCCGAATGGAACAGCGGCAAGGTGGGGGTCTACGACCCGGAAGCCAAGGCGTGGAAGGAGTGGAAGCTGCCGGGCGACGCGCCACGCGCGTATGCGGTCTGGGTCGACGAGCGCGGCGGCGTCTGGCTGACCGACTTCGCGGCCAACGCGATCGTGCGTTTCGATCCGAAGACGCAGGCCTTCGAGAGTTTTCCGAGCGACCGCAGCGGTGCGATGGTGCGCCAGCTGCTCGGCCGGACGGGAGAAGTGTGGGGCGCCGAATCGGGCAACGACCGGCTGGTCGTCATCAAGCATTGAAAGGATACGAGATGGAGCTGGGGATAAAGGGCCGATGGGCGCTCGTCTGCGCCGCGAGCAAGGGCCTGGGCAAGGGCTGCGCGCTGGCGCTCGCGCGCGAGGGCGCGAATGTCGTCGTCACCGCGCGCGGCGCGCAGGCGCTCGAGGCGACCGTGGCCGAACTGCGTGCATTGAACGCCGGCGGCGAGGTGCGCGGCGTGGCCGGCGATATCACGACCGAGGCCGGCCGCGCGGCGGCGCTCGCGGCGTGCCCGCAGGTCGACATCCTCGTCAACAATGCCGGCGGCCCGCCGCCGGGGGACTTTCGCAGCTGGGAACGCGAGGCCTGGATCGCAGCGCTCGACGCCAATATGCTGGCGCCGATCGCGCTCATGAAGGCGACCGTCGACGCGATGGCCGGACGCGGCTTCGGCCGCGTCGTCAATATCACGTCGGCGGCGGTGAAGGCGCCGATCGACATCCTCGGCCTGAGCAACGGCGCGCGCTCGGGCCTGACCGGCTTCGTCGCCGGCCTGGCGCGCAGCCCGCTCGCGGCGCGCGGCGTGACGATCAACAACCTGCTGCCCGGCGCATTCGATACCGACCGGCTGCGCGTGACCTTTCAAGGCCAGGCGAGCAAGACCGGCCGCAGCATCGACGAGATCGGCGCGCAGCGCGCGGCGACGATTCCGCTGCGGCGCTTCGGCCGGCCGGACGAATTCGGCGCCGCCTGCGCCTTCCTGTGCAGCGTGCACGCCGCCTACCTGACCGGGCAGAATATCCTGATCGACGGCGGCGCGTATCCGGGGACGTTCTGACGGCGCGCCGTCAACGCCTTCGCGTGCCGAGCCAGATCACGGTCGCGACGACCATCAACCCGCCAGCGACCTGCACCGGCGCGACCTGCTGCCCAAGCAGCGCCCACGCCAGGACGAGGGCGAAGATCGGCTCGACATTCATGATCGCCGAATTGCTGACGACGCCCAGCCGCGGCAGCACGGTGAAGAGGATCGTGATGCCGGTGCCGTAGAGCAGCGTCAGCATCGCGAGCCCCCACCAGCCGGCGGCTGCGGTGGGTAGCCGAAAGCCGCCCTGCGTCGCGACGCCGCCGAGCGCGAGCAGCGCGACCATCGCCATCGTCGTCGCGGTGCGCAGGCGGCCGTCGAGGTCGCCCGCCTCGTGCTGCGTCAGGACGAGCGCGAGGCCGAAGACGGCCGCCGCGCCGAGCGCGAACGCGACACCCGCGCCGATGCTCGCCCACTGCGCCGCCGCACCCAGCCCCGAGGCGGCGCCGAAGACATCCAGCGCGAGTGCGAGCCCGACCAGGATGAGCGGCATCGCGCGCAGCACGCGCGGCTCGGCGCGGTGCTTGTAGGCGATGCGCGCCCAGAACGCCGTCCACAGCGGATAGGTGTTGAACGCGAGCAGCGCCAGCGCCACCGGCAGGCGCGCGACGGACGAATACAGGAACAGGCTTTGCACGCCGACCAGCACGCCGATCGCCGGCAGCGCGCGCTTGTGGCGCCGCGTCAGCCTGACCGGCACGCGCTGCACGAAGATCAGGATCGTGACGACGAACGCGGTGACCGCGCTTCGGATCGTCACCGCGGTCGCGACATCGACGCCATTGTCGAACGCGAAGCGCGCCGCGACGTGATTCGCGCCCATCATCAGCGCGATCAGCAGCAGCGTGGCGAAGGCGGCGCGCGACAGCGCTGTGGCGGCGTTCAGGTGCATCGCGCATTGTCGCGTTCGCGCCGGGCCGGCAGGCGGCTGCAAGCGCCCGGCGCAAAGCGGCGGGCCCGCGCTTCAGCGCGGCGCCGACGCGGGCATCGGCGTGCCGCAATTCCAGCACTGCTCGAACGGCCCGTCGATCGTCTCGCCGCAGCCGGGGCAGACCCAATGGCGGCGCGGCGGATGGCGCAATTCGTCGAGCAGGCGGCGCGCGGTGTCGTATTGCGCGGCGTCCTCGATCCAGACCTCCGGCAGCGCCTGGTCGGGCGGGATCTCGCCGGCGATGCTGCTCGCGAAATAGCGCTGCACGGTCGCCGCGATGCCGCCGCTGGTGAGCATGTCGGCCCACAGCGTCGCGATCGCGATATTGGGCGCCGTCGTCAGGCGTCGCATGGGGAGGGCAGGGGTGGATTTCGGCAGCGCCGCCGCCGGCGGCAATTGCTGGCACGATAGCGCATTGCCATCCGCCCATTGCATCCGCCCATTGCGGGCCAAGGAGATCGACGCCATGACGCAGACCAGTCCGACGATCCGGGTCGAGACCCCCGGCGGCCCCGAAGCGATGAAGCTCGTCGACCTGCCGGTCGGCGAACCCGGTACGGGCGAGATCCGCATCCGCCACCATGCCTGCGGGCTCAATTTCATCGACGTCTACCAGCGCTCCGGCGTCTATCCGCTGCCGCTGCCGCTCTCGCTCGGCATGGAAGGCGCGGGCATCGTCGAGGCGGTGGGCGAGGGGGTGACGCATCTGCAGGCGGGCGACCGCGCCGCCTACACGAGCAACCCGCCCGGCAGCTACTGCGTCGCGCGCGTGATGCCGGCCAAATGCGTCGTGCGGCTGCCCGCCGCGATCTCGTTCGAGACCGGTGCGGCGATGATGCTCAAAGGTCTGACCGCGCAGTACCTGCTGAAGAAGACGCTGCCCCAGGGCGGCTTGCAGGCGGGCGACTTCGTGCTCTTTCATGCCGCCGCCGGCGGCGTCGGCCTGATCGCCTGCCAGTGGGCGAGGGCGCTCGGCCTGCGCCTCATCGGCACCGCGGGATCGGACGAGAAATGCGCACTCGCCCGCGCACACGGCGCGGCGCACGCGATCAACTACAGGACCGAGGATTTCGCCGCGCGCGTGCGCGAGATCACCGGCGGCGCCGGCGTGAAGGTGGTCTACGACTCGATCGGCAAGGACACCTTCGACAAGTCGCTCGACTGCCTGCGGCCGTTCGGGCTGATGGTCGTCTTCGGCAACGCCTCCGGCGTCGTGCCGCCGGTCGAGACCGGAACGCTCGCCGCCAAGGGGTCGCTCTACCTGACGCGGCCGACGCTCTTCACCCACATCGCGACGCGCGAGGCGACGCAGGCGATGGCCGACGATCTGTTCGACGTCGTGACGAGCGGCAAGGTGGCGATCCGCATCGACCAGCGCTACGCATTGAAGGACGCCGCGCAGGCGCACCGTGACCTGGAAGCGCGCAAGACGACCGGCTGCAGCGTGCTGCTGCCGTGACGGGCGGGGTGCGCGGCCCAGACCATGCGGCCGTCGCGGTCTTTGATTGCGGCAGATCAAAGACGCGCGGTGCACGAAGCGTAGCTTGAGCGTGCGCCGCCCTTGACGCGGCCGCAAGGAGGCCTCATGAACATCATGACGTTCTTCGTCGTCCTTGCCGCGACCTGCGTGCTCGGCTCGCTCGTGCTGGGGAT
>CALMIL010000079.1 GCA_937864005.1 uncultured Burkholderiales bacterium
GACCGGCAACGCGATCTGAAACCCGACCGGAGCATCCACATGGCGAACGACTTTCTCTTCACTTCCGAATCCGTCTCCGAGGGTCATCCCGACAAGGTGGCCGACCAGATCTCGGATGCGATCCTCGATGCGATCTTCAAGCAGGACCCGCGTTCGCGCGTCGCCGCCGAGACGCTGACCAATACCGGGCTCGTCGTCCTCGCCGGCGAGATCACGACCAACGCGCACGTCGACTACATCCAGGTCGCGCGCGACACGATCAAGCGCATCGGCTACGACAACACCGAATACGGCATCGACTACAAGGGCTGCGCGGTGATGGTCTGCTACGACAAGCAGAGCAACGATATCGCGCAGGGCGTCGACCACGCGAGCGACGACCACCTCAACACCGGCGCCGGCGACCAGGGGTTGATGTTCGGCTACGCCTGCGACGAGACGCCCGACCTGATGCCGGCGCCGATCTACTATGCGCACCGCCTCGTCGAGCGCCAGGCGCAACTGAGGAAGGACGGCCGCATGCCGTACCTCCGCCCCGACGCGAAGAGCCAGGTGACGATGCGCTACGTCGATGGCAAGCCGCATTCGATCGACACCGTCGTGCTGTCGAGCCAGCACAGCCCCGACCAGAGCGAGACGCCGACGAAGATGAAGGCTTCGTTCATCGAGGCGGTGATCGAGGACATCATCAAGCCGGTGCTGCCCAAGGAGTGGCTGAAGGACACCAAATACCTCATCAACCCGACCGGCCGCTTCGTCGTCGGCGGCCCGCAGGGCGACTGCGGCCTGACCGGCCGCAAGATCATCGTCGACACCTACGGCGGCGCCTGCCCGCACGGCGGCGGCGCGTTCTCGGGCAAGGACCCGAGCAAGGTCGACCGCTCGGCCGCCTACGCCGCGCGCTACGTGGCGAAGAATATCGTCGCCGCCGGGCTGGCGCGCCAGTGCCAGATCCAGGTCGCGTACGCGATCGGCGTCGCGCGGCCGATGAACGTCACCGTCTATACCGAAGGCACCGGCGTGATCCCGGACGAGCGCATCGCCGCGCTGATCCACGACCACTTCGACCTGCGCCCGAAGGGCATCATCCAGATGCTCGACCTGCTGCGCCCGATCTACGAAAAGACCGCCGCCTACGGCCACTTCGGCCGCGACGAGCCGGAGTTCACGTGGGAGAAGACCGACAAAGCTGCGGCGCTGCGCGCCGCGGCCGGCCTGTAAGGCCGCCGCGCGCAAAGCGCGCGGTTTGCCGGTCTTCCGGCGTAGGCTCACATCGCGCAGCGATGTGAAGGCCCGCAGGGCCGGCCGGAGCCAAAGGACCGACAAGGCGGCTGCGCTGCGTGCAGCGGCCGGGCTGTAAGCCCGGCAACCGCGCAGCGGTTCAGCCGCCTTGCGGCGCAGGCTTACTTCGCGCGAGCGAAGTCAAGGCGCCCAGCGCCGTGCCGTAGCCACAAAGCCGCGGCCTTGAACGCCGTAGCCACGGTGTAAGGCCGGCAGCCCTCTTCGGCAGTCCTGATTGGCGATGAACCTCAGCACCGGCGATGGCACTGCCCCAAAGACCCTCACCCCGCCCTCTCCCGCACGCGGGAGAGGGGGAACCCCTCCCTCTCCCCCGGCAACGGGGGAGAGGGTCGGGGTGAGGGGGCGTGGCGATGCGACTGCTGAGCTTGGTCGCTAATCAGGTCGGCCGTTCACCCGCCTTGCTGCGCAGGACGACGGCGCGGTTCGCCGTGCGGCGCGTTGCGCTAGGCTCGCGCGCATGCCGATCACGCTCGCCCCGACCACGCTGGCCCAACTGCGCTCGCACGCGATTGCGCGCAGTCTCTTTGCACCCACCACGCTGCCGAAGGCGATCGCGCGCCTCGGCTTCGTGCAGGCCGATCCGCTGCGCGCGCCGGCGCGGGCGCAGGACCTGACGCTGCGCCACCGCGTCAAGGGCTACGCCGCGGGCGACCTCGAGCGGCGCTACCCGCAACTTGCGATCGAGGAGGACTTCTTCGTCAACTACGGCTTCCTGCCGCGCGCGACGCAGGCGATGATGCATCCGCGCGAGGCGCGCCACCCGTGGTCGGCGGCGCGCCGGCGCCAGGCCGACGCGGTGCTCGCCTTCGTGCGCGAGCGCGGCGTCGTCCATCCGCGCGAGGTCGACGCCGAGTTCGCGCACGGCAAGACGCGCAACTGGTTCGGCGGCTCGGGCAATGCAAGCACCGAGCTGCTCGACGCGATGCACTACCGCGGCCTGCTGCGCATCGCGCGGCGCGAAGGCGGCGTGCGGATGTACGCGGCGCGCGACGCGACGCCGCCCGCCGCCGATCCTCAGGCGGCGCTCGATACGCTGTTCGATATCGCGATCGCCAAGTACGCTCCGCTGCCCGCGCCGACGCTCGGCTGGCTGCTCAGCGGCCTCGCGGGCGGCGCGCCGCAGTGGCGCGGCGATGCCGCGGGCCGCGCCGCGACGCTGCGCCGGGCGCGCGAGCGGCTTGCATCCGCGCGCATCGACGGCGTCGACTGGTTCTGGCCGGCCGGCGAGCGCTTGCGCCGCACACCACCCGCCGATCGCGTGCGCCTGCTCGCGCCCTTCGACCCGGTCGTCTGGGACCGGCGCCGCTTCGAGCTCTTCTGGGGCTGGGCGTACCGTTTCGAGGCCTACACGCCTGCGCCCAAGCGCGTGCGCGGCCACTATGCCTTGCCGCTGCTGTGGCGCGACGCGGTGATCGGCTGGGGCAACCTCGCGGTGCAGGGCGGCCGTCTCGTGCCCGACTTGGGCTACGTCTCGGGCCGCGCGCCGCGCGACGCCGCATTCCGGCGCGAACTCGACGCCGAACTCGAGCGCATGCGCTGCTTTCTGCGCCTCGCGCCCGGTTCGTGAGCTACCGCCCGAAGATTCCCTTCAGCAGATTCGCCGGGTTGAGCGGATTGCTGTCTTCCTGCTTCTGCGGCGGTGGCGGTGCGTCGTTGGACGGCGTTGCGCGGTTGCCGGCGCCGGGCATCGTCATCGCGTTCATGTCCATGCCGAGCATCGCGCTGGCGACGCTCTTGACGCGGATCTTCACGGCCCAGTCGGGCGCCCAGGCGATCTTCGGGTCGGACGGGCGCGGCGGATGCGCGAGGTTGAGCTCCGACCCGTAGGCGATCATGCGCAGCATCGCAGCGCCGCCGTCGCCGAAGATGCCCTTGGGCACGGCGCAATGCGTGACGCCCGGTGCGAGCAGCACGCCTTCCTTCAGCCAGCGATCGACGGCCGGGTTGGTCTGGTAGTCGACGAGTCCCATGCCGGTGTCGGGCTGCTCGCTCGAGGTCCACAAGACCATTTCGTTTTGCGCGCCTTCCTTCGCGCCCATCGCGGCGATGAAGTACGCGCGCGCCGTCGGCAGCGCATTCCACGCCAGCATCGTCGCGCCGCCGGCGTCGGTCTGGCGCAACTGGATCGCCGGCATCAGGTCCTGCGCGGCGCCGATCGCGAACTTGAAGTTCTCGGGCACGCCCTGCCCGCTGAATGCGTTCTCGCCGACGAGCGAGGCGTTGTCCGGCACCATGCGGGCGTCGGTCGGATTCGGCCACGACGGCCGGCCGGCCGCGCTGTGCGCGCCGCGCTTTGTCGCCCGGCGCGAGACGAAGAATTTCTGGAAATCCTGTGCCGAGGCGGTCGAAACGTCGAGCACGCGGGGCTGCCCGGCGCGTACCGTATCGCCGCAACCCCAATAGAGATAGATCTTGCCCTTCGGGCGCTCGTAGTCGCGCTCCTCGACCGCGTCGTCGTCGGTCGGCGGCTTGCCCGGTGCGGCCTGCGGCGCGACGAGCTTCAGGCTCGGCGCGAGTTGCGTGCCGGCCGGAACTGCCTGCGTTGCCTCGGCGAGCGCTGGATTGCGGCTCGTGTAGAGCGTCACATCGACCCAGCGGCCGGCCGCTGCGGTCTGCGTATTGCCGAAGGCATTTCTGGCGTTGGCAGCGCCGCCGCCGCCGCCCATCATCGCGCCCATCATCGCCATCGGGTTGACGCCGCCCGCGCCGCCCATGCCCGGCATGCCCATGCCGGAGAAGGTCGCGACGTCGATCCAGGCCTGCGCGACGGGCGGCTTGACGACCTGGTTCTGCGCGGCCGCGGTCCCGGCGGCGCCGAGCAAGGCGGTGCACAGCGCGGCACCGAGGGCGGATCGGTTGTTCATCGAGTGGGCTTCCTTCGAGGGTTGATCGCCGGCCGGCGACGTTCGCGAGCGCGAGGATCGCATGAAGCGACGCGCCGCGAAATGCCCGAAGTCAAGGCTTTTGCGCAAGTTGTCGCGGCCGGGCAGGGAATGCGCAGCGGCGCTGCCCGCCGGCGCGATGCGCGGCGCAGGATGCTCCGGTTCAGGGCGCCCGCTGCGCGGCGATCAATGCATCGGCGGCTTCGGCAAACCCGGCGCCGCGCTCGCCGCGCGTGACGTACGCCGGCAGCACGTCGAGCTCCGGCACGAAGCGCGCGATATTGGCGACCGCGACCGAGAGCGGGATGTGCTCGAACATCAGCTGGTCGTTCGTCGAATCGCCGACATAGAGCCACGCGTGGACGTCCAGCGGCGCGCCGGTGCAGCGCGGCACGGCCCATTGCGCGGCGGTCCACTTGCTGTGCGTGCCGATCCAGCCGTTGACATGGATCGAGCTGACCGTCGCCGTCAGGCCGTGGCGCCGCATCACGGCGACGACCTGCTCGATCCGCGCCGCGTCCAGATGCGCGAACTCGCCGTGATCGACGGCGATATCGGTCAGCCGCCCGGCGCTGTCGGCG
>CALMIL010000080.1 GCA_937864005.1 uncultured Burkholderiales bacterium
GGGTCTGGATCGCCGCCGCCTGCCCGCCGGTGACGGCGGCGGCGGCGGCGTTTCCGCCGCTGGCCCCGCCCATGCGGCTGGAGGCGAGGACGCCGAGGATCGTCGCGACGATGCCCAGCAGCGACGCCTGCTTGCTGGCGCCGACGCCGCGCGCGATGTGGCGCTGCGTCACGTGCGACAACTCGTGCGCGAGAACGGCCGCCAGCTCGTCGCGATCGACCGTCATCGCGATCAGCCCGAGGTGGACGCCGACGAAACCGCCCGGCAGCGCGAAGGCATTGACGCTGCGTTCGCGCACCAGGAACGGCTCGAAGGTATAGCGCAGGTCGATCTCCTCGGTGATATTGCCCTTCTTGCGCGCCGCGGCGACGAGCGGCTGCCAGATCTCGTTGACATACTCGAGCAGCATCGGATCGTCCAGGTACGCCGGATCGCGGCGCACGATGCGCATGATCTGGATGCCGATTTCGCGCTCGGCACCGACGCTCAGATCGTCGGACGCCGAATCGCCGAGCGCGGGCAGCGCGTTGGGCGACTGGGCGACGGCGGCCGGCGGCGCGACCGCGCCGAACAGCAGCGCCGCGCAGACGACCGCCGTGACGCGCCGTGCGGGCGGGCCAAGAAGGCGGGTCGGGTGGCGTGCGGGGGGGGCGGGCAGCGGCATGCGGTCCGGTTCAGGGGGGATTGATCGTCGCGCCGCTATGATGCCAGCGCCACGTTGCTCGTTTGTATCGTTTGCCGCGCCTTTCGTTCCGTCCATGAAACCCGCCAAAGCGCCCGCCGCGCTGACCCACTTCGACGCCCGCGGCCAGGCGCACATGGTCGATGTCGCCGCCAAGGCCGAGACGCACCGCGTCGCGCGCGCCGCGGGTTCGATCCGCATGCAGCCGGCGACCTTCGCGCTGATCGAGTCCGGCAGCGCGAAGAAGGGCGACGTGCTCGGCGTCGCGCGCATCGCGGCGATCCAGGCCGCCAAGCGCACGAGCGAGCTGATCCCGCTGTGCCACCCGCTGCCGATCACGCGCGTCGCGGTCGACTTCGAGCTCGACGCCGCCGCGAGCAGCGTGCGCTGCAGCGCGCAGGTCGAGACGCTCGGCCGCACCGGCGTCGAGATGGAGGCGCTCACCGCGGTGCAGATCGGCCTCCTGACGATCTACGACATGTGCAAGGCGGCCGACCGCGGCATGGTGATCGAAGGCGTGCGCGTGCTCGAAAAGCGCGGCGGCAAATCGGGGGAGTGGACGGCACCGGACTGAACCCCGACCCGCGCCGATCACGCCGCCTTGCGGCGGTACAGCACGCCAGGCAGCTTGGCCATTTGCGCGTCGCAGGTCAGCAAGTCGGCAGACCGGGCACACGCGGTCGCGTAGACGATGGCGTCAGCCGTCGCCAGCCGATGGTCCCGATGCAGGTCCGCCGCGAGCAGTGCGATCGGCGTGTCGAGCGCGACGACCACGCATTTC
The DNA here is from genome assembly GCA_937864005.1 of uncultured Burkholderiales bacterium. Lineage (GTDB taxonomy): Bacteria > Pseudomonadota > Gammaproteobacteria > Burkholderiales > Burkholderiaceae_C > CAIKUF01. Next base: position 1,464 of record CALMIL010000080.1, read on the forward strand.
ATCGTGTAGGCGATCACCTCGTCGGCACGCTCCTCGCCCACCTCGCGGCGCAGCCACTTCGCGAGCTCGAGTTGCACGATCGTCGGCACGATGCATTCGTCGCGCCGCGGCATGTCGCTCGCAAGGCTGCGGCCGAGCGCGCTGTCGACGAGCCATTCGATCCAGGCCGACGTGTCGACGACGCGCATGTTCAAAAGCGGTCTGCGCGATCGCGATGATCTTTCGAGCGCGCGCCTCTTGCGATTCCGGCCAGCCGCCCGAGCTCGGGCACCGGCATCAGCAGGACGCCCTTGCCTTTGGGAACGAAGACGAACTCCTGCCCGGCCCGCCACTGTTGTTCGTCGCGAACGGACTTCGGGATCGAGATCTGGAACTTCGCAGACAGTGTCGCGACGGCAGTCATATTCTTACCTCGTTCATATCCATATCGAAGGAGTAAGAATACTGCGCAATGCAGGAGTTCCGCAAGGGCGCAGCCCGACGCGACACGCTCACCTGAAATCCCGATAAGTCAGCGCCCGCTTCGGCGGCTCGCACTGGAACGGTGGCTCCTCGCCTTCTTTCGGAGGCTCGTCGCATGGGGCGAAGAAGGCGTGGGCCTGCTCGTTGTGGAATTCGGCCAGCCGCGCCGCGACGTAGCTCGCCTTGTCGGTGTCGCCCCAGGCGGCGAGCGCGTAGGCCCAGGCCATCATCAGCCGGGCGTCGAGCAGATAGTGCGGCGCGCGCGCGAAGGCCGTCACCGGGTCGATCAGCTGCCCGGGCGTCGTGACCTGTGCGTAGTCGGCGTGGTGGCCGAAGAGCACGCTGCGCTGGCCCTCGGCGATGCGCTCGTCGAGCGGCGCGGCATTGGCCGGCGGCGCGAAGATGACGACGACGCGCGCGTAGTCCGCCAGCGCGGCGAGCGCGCCGAGCACGACGAGCGCGCCGCCGAGCACGAGCGCGCGCGATCCCCGCGAAGCGGACCTTGCATTGGTTGCCGGCCCGGCCCCGCCCAGGCACAGCCCGAAGGCGAAGACCGTCGGCAACAGGAAGTGCGCGTACCAGAGCGGATATTCGAGCTGGCTGTGCAGCGCCATCAGCAGCACCATGACGAACGCCGCGCGCAGCGTCGCGCGCTCGGCGCCGTCCGGCGCGTCGCCCGCGGCGCGAAATGCGCGCCACAGCGCGAAGCCGAGCAGCGCGAGCACGAGCGCCGCGAGCGGCAGGCCGAGCTCGACCGCGAACTGCAGCGGCAGGTTGTGCGTGTGATCGAAGAATGCGACCGGCCGATCGGGAAACGGCGTCAGCGTCCAGACGAAATTGAACTCGCCCCAGCCGACGCCGAGCCAGGGATGGGCTGCGATCAGCGCCAGCGTGTTCGACCAGATCGCGAAGCGCGAGCTCGAGATATCGCCCTTGTCGAACTGCGCGTCGCCGCCGAACAGATGGTGGCTGTCGTGCGCCAGCGCTGCCAGGCCGAACCACAGCAGCGCAAAGACGATCGGCGCCCCGATCAGCCCGCCGCGCACGCGGCGCGACAGCCCGCGGTCGACGAGCCCCCACGCGCCGAGCAGCAGCACGCCGAGGATGCCGGTGCGCGACGCGCTCAGCACGACGCCCGCCAGCAGCAGCACGCCCAGGACGATCGCCGCGGCCCGCCCGACGCGGCGCCGCTCGGCGAGCCAGGCAAGCGCGACGAGCGACCACAGCAGCAGGCTGCTCAGGTGATTCGGCTGGCGCAGGTTGCCGGCCGCGCGGCCGTTGCCGACGCGCGCGATCCACTCGCCGTCGGTCCACTGCGGCCAGAACACCTGCAGGATACCGATCAGCGCGCCGATCACCCCCGCCGCGAGCAGCGCGAAGCACAGCGCCTCGAACGCCGGCTGCGCGCGCCCCGCGCGCGCGAGCGCCGCGCCGGCCGCGGTGACGACCATCGCCGCCGCGATCGTGCCGACCGAAGACAGCGCGAGCGTCCAAGGCAACGCCGCCCAGAGCGGCGCCGCGAACGCCGCAGCCGCGAGCAGCGCGAACGCCGCAAGCAGTGCCGCGAGCCCGCCGCGCCAAGCCCCGGCGAGCGACACGCCCGACAACGACGCCAGCACCGCGACCCACGCCCCCCAGCCGACGAACGCCGCCGCCTGGTTGAAGAACGTCGCCGATGGCGGCAGGTTGAAGGCGATCAGCGTCGGCAGCGTGACGGCGACGAGCGCCAGCGCGAGCCAGGATGGCGCAGGCGCCGCGTCCTCGGCGGCCGGCGACGCGTGCGAGGCGGAAGGCGGCATGCGCGCGATTGTCGGCGAGCGGCGGCGCGGCCTGCACAACCCGCGCGGCGGGGCTGCGCGCATAGGTCTATAAGATGCACCGATGATCGACTGTCTGATCGTCGAAGGTATCGAGACGGATGCCGGCAACGAACGCAAGAGTCATGAGAAGCATGGGGTGACCGCGAACGAAGTTTCCGCCCGCGACATGCACCGCAAGGAAAGAGCGATCTATGCCCAAAGCCACGAAGAACACTAAGCCCCGGACCACCCCGGCGGCGTTGAAGCCGGTACCCAGGTTCGGCTCGGAAGCAGCCGAGCGTGCGTTCTGGGAAACGCACGACTCGAGCGAGTACGTCGATTGGGCCGGCGCCCGCGCGATCCGGCTGCCGCGCCTGAAGCCGACCTCGAAATCGATCTCGCTGCGCCTTCCGGTCGCCCTGCTCGACGCGGTGCGCATCGAAGCTAACCGGCGCGACGTGCCCTATCAGTCGCTGATCAAGGTCTGGCTGAGCGAAAAGGTGGCAAAGAAAACTGTTGCGTAGGCGGCGGCGCAGGCGTTGATCCATCACTGCATCGAGCTGGCAACGACCGAGGCCCGCATCGCACTCGACGCCGTGTTCGACGGCATGGGGAGTGGCTGAGCCCCGCAGACGGCCGTTGCGGGCAAGCCAAACCCGACCCGCGCCAACAAAGGCGGCATCTTGCGGGGCGACACCCCGTCAGCCCGTGCCGTTCATGCTTGTACCCGCGCGGGCAGCGAAAACGCGGGGTCGACGCGAGACGTGAGGGCCGGACGCGTCTGCACCGGCGACAAGCTGGGCGCACTGCATCGCCGCGCACTGACAACTACCGCGGACCGTCATCGGCGAACCCCAAGCCTGCTATACTTGTATAGCAGTGGATTTCGCCTCTCGCTGCAGCTTGATCCCAAGGAGTACTCATGTTGGCTATCCGCCTGCCCGAAGCGATCGAGAAGCGGCTCGATTCATTGGCTTGCGAAACGGGGCGCACCAAGACCGCTCTGGCGCGTGAAGCCATCCTCGAATACATCGACGACCTGGAAGACCTGTATCTCGCCGAGTCGCGCGCCCGGCTGGGCCGCAAGGCGATCCCGCTCGATGAAGTCGAACGGGAACTCGGCCTTGCG
>CALMIL010000081.1 GCA_937864005.1 uncultured Burkholderiales bacterium
CTGCCGGCGGGCAGCGTCGACGCCCACTGCCATGTGTTCGGGCCGGGGGCCGAGTTCCCGTTCGCGCCCGAGCGCAAGTACACGCCGTGCGATGCGGGCAAGGCGCAGCTCTTCGCGCTGCGCGACCACCTCGGCTTCGCGCGCAACGTCGTCGTGCAGGCGACCTGCCACGGCGCCGACAACCGGGCGCTGGTCGACGCGCTCGTCCATTCGAACGGCATGGCGCGCGGCGTCGCGACCGTCCGGCGCTCGATCACCGATGCCGAGCTGCAGGCGCTGCACGCCGCCGGCGTGCGCGGCGTGCGCTTCAACTTCGTCAAGCGCCTCGTCGACTTCACGCCGCGCGATGAGTTGATGGAAGTCGCCGCGCGCATCGCGCCGCTCGGCTGGCACGTCGTCATCTATTTCGAGGCGGCCGATCTGCCCGAACTGTGGGACTTCTTCACCGCGCTGCCGACCACCGTCGTCGTCGATCACATGGGCCGGCCAGACGTGAGCCTGCCGGTGGACGGCCCGCAGTTCGAGCTGTTCGTGACGTTGATGCGCGAGCACGCCAATGTCTGGAGCAAGGTGAGCTGCCCCGAGCGGCTTTCCGTCACCGGCCCGAAGGCGCTGAATGGCGAATCATCGGCATATCGCGACGTCGTGCCGTTCGCGCGCCGCATCGTCGAAACCTTCCCGGATCGCGTGCTGTGGGGAACCGACTGGCCACATCCGAACCTGAAGGATCACATGCCCGACGACGGGCTGCTCGTCGATTTCATTCCGCACATCGCACCGACGCCCGAGCTGCAGCACAAGCTGCTCGTCGACAACCCGATGCGTCTGTACTGGCCCGAACAATCCGCTTGAACAAGGAGGCGCGCGATGGCCCTCGACAAACCGTATCTCGACGTTCCGGGAACGACGATCTTCGACGCCGACCAGAGCCGCAAGGGCTACTGGCTGAACCAGTTCTGCATGAGCCTGATGAAGGCCGAGAACCGGGCGCGCTTCAAGGCCGACGAGGATGCCTACCTCGCCGATTGGCCGATGACCGACGAGCAGCGCGCCGCGGTGCGCGCACGCGACCTGAACTGGATGATGCACACCGGAGGCAACATCTATTTCCTCGCCAAGCTCGGCGCGACCGACGGCCTGTCGTTCCAGCAGATGGCGGGCAGCATGACCGGGATGACCGAGGCGCAGTACCGCGACATGATGGTGCGCGGCGGCCGCAGCCCGCAAGGCAACCGCGTCGTCGGCGAGCGCGGCGACGCGCAGGGCGCGAAGGCGCAGTCCGCGGCGTGGAAGGCGTGGCAGGAGAAGGCGCTTGCGGCCGGCGTCGAGGACGCGCACGCGAAAGCGGCGAGCGGCGCGCGCAGCGCCGGTCACGCCCGCATCACGGCGTCGGTCTACAGCTCGCACGTGCCGGCGATCGGCGCCGCGATCGACCACGGCCGCACGCAGGAGCCGTACTGGGCGCCGATGTTCGCGGGCTACGAATTCTCCAAGGCGTGGGAGAAGGAGCACAGGCCCGACGTGATCGTCCTCGTCTACAACGACCACGCGACGAGCTTCGACCTCGGCGTGATTCCAACCTTCGCGATCGGCACCGCGGCCGCGTTCGAGCCCGCCGACGAGGGCTACGGCCCGCGCCCGGTGCCGAGGGTGATCGGCCATCCGCAGCTCGCGTCGCACATCGCGCAGTCGGTGATCCAGCAAGACTTTGACCTCACCATCGTCAACGAGCTGCGGGTCGATCACGGCCTGACGGTGCCGATGAACCTGATGTTCGGCACGCCCGCCGAGTGGCCGTGCAAGGTGATTCCGCTTGCCGTCAACGTCGTGCAGTATCCGGTGCCGTCGGGGCGGCGCTGCTTCGCGCTCGGCCAGGCGATCCGGCGCGCGATCGAGACCTACGACGAGCCGTTGAAGGTGCAGGTCTGGGGCACCGGCGGCATGAGCCACCAGTTGCAGGGCCCGCGCGCCGGCCTCATCAACGCGGCGTGGGACAACCAGTTTCTGGACCGCCTGATCGCCGACCCGGCCGGCCTTGCGCAGATGCCGCACATCGACTACGTGCGCGAGGCGGGCTCGGAAGGCATCGAGCTCGTGATGTGGTTGATCGCGCGCGGCGCGATGGCCGACGTCGCGGGCGGCAAGGCGCCGACGGTTGCGCACCGCTTCTTCCACGTGCCGGCGAGCAATACCGCGGTCGGCCATCTGATTCTGGAAAACAACGCATGACGATCAAAGCAGCCCTCGCCGGCGCCGGCGCGTTCGGCACCAAGCATCTGGACGCTTGTCGGTTGATCGACGGCGTCGAGGTCGTCTCGCTCGTCGGCCGCGAGTACGACAAGACGAAGGCGGTCGCCGACAAGTACGGCATCAAGCATGTCGCGACCGACCTCGCCGAAAGCCTCGCGCTGAAGGAGGTCGATGCCGTCATCCTGTGCACGCCGACGCAGATGCACGCCGCGCAGGCGATCGCCTGCCTGCAGGCGGGCAAGCACGTGCAGGTCGAGATTCCGCTCTGCGACCGGCTCGCCGACGGCGAGGCGGTGGTCGCGCTGCAGAAGAGCACCGGGCTGGTCGCGATGTGCGGCCACACACGCCGCTTCAACCCCAGCCACCAGTTCGTGCACCGGCGCATTGCGGCCGCCGAGTTCAGCATCCAGCAGATGGACGTGCAGACCTATTTTTTCCGGCGCACGAACATGAACGCGCTTGGGGCACCGCGCAGCTGGACCGACCACCTGCTGTGGCACCACGCGGCGCACACCGTCGATCTGTTCGCCTACCAATGCGGCAGCGAGATCGTCCAGGCCAACGCGATCCAGGGGCCGATCCATCCGACGCTCGGCATCGCGATGGACATGAGCATCCAGTTGAAGGCCGCCAACAGCGCGATCTGCACGCTTTCCCTGAGCTTCAACAACGAGGGACCGATCGGCACGTTCTTCCGCTACATCGGCGACAGCGCGACCTATATCGCGCGCTACGACGACCTCTTCGACGGCAAGGAGGAGAAGATCGACGTCTCCAAGGTCGACGTCTCGATGAACGGCATCGAGTTGCAGGACCGCGAGTTCTTCGCCGCGATCCGCGAAGGGCGCGAGCCCAACGCCAGCGTCGCGCAGGTGCTGCCGTGCTACCGCACGCTGCACGCGCTCGAAGCGCAGCTCGCGGGCGCTTGAGCGAATCGAACTCGCTGCCCGCTGGGGCCCCCGGGCTCGCGCCGCCGCGCCGGGCGGCGGAGAATGACGGCATGGCAAACGACGCTGCCGTCTCCCCCAAGGCGCTCGAACTGGCCGTGATCGGCGCCGGTCCGGCCGGCCTCGCGCTCGCGCTGCACGCCGCGCGCGCGCTGCCGCGGGCGGCGGTGACGGTCTTCGACGCGCGCTCGCTCGATGTCGATATCGGCCGCGATCCGCGCACCATCGCGCTGTCGCTCGGCAGCGTGCTGCTGCTGCAGCGGCTGCAGGCGTGGAACGCCGATCGGGCGCAGCCCATCCTCGAAGTCCACGTCTCGCAGCAGCCGCCGAATTTCGGTGCGCTCGGCGAGCCCGAGCTGCGCATCCGCGCGAGCGAGGAACGCGTCGCGATGCTCGGTGCGGTGCTGCGCTACGGCGAGGTCGTCGCCCCGCTGCAGGCCGCCTGGCTGGCCGCCGCCGGGCAGGAACCGCAGCGTCTGCGCAGTCGCTTCGGCGCGCCGGTCGCGGCATTGAAGAATGTCGGCGCCGGTGTCGAGGTCGATGCGGGCATCGCCGAGCGCTTCGACCTCGCGATCGTCGCCGAAGGCGGCGTTTTCTCGGACCAGGCGCGCAAGGCAATCGCCCACGACTACCGGCAGACGGCATGGGTCGGCACGGTCCGAATCGCCGGCGGCGCGGACGCCACCGCGTTCGAGCGCTTCACGCGCCACGGGCCGGTCGCGCTGCTGCCGTTGAAACGCAGCGAGGCGACCGAGGGCAGCGAGCACGACGCGGCGCTCGTCTGGTGCGTCGCCGCCGACGACGATCCGGTGCGCGACCTGGACGATGCGCAGCGCCTGACGGTGCTCGCGAGCATCCTTCCCGCCGCCGCCGGGCGGCTCGTCGGCGTCTCGGCGCTGAAGCATTTCGCGCTCGGGCTGAATGCCGAGCGCACGCTCGTGCAGGGGCGCACGGTGCGCATCGGCAACGCGGCGCAGACGCTGCATCCGGTGGCCGGCCAGGGGCTCAACCTCGGGCTGCGCGACAGCTTCGAGCTGGTGCACGCGCTCGCCGCCGCACCCGCGGCGATCGATCTCGACGCCGTGCTGCGCCACCTCGAATGGAAGCGCGCGCCCGACCGCTGGGGAATGATCGCCGCGACCGATTTCCTCGCCCGCAGCTTCACCTGGCAGCTGCCGGGCCTCGGCGCGGCGCGCGGACTGGGTCTGGCGTCGCTGCAGGCGCTGGCGCCGCTGAAGTCGGCGATCGCGCGCCAGATGATGTTCGGCACGCGCTGAACCGATCCGCCTCCCGAGGGTCAGCTTCGGTAGAACCCGGCGCCGCCGGCGCGCAATTCGATCTGGGTGGCGATTGCGTGTCAGATTGCCCATTCGTGCATGAACACTTTGACGCACACTGGCGTGACGACGCGCCCGCTGCGCAGGAGGCAACGGCCATGCCAACGCGAAACTCCCTCTTTCGCCATTTCGTCAGACGAGAGCCCCAGCCGACGCCCGACGACCCGGCGGATATGGGCACGGCGTTCGGCCTCGAGGCAAGCCTCGGCCCGAGCGGCGAATTCGACGCCGAAGAAGAACCGGTTTCGCAGGCCCATCCCAACTCGCAGCGCGCGCCGATGGACTGGCTTGCGCAGCGCGGCAAGCCCCGGCGCTAGTGC
>CALMIL010000082.1 GCA_937864005.1 uncultured Burkholderiales bacterium
GGCTTTCACGCCCGCGTCGTGCAGCACGAATGCGACCACCTGATCGGGCGCCTGTACCCGACGCGCATGCGCGACCTGACGCAATTCGGCTTCACGGATGTGCTGTTTCCTGATTCGATGAATCCAATCGATGATTGATTCATGGGCCTCTCGAATGCTGCGGGCGTTGACGCTCGCCGCCTGCTTCGCCCTTGGCGCGGCCTTCGCGCAGTCGCCGGCGTCGGCGCCATCCGGCGCGCAATTGCCGGCGGAGATGTTCTACCGCCACCCCGATATCGCGAGCGCCGCGCTCTCGCCGTCGGGCCGCTGGCTCGCGGTGCGCACGCGGCACGGCGGCGAGCGCCTGGGCATCATGACTTTCGATTTGCAGGACAAGGGCAAGGCGCTGGAGACGGTCCGCTTTGCAGACGCTGACATCCGCGACATCTACTGGGTCAACGACGATCGGCTGATTTTCGATCTCGTCGATCTCGAGGGCGGCAGCGGCTCCCAGCGTTTCGCCCCGGGCCTCTACAGCGTGCGCCCGGACGGCAGCGAACTGTTTCAGCTGATCCGCTCGTACGACAAGGGCTACGTGAGCCGGACGCGGCAGATTCGCGAGCCGTTGAACTGGAACCACACGCTGCTCGAAGTGCCGATCGGCAACGGACGCGAGGTCATCGTCGGCGAAGAAATCTTGGACGGCGCCGGCGATCTGGTCTCGGTGCGCGCCAAGCGGCTCAACGTCGAGAACGGCAGCACGAGTTCGCTGGCGTTCGGCGCGCCGCCGAACGCGCGCGGGTGGTGGTTCGATCCGGCCGGGGAGCCGCGCGTCGTCGTCGCGAGCGACGGCGCCTACCGGACAATCAATTGGCGCGCGCCGGGAAAGGACGACTGGGTGCAGATCGCGCGCTACGAGTACTTGAGGGCCCCCTTTTATCCCTTCTTCGTCGACAGCGCCGGCGTGCTCTACGTCACGACGCCGGATGGCCCGGCACAGACCAACGTGCTGCGTCGCTTCGATTTCGCGGCCGGCAAGCCGAGCGCCGACAAACTCGCAAGCACCCCGGGTTTCGATTTCCGGGGCGCGGTCGTCGTCGATCCGATCAGCGGCAAGGCGGTCGGTGTGCGCCTCGAGACCGACGCCGAAACGACCGCCTGGTTCGACCCGCGCATGAAGGCGCTGCAGGCAAAGGTGGACGCCAGGCTGCAGGGCAGCATCAACCGGGTCAGCTGCCGGCGCTGCAACGAGCCGGATGCCATCGTGCTCGTATTCTCGTATTCGGATCGGGATCCTGGCCGCTACTGGATCTACAGGCCCGACGGCGAGCAATGGAAGTTTGCCGGCGCGGCGCGCGACGATATCGATCCGGCGAAGATGGCGACGCTGGATTTCCAGCGTATCAAGGCACGCGATGGCGGCGACCTTCCGCTGTGGCTGACGACGCCGGCAAAGTCGGCTCGCGCCAGCGCGCCGCCCGCGGCCGTCGTGCTCGTCCATGGCGGCCCCTGGGTGCGCGGCGGGCACTGGCAGTGGGATGCCGACGCGCAGTTTCTGGCATCACGCGGCTACGCGGTCATCGAACCCGAATTCCGCGGCAGCACCGGCTACGGCGAAGCGCACTTTCGCGCCGGCTGGAAGCAGTGGGGCGGCCCGATGCAGGACGACGTGGCCGACGCCGTGAAGTGGGCCGCCGACAAGGGCTTGATCGATCCGAAGCGGGTCTGCATCGCCGGTGCGAGCTACGGCGGCTATGCGGCGCTGATGGGCCTTGCCAGGTATCCGGACCTCTACCGCTGCGGCATTGCGTGGGTCGCGGTGACGGACCCGCGGCTGATGTTCTCGTCGAGCTGGCTCAACGATATCGACGAGGAATCCAAGAAGTACGACCTGCGCACCCTGATCGGCGATCCGGACAAGGATGCCGCGATGCTGAAGGCGGCGGCGCCGGTGGAACTCGCGGCCCGCATCAAGGCGCCGGTCTTGCTTGCATTCGGGGGCGAGGATCGCCGCGTGCCGCTGGAACACGGCACCCTGATGCGCGACGCGCTGCGCGCCGCCGGCAACGATCCCGAATGGGTCGTCTACCCCGACGAGGGCCACGGCTGGCTGCGCATCGAGACGCGCATCGACTTCGCGAACCGCGTCGAGCGCTTCCTGGCGAGAAACCTGAAATAGCCGCGCGTCAGCGCCGGGCGGCTACTTCAGCAGCGGCGCCAGCCCGGCCCAGGCGTTTTGCAGCAACAGGGGCTGCGCCTTCTCGTTCGGATGGATCCGATCGGCCTGGAACAGCGACGAGGCGATCGGAATGTCGGCGATACCCTTGAAGAAGAACGCGACGAGCCCGGCGCCCTGCGCCTTTGCGACGTCGTAGTACAGCGCGGCGAGTTCCTCGTTGTAGCGCGCGCCGTAGTTCGGCGGCACCTGCATGCCGATCAGCAGCACCTTCGCGCCGGCCGCCTTCGCGGCGCGCGTCATCGCCTCGATATTCGCTTTCGTCGTCGCCAGCGGCAGCCCGCGCAGCGCGTCGTTGCCGCCGAGCTCGATGATCACGATCGACGGCTTGTGCAGCTCGAGCAGCGCCGGCAGGCGCGACACGCCGCCCGAGGTGGTATCGCCGCTGACACTCGCGTTGACGACCTCGAAGGCCGGTTTCTCCTGCGCGATCTTCTTGCCGAGCAGTGCAACCCAGCCGCTGTCGCGCCGCAGGCCGTATTCGGCCGAGATGCTGTCGCCGACGACCAGAATGACCTTGCGCTGCGCCTCGCCGCGCGCCGGCAGCGCCGCCAGCAATGGTGCGGCGGCCAGCCACAGGCTACAGTGCGCGCCAAACCTTCTTCGATTCATTCCCATCTGCACATATCCTCATGTCCGAAGCCATCATCGCCGTCGAGCGCGTCACGAAGCAGGTGCGCGACTCGACCGGCACGTTGACGATTCTCCACGAGATCGAATTTACCCTTGCCGAGCAGGAGTCGGTCGCGATCGTCGGCGCGTCCGGGTCCGGCAAGAGCACGCTGCTGGGCATCATCGCCGGGCTCGATACGCCGACCTCGGGCACGGTGCGCCTGTGCGGCGTCGACCTGTTCGCGATCGACGAGGACGCGCGTGCCGCGGTACGCGCGCAGCATCTGGGCTTCGTCTTCCAGAGCTTCCAGCTGCTCGGCAACCTGAATGCGCTCGAGAACGTGATGCTGCCGCTCGAACTGCAGGGCCGCAACGATGCGCGTGCCCAGGCCACCGAGATGCTGCGCCGGGTGGGCCTCGGCGAGCGGCTGTCGCACTATCCGCGCGTGCTTTCGGGCGGCGAGCAGCAGCGCGTCGCACTCGCGCGCGCCTTCGTCGTGCGGCCTGCGGTGCTGCTGGCCGACGAGCCGACCGGCAGCCTCGACTTCGCGACCGGCGCGACGGTGATGGACCTGATGCTCGACCTCAACCGCGAAGCCGGCACGACGCTCGTTCTCGTCACCCACGAACGCGGGCTCGCTGCGCGCTGCGACCGCCAGTTGCGGATCGAGGCCGGGCGGCTGGCGAGCCCGCTGCCGGTGATCTGAAGCGCGGCGCCGGCGCGCGGTGCGGATCACGAGGCCCGCGCGCCTGCCGAAGGCCCGCAGCGCGAGTATCGTTGCGGCGATGGCAAACAGGATCGACCCATGACGCTGAACTTCACCCCCGCCGGCGGCCTGCTGGCCGAACTCGACCTGCTGCGCGTGGAACTCGCCGGGCCGATCGCTCACGTGCAGTTGAATCGGCCAGGCAAACGCAACGCGATCAGCGACGGCATGCTGCAGCAGTTGCAGACCGCTTTCGTCAACCTGCCGGCCGGCGTGCGGGCGGCGGTGCTCAGCGGCGCAGGCGAGCACTTCTGCGCCGGCCTCGATCTGACGAGCCTGAGCGAAAGCACGGTTGCCGAGGGCGTGATGCATTCGCGCATGTGGCAGGGTGCGATGGATACGCTGCAGTTCGGACGCTTCCCGATCGTAAGCAGCCTGCACGGCGCGGTCGTCGGCGGCGGGCTGGAGATCGCGAGTGCGACCCACATCCGGGTCGCCGAGACGAGCACCTACTATGGCCTGCCCGAGGGCCAGCACGGCATCTTCGTCGGCGGCGGCGGATCGGCGCGCGTGCCGCGCCTGGTCGGCGTCGCCTGCATGACCGACATGATGCTGTGCGGCCGCGTGCTCGACGCGCAGGAGGGGCTGCAGCGCGGCTTCTCGCAATATCTGGTCGGCGCGGGCGAGGGCTTCGCCAAGGCGTGCGAGCTGGCACGGCGGATCGCCGGCAACGCACCGCTGTCGGTCTTCGCGATCACGCAGGCGCTGCCGCGGATCGCGGACATGTCGCAGCCCGACGGCCTGTTCGTCGAGTCGCTGATGGCCGCGATCGCGCAGGGCGACGAGGGCGCGAAGCAGCGCATGCGCGACTTCGTCGAGGGCAGGGCGGCGAAGGTG
>CALMIL010000083.1 GCA_937864005.1 uncultured Burkholderiales bacterium
GCCCGGCTTTGCCCCGCTTATCTCCGGTTTCGAGCGGCGGCGCGCTTTCCATAATTTGCGGCACAACCCGAGGTGGCGCGCGCTGCGCCGCCCGTTCGAACGAAGGAGCTTCGCCCCATGCCCGCCGCCGCTGCTGCCGCCGCCAAAGCCGCCGAGGCCCCGCCCGCGGACGAGATCGCGCTGCCCACGCGCGGCAAGAAGAAGCTGATGATCCTGATCGCGATCGCGCTTGCGATCGTCCTCGTACTCGGCGGCGGCGCGATCTGGTTTCTGAAGCATCGCGCAGCGGCCGCCGCGGCGACCGACGAGGACGGCCAGCCGCTCGCGCAGGCCGAGCGGCAGGCAGGGCCGCATGCGCCGCCGGTCTTCGTCGCGCTCGATCCCTTCGTCGTCAACCTCGCCGACAAGGATACCGAGCGCTATGCGCAGATCGGCATCACGCTCGAGCTCGACGACCCGAAGGTCGCCGACGAGATGAAGGTCTATATGCCGGCGATCCGCGATGCGATCCTGATGATCCTCGCCCACAAGACGTCGGCCGAGCTGCTCGAGCGCTCCGGCAAGGAGGCGCTGGCGGCGGAGATCATGCGCGAATCGGTGCGGCCGATGGGGATCGAGGTCGCTGCGGCGCCCGACCGCGACGGCAAGCCGACGCGGCCCGCACCTTCATCGGCCGACAACCCGGTGCGCCGGGTGCTGTTCTCGAGCTTCATCGTCCAGTAGCGGGACGGCGCGCATGAACGAACATATCCTGTCGCAAGACGAGGTCGATGCGCTGCTGCAGGGCATCACCGGCGAGAGCCAGAAGCTCGAACCCGAGGCCGCGCCGGCCGGCGGCGTGCACGACTACGACCTGGCGAACCAGGAGCGCATCGTGCGCGGGCGCATGCCGACGATGGAGATCGTCAACGAGCGCTTCGCGCGCAACGTCCGCGTCGGCCTCTTCAACTTCGTGCGGCGCAGCCCGGAGATCGCGATCGGCGCGATCAAGGTGCAGAAGTACAGCGCCTTTCTGCGCGAGATCGTCGTGCCGACCAACTTCAATATCGTCTCGGTGCGCCCGCTGCGCGGCAACGGGCTGATCGTGTGCGACCCGACGCTCGTCTTCGCCGTCATCGACGCCCTGTTCGGCGGCGCCGGCAAATTCCACACGCGCATCGAGGGGCGCGATTTCTCGCCGACCGAGCAGCGCGTCATCCAGCGCCTGGTCGACGTCATCGCGGCCGAATATGCGAAGGCATGGCAGGGCATCTACCCGCTCGTGCTCGAATACCAGCGCTCGGAGATGCAGCCGCAGTTCGCGACGATCGCGACGCCGAGCGAGGTCGTCGTCGCGACATCGTTCACGATCGAGATCGGCGATACCTCGGGCACGATCCACTTCTGCATTCCCTACGCGACGCTCGAGCCGATCCGCGACGTGCTCTATTCGAGCGCGCAGGGCGACGCCGGCGAGCCCGACCGGCGCTGGGTGAACCTGATGAAGACGCAGATCCAGGCCGCCCAGGTCGAGCTCGTCGCCGAACTCGCGCATGCACCGGCGACCGTCGAGCAGCTGCTGTCGTTCAAGCCGGGCGACTTCATCGAGCTCGACCTGCAGCACGCGATCCGCGCGACGGTGGACGGCGTGCCGGTCCTCGAGTGCCACTACGGAACGTCGAACGGCAAATATGCACTGAAGATCGATCAACTGCTGACCAGCTCCGAGACGGGCTGGCTGGGAGAGTCACATGTCTGAACCCGAAGGCGCCGCCGGCGACGACGACGCGATCGCCGCCGAATGGGCCGCCGCGCTCGCCGAATCCAAACCCGAGACGGCGACCGAACTGCAAGACGGCGGCGACCAGGTCGCGCCGGCCGCGTTCACGAACTTCCCCGCCGCCTCCGGGCCGGCAGCGGCGAACGACATCAACATGATCCTGGACATCCCGGTTCAGTTGACGGTCGAACTCGGCCGCACCCGGATCCCGATCAAGCACATCCTGCAGCTTGCGCAGGGCTCGGTCGTCGAGCTGGACGCGCTGGCCGGCGAGCCGATGGACGTGCTCGTCAACGGCTATCTGATCGCGCAGGGCGAGGTCGTCGTCGTCAACGAGAAATTCGGCATCCGCCTGACCGACATCGTGACGCCGTCCGAGCGCATGCGCCGACTCAGCAAGACCTGAGCGGCCGCCGCCCTGATCGCTCTTCCGCCGATGCCCTCCAGCCTTGCCCCGCTGCTGTGGTTTGCCGCGATCATCGCGCTGATCCCGGTCGCGCTCTGGCTGCTCAAGCGCAGCCCGGCCGGCGCGATGGCGATGCACGGCGAACTGCGCAGCGTCGCGACGCTCGCGCTGTCGCCGAACCAGCGCATCGTCACGATCGAGGTCGGCAGCGGCGCCGACCGGCGCTGGCTCGTGCTCGGCGTCACGCCGCAGAATGTGACGCTGCTGCACGAGATGCCGCCGCAGGCCGATGCGCCGGCCGCGGTTGCGGCGCCGGGCTCGTCCTTCGCGCAACTGCTCGGCCGCAGCCGCGGCGGCGCGGCGCGCGATGGCGGTCGCCCGGGCCGCGCGGCGTGAACCGCATGCACAGCGGCATGTCCGGCCGCGCGCCGCATCCATCGCCGCGCCCGGCGCGCCGCGCTGCGCTGCGCGCCGCGGCAGCCTGCGGCGCGCTGGCGATGCTGCCGCACGCCGCGCTTGCGCAGGCCGGCGCGAGCCTGCCGCTGGTCGTCGGCCAGGGCAGCGCCGGCACCAGCTATTCGGTGCCGATCCAGACCCTGCTCTTCTTCACCGCGCTGTCGTTCCTGCCCGCGGTGCTGCTGCTGATGACGGGCTTCACGCGCATCGTCATCGTGCTGTCGCTGCTGCGCCAGGCGCTGGGCACGCAGGCCGCGCCGCCGAACCAGGTGATCATCGGCCTCGCGCTGTTCCTGACCTTCTTCGTCATGTCGCCGACGCTCGACAAGGTCTACACCGACGCGTACCTGCCGTTCAACGAGAACCGCATCGCCTTCGATGAGGCGCTCGCCCGCGGCGAGGCGCCGATGCGCGAATTCATGCTCAAGCAGACGCGCCAGTCGGACGTGATGCTGTTCGCGAAACTGGCGAAGGTCGATCCCGCCGTGAAAACCGAGGATGTGCCGTTCAAGGTGCTCGTGCCGGCGTTCGTCACGAGCGAGTTGAAGAGCGCGTTCCAGATCGGCTTCCTGATCTTCATCCCGTTTCTCGTCATCGACATGATCGTCGCGAGCGTCTTGATGAGCCTCGGCATGATGATGCTCTCGCCGGTGCTCGTCGCCCTGCCCTTCAAGCTGATGCTGTTCGTGCTCGCCGACGGCTGGAACCTGCTGCTCGGTTCGCTCGCCGCGAGCTTCGCCAACTGAAGCCGGACCCGCCTGCACCATGGACCCGCAACAAGTCTTCACCTTCGGCCAGCAGGGCCTGACGCTGCTGCTCGTCGTCGCCGCGCCGATCCTCTTGACGGTGCTCGTCGTCGGCCTCGTCGTCAGCATCTTCCAGGCCGCGACGCAGATCAACGAGGTGACGCTGTCGTTCGTGCCGAAGATGGTCGCCGCGGTCGTCGTGCTGACGGTCGCCGGGCCGTGGATGCTGTCGACGCTGGTCGAATATATCCAGCGCACGCTGCAGGCGATTCCGTCGATCGTCGGCTAAGCCGCGCCGCACCGCGCATGCTGACCTTCACCGAAGCGCAGGTTCTGGCCTGGATCACGCCGCTCCTGTGGCCCTTCCTGCGCGTGCTCGCCCTCTTCGGCGCGATGCCCGTCATCGCCCAGCGCAGCGTGCCGATGCGCATCCGCGTCGCGCTCGCCTTCCTGATCGCGCTCGCGGTCCAGGCGTCGCTGCCCGAGATGCCGCCGATCGCGCTCGATTCCGGCGCCGCCGTGCTCGCGATCGCCCAGCAACTGCTGATCGGCCTCTCGCTCGGCTTCGCGGCGCGCATCGTCTTCGCCGCGGTCGAACTCGCCGGCGAAGTGATCGGCCTGCAGATGGGCCTGAACTTCGCCGGCTTCTTCGATCCGGTCTCGGGCGGCCAGGGCACCGCCGCGAGCCGCTTCTTCGGCGTCAGCGTCTCGTGGCTCTTCATCGTCATCAACGGCCACCTGCTGCTGATCGCCGCCGTCGTGCAGAGCTTTCACGCCTTCCCGGTCGGCGCCGAGCCGTTCGCCTTCCTGCGCGACGCGCAGCCGCAGGTCTGGGGCGCCGAGATCTTCGCCCTCGGCCTGTGGATCGCGCTGCCGCTGGTCGCGATGCTGCTGTTCGTCAACTTCGTGCTCGGCATCGTCTCGCGCGTCGCGCAGCAGATGAACGTGTTCGCAATCGGCTTCCCGATCTCGCTGTCGGTCGGCCTCGTCGGCATGCTGCTGACGCTGCCGATGATGGGCACGCCGTTCACGATGGCCCTCGAGCGGATGCTCGAGTACTTTCGCTAG
>CALMIL010000084.1 GCA_937864005.1 uncultured Burkholderiales bacterium
GCCGTGTGGCGCGAGTTCGGCTTCGATCGCGCGCTGCGCGAGGCGTGGGAAGGCGGCGCCGTCCTCGCCGGCATCAGCGCCGGCGCCAACTGCTGGTTCGAGCACTACGTCACCGACAGCGTGCCCGGCGGCGGCCTCCGCCCGGGGCTCGGCTGGTTGCCGGGCACCTTCTGCCCGCATCTGGACAGCGAGCCGTGGCGCCAGCCGCTGCTCGCGGCGGCTCCCGCGCTGCCGGTCTTCGGCGCGCCCGAGGGCGTCGTGATCCGCTTCGACGGCGGCGCAATGACGGAGATCGTGACCAACCGCGACGCAGGCGCTGCGTCGGTCCGGCTCGCCGGCGAGCCCGCGTTGCGCGCGGCCGCGGCGCGCGTGCTCGGGCAGGCTGCCGCGCCGAACTGAAGCCGAACTGAAGCCGCCGGGCCCGGCGGCGCGTTGCGTACACTGTCAGTTCATTGACGCACCGCAACATCATGTCGCACGAACTGAAGGAACTGCTCGACAGCAACCGCCGCTGGGCTTCGCAGACGCAGGCGCGCGACCCGGGCTTCTTCACGCGGCTGCTCGCGCAGCAGGCGCCGCAGTATCTGTGGATCGGCTGCGCCGACAGCCGGGTGCCGGCGAGCGAGATCCTCGGCCTGCTGCCGGGCGATGTATTCGTGCATCGCAACGTCGCCAACGTCGTCGTGCCGTCGGATCTCAACGCGCTGTCGGTGATGCAGTTCGCGATCGACATGC
The DNA here is from genome assembly GCA_937864005.1 of uncultured Burkholderiales bacterium. Classification (GTDB taxonomy): domain Bacteria; phylum Pseudomonadota; class Gammaproteobacteria; order Burkholderiales; family Burkholderiaceae_C; genus CAIKUF01. The sequence continues at coordinate 736 of CALMIL010000084.1, forward strand.
TGAAGGTGCGCCACGTGATCGTCGTCGGCCACTATGGCTGCGGCGGCGTCACCGCGGCGCTGCACGACCGCCGCATCGGCCTGGCCGACAACTGGATCCGCCATGTGCACGACGTGCGCAACAAGCACCGCACGTGGCTCGACGGCATCGAGGACGACGCGCTGCGCCTGGACGCGCTGTGCGAGCTGAACGTGCTCGAGCAGGCGCACAACGCGTGCGCGACGACGGTCGTGCAAGACGCCTGGGATCGCGGCCAGGACGTGATCGTCCACGGCTGGGTCTACGGCCTGCACAACGGCCTGCTCGAAGACCTGCGCATCTCGGCCGGCTGCGCGGCAGAGGTGGCGCCCGCCTATGGCATGGCGCTGGGCGCGCTCAAGACGCGCCACGATGCGATCCGCAAGGGGGGCCGGCCGTGAACAAGGCGGGGTTGTTCCCGCAGCGTCTGACCGACGCGCGGGGCTTCGACATCGCGCTGGCGATGCTCGAAGGCTTCGACCGGCACTACCGGCTGTTTCGTCAGACGGGCGCTTCCGCCAAGCTGCGCTTCGAGCGCGCCGACTGGCACGGCCAGCAGCGGGCGCAGCGCGAGCGCATCGAGTTCTACGACAAGCGCGTCGACGAGGCCGCCGAACGGCTGCAGACCGAATTCCAGGCGGCGTCGCTGCCGATGGACGTGTGGCATCAGGTCAAGCTGCACTACATAGGCCTCTTGACGAACCATCACCAGCCCGAATGCGCCGAGACCTTCTTCAACTCGGTGACGACGAAGATCCTGCATCGCAGCTACTTCCGCAACGAGTTCATCTTCGTGCGTCCGGCGATCTCGACCGAGTACATCGAGATCGAGGAGTCGGACTCGCTGCCGACCTACCGCGCCTACTATCCGACCCCGGACACGCTGCACGCGACCTTCGCGCGCATCGTCGAGGATTTCGGGCTCGAGGTGCCGTTCGTCGATCTGGCGGGCGATATCGGCCAGGTCATCGCCGCGATCCGGGCCGAATTCGGCGAGCTGACGATCCGGCCCAATTTCCAGGTCCAGGTGCTGTCGTCGCTGTTCTTTCGCAACAAGGGCGCCTACGTCGTCGGCAAGATCATCAACGGATTCCAGGAGATTCCGTTCTCGCTGCCCATCCTGCACGCCGAGTCGCCGTCGGGGGGCGATTCGCTCGGCCTCGTGATCGACGCCGTGCTGTTCGGCGAGGACGAGATGCTGCTGCTGTTCAGCTTCGCGCGCGCCTATTTCATGGTCGAGATGGAGATGCCGTCGTCGTATGTGCAGTTCCTGCGCTCGATGATGCCGAAGAAGCCGCGCAGCGAGCTCTACAGCGCGATCGGCCTGCAAAAGCAGGGCAAGAACCTCTTCTACCGAGACTATCTCGCCCATCTGCGCCACAGCACCGACCGCTTTCGCATCGCGCCGGGCATCAAGGGCATGGTGATGCTCGTCTTCGACCTGCCTTCGTTCCCCTATGTCTTCAAGGTCATCAAGGATTTCTATCCGCCGCAGAAGGAAACGACGCGCGAGCTGATCAAGAGCAAATACCTGCTCGTCAAGCGCCACGACCGCGTCGGGCGCATGGCCGATACGCTCGAATATTCGAAGGTCGCGTTCGCGCTGTCGCGCTTCGAGCCCGAACTCGTCGCCGAACTCGAGGAGTTCTGCCCGAGCCTGCTCGAGCGCGACGGCGATACGCTCGTCATCCGCCACGTCTATATCGAGCGGCGCATGATTCCGCTCAACATCTATCTGCACAACGCGACGAAGGACCAGATCGCGCGCGCGGTGATCGAATACGGCAACGCGATCAAGGACCTGGTCGCCGCCAATATCTTCCCCGGCGACATGCTGTGGAAGAATTTCGGCGTCACGCGCCACGGCAAGGTCGTCTTCTACGACTACGACGAGATCGAATATCTGACCGACTGCAACTTCCGCCGTGTGCCCAAGCCGCGCAACGAGGAAGAGGAGATGTCGGGCGAGATCTGGTATCACGTCGCGCCCAAGGATGTCTTCCCCGAGACCTTCGAACCCTTCCTGCTCGGCAACCCCTCGGTGCGCGAGGTCTTCATGAAGCACCATGCCGATCTGCTCGACGCCGCGTTCTGGGATGGCCACAAGCAGCGAATCCTTGCCGGCCACGTGCTCGACGTATTCCCCTACGATCCGCACAAGCGCTTCCGCCGCGCGCTGCCCGCGCCGGTGACGGCGTGATTCTTCAGCCAAGGAGCAACGCCATGTCAGACGCCATCGTCATCGTCTCCGCCGCGCGCACGCCGATCGGCGGCCTGCTCGGCGATTTCGCCGGCCTCGCCGCGTGGGAGCTCGGCGCGGTCGCGATCCGGGCCGCCGTCGAGCGCGCCGGCATTGCGCGCGACGCGGTCGACGAGGTGCTGTTCGGCAACTGCCTGATGGCCGGCCAGGGCCAGGCGCCGGCGCGCCAGGCGATGCGCGCGGCCGGGCTGCCCGACAGCACCGGCGCCGTGACGCTGTCGAAGATGTGCGGCTCGGGGATGCGCGCGATGATGTTCGGCGCCGACATGCTCGCTGCCGGCGGCGCGAACGTGATCGTCGCCGGCGGCATGGAGAGCATGACCAACGCGCCGCACCTCGTCTTCGCGCGCAAGGGCGTCAAGTACGGCGCGGCGCAGCTCTTCGACCACATGGCGATGGACGGCCTGGAGGACGCCTACGAGCGCGGCAAGCCCATGGGCTGGTTCGCCGAGACCTGCGTCGAGCAGTTCGGCTTCACGCGTGAAGCGCAGGACGCCTTCGCGATCGCGTCGACGACGCGCGCCAAGGCGGCCAACGAGGACGGCAGCTTCGACTGGGAGATCGCGCCCGTCGCGCTGCGCGCCAAGGGCGGCGAGACCGTCATCAAGGCCGACGAGCAGCCTTTCAAGGCGCGGCTCGACAAGATCGCGTCGCTGAAGCCGGCGTTCAAGAAGGACGGCACGATCACCGCCGCCAACGCGTCGAGCATCTCCGACGGCGCCGCGGCGCTCGTGCTGATGCGCGAGTCGACGGCGGCGAAGATGGGCGCGAAGCCCGTCGCGCGCATCGTGTCGCATGCGGTGCACGCGCAGGCACCGGCGCTTTTCACCACCGCGCCGGCCGGCGCGATGAAGAAGGCGCTCGCCAAGGCCGGCTGGGCGGCGGGCGATGTCGACCTGTGGGAGATCAACGAGGCCTTCGCGGCGGTGACGATGGCGGCGATGAGCGAGTTCGGGCTTGCGCACGAGGTCGTCAACGTGCATGGCGGTGCCTGCGCGCTTGGTCATCCGATCGGCGCCTCGGGCGCGCGCATCGTCGTCACGCTGCTCGGCGCGCTGAGAAAGCGCGGCGCCAAGCGCGGCATGGCGTCGCTATGCATCGGCGGCGGCGAGGCGACGGCGGTCGCGGTCGAGATGGTCTGACGCGCGGCGCGGCCACGCGAGGAAGGGGAGCGCCATGCTGCTCAGCGACGACCACCGCGCCGTGCAGGATGCGGTGCGTGCTTTCGTGCAACAGGAGATCGCGCCGCACGCCGCGCGCTGGGACAAGGAGTGCCGTTTTCCCGCCGAGGCGCTGAAGGGGCTGGCCGCGCTCGGCTGCTACGGGATCGCGGTGCCCGCCGAGTGGGGCGGCGCCGGGCTCGACTATCTTGCGCTGGCCGTCATCCTGGAGGAGATCGCGGCCGGCGACGGTGCGACCTCGACGGTGGTGAGCGTCACCAACTGCCCGGTCTGCTCGATCATGATGGCGTGGGCGAACGACGCGCAGAAGGCGCAGTGGCTCGTGCCGCTCGCGCGTGGCGACATGCTCGGCGCGTTCTGCCTGACCGAGCCGCACGTCGGCTCGCAGGCCGACGGCCTGCGGACGACCGCCGTTCGCGTCAGCGACGGCGATGGCGACGCCTATGTGTTGAACGGCGTCAAGCAGTTCATCACGAGCGGCAAGAACGGCGATGTCGCGATCGTGATGGCCGTCACCGACAAGGCCGCCGGCAAGAAGGGCATCAGCGCGTTCATCGTGCCGACCGCGACGCCGGGCTACATCGTCGCCCGCCTCGAGGACAAGCTCGGCCAGCACGCGAGCGACACGGCGCAGATCGTGTTCGAGAACTGCCGCGTGCCAGCCGCCAACCTGCTCGGCGACGAAGGCCAGGGGCTGCGCATCGCGCTCTCCGGCCTCGAGGGCGGGCGCATCGGCATCGCCGCGCAGTCGGTCGGCATGGCGCGCGCCGCGTTCGAAGCGGCGCTCGCCTACGCGAAGGAGCGCGTCGCGTTCGGAAAGCCGATCTACGAGCATCAGGCGCTGCAGTTCCGGCTCGGCGAGATGGCAACGCAGATCGAGGCCGCGCGCCAGTTGCTGCATCACGCGGCGAGCCTGAAGGATGCGCACCGGCCGTGCCTGAAGGAAGCCGCGATGGCCAAGCTCTTCGCGAGCGAAATGGCCGAGCGCGTATGCAGCGCGGCGATCCAGATTTTCGGCGGCTACGGCTACGTGAGCGACTTCCCGGTCGAGCGTATCTACCGCGACGTGCGGGTGTGCCAGATCTACGAGGGCACGTCCGACGTGCAGAAGATCCTGATCGGCCGCGCGCTCGCATAGCCGGCCGGAGCAAGGAGGCAACGATGAAGAAGACGGCGAAGAATCTGGTCGACGAGGCGATGGTGCAGGTGACGACCTATACGGTCGAGCAGGCGCGCGCGCTGCACGGCCATCCGGGCGTGCAGTTCGTCGATCTGCGCGACGTGCGCGAGCTCGAACGCGAGGGCGTGATCCCGGGCGCGGTGCATGCGCCGCGCGGCATGCTCGAATTCTGGGTCGACCCCGAGTCGCCCTACCACCGCGATGTCTTCGCGCAGGACAAGGAATACGTGCTCTTTTGCGCCGCCGGCTGGCGCTCTGCGCTGGCGACGAAGACGCTGATGGACATGGGCTTCGAGCGCGTCGCCCACGTCGAGGGCGGCTTCACGGCATGGAAGGCCGCGGGCGGGCCGACCGCCGAGAAGAAGAAGGGCCCGGCCTGACGCCAGGCGGTCGGCGCCCGCCGAGCCCGCGGCGCAAGGCGCAGCTCGGCGGCGGGGCATCGCCGCTTGCGTCGCGCGCGCCGCGGCTTTGCCGTAAGCTGCCGATTCGAGCGTCGGCGCCCGCGATCCGCAACCGGGCTTGGAGGAGCACATGACTGAATCGACGACCTCTTCGCTTGGGATCGCACCAAGCGGCGGCCTCTCGCACGTGCGCGGCGCGACCGAACCGCCGCTCTCGACCCTGACGATCGATGGCCTGCTCGCGCAGACGGTGGCGCGCTTCGGCGATCGGCCGGCCGCGGTATTTCGCGAACAGGGCGTACGCTGGACCTGGGCCGAGTTCGGCGCCGAGGTCGAGGCGCTCGCGGCCGGGCTGCAGCAGCTTGGCCTCGAGGCCGGAGACCGGCTCGGCATCTGGTCGCCGAACCGCTCGGAATGGGTCGTCACGCAGTTCGCGACGGCGCGCATCGGCGTCATCCTCGTCAACATCAATCCGGCGTACCGGGTGTTCGAGCTCGAATATGCGCTGAAGCTGGCCGGCTGCCGCGCGATCATCAGCGCCGAGCGACTGAAGACCTCGAAATACCTCGAGATGCTGCAAGCAGTCGCGCCCGAACTCGCCACCTGCGCGCCAGGCAAATTGCGCGCGGCGCGCCTGCCCGACCTCGAGTTCGTGATCCGCCTCGGCGACGAGAAGACGGCCGGGATGCTGAACTATGGCGACGTCGTTGCGCGAGGCCGTGCGGCGCTGGCGCAAGCGCCGCTGGCCGTGCCGGCGCTCGACTGCCACGATGCGATCAACATCCAGTTCACGAGCGGCACGACGGGCAATCCGAAGGGCGCGACGCTGACGCATCACAACGTCGTCAACAACGCGCGCTACATCGC
>CALMIL010000085.1 GCA_937864005.1 uncultured Burkholderiales bacterium
GCTCGGCGGCGCCGGGTTCGGCTCCTTCTGGAAATAGTCGGTCGAGGTTGCCGAATGCGGATTGATCGTGCCGAGCTTCCAGTTGCCGGGCTTCGCGAACTGCGCGGCGATGAACGGGTCGGTCCAGTCGGTCGGCGTGCGAAAGTCGCCGCCGTAGGCCGTTTCCGGCGGGTTGCTGAACACCGGGAAGGTCCACTCGCCATCGTAGCGCGCGACGAGCGGCCGGTCGTTGCTGATGAATTCGGCGAGCGCGCTGACGATCAGCAGCCCGACCACGATCCACAGCGACCAGGTGCCGATCCGGTTGCGCCGAAACCGTGCCCAGGCGCGCTGGTTCGGCGACATCGGCTTGGCGCGCGCCGTGCCGTTGGGGGCCGATGCATCGGCGGTGTCGGCGGCGGCGCCGAGGGTGAGTTCCGTCATTTCGCGACACTCCCGAATTGGACGCGGCGGTCGACGACGACGTAGAGCAGATCGGAGATCAGCTTGACGACGAGGCCGATCAGCGTGAAGAGAAACAGCGACCCGAGCACGACCGGATAGTCGCGCCGCACGATCGACTCGTACGACAGCAGCCCGAGGCCGTCGAGCGAGAAGAGCGTCTCGATCAGCAGCGAGCCGCCGAAGAAGGCGAATACGAAGGCGGCCGGAAATCCGGTGACGAGCGGGATCAGCGCATTGCGAAAGACGTGCTTCCACAGCACCCGGTCCTGCGACAGGCCCTTGGCGCGCGCGACGAGCACGTACTGCTTGCGCAGCTCCTCGATGAAGGTGTTCTTCGTCAAGAGCGTCACCGTCGCGAAGCCGCCGATCACGTAGCAGATCATCGGCAGCGTCAGGTGCCAGAAATAGTCGGCGATGCGCGCCGGCCAGGAGAGCTGCTCCCAGTTGTCCGACGTGAGGCCGCGCAGCGGAAAGATCTCCCAGAAGCTGCCGCCGGCGAACAGCACGATCAGGAATACGCCGAGCACGAAGCCCGGAATCGCGAAGCCGATCAGCACGAGGAGCGTTGTCGCGACGTCGAAGCGCGAGCCCTCGCGCACCGCCTTCGCGATGCCGAGCGGGATCGAGATCAGATAGGTCAGCAGGAACGCCCACAACCCGAGGCTGATCGAGACCGGCAGCTTCTCCTTGATCAACTGCCAGACATCCTTGTTGTGCAGGAAACTGCGCCCGAGGTCGAAGCGCGCGAAGCTCGAAAGCATCTCGAAGTAGCGCACATGGGCCGGCTTGTCGAAGCCGTAGAGCTTCTTGAGTTCCGCGATCTGCTTGGCGTCGCTGTCGCGGCCGGCCTTGTACGCCGAGCCTTCGCCGCCGCCCTTGCCCATGCGTGCCTCGGCCATCAACTGCTCGACCGGCCCGCCGGGAACGAACTGGACGACGACGAAGGTGACCGTCAGCACGCCGATCAGCGTCGGCACCATCAGCAGCAGGCGTTTGAGGATGTAGCTCAGCATCGTTTCACTCCTTGCTCGGCCTTGCTCAATTCCTTGCCGCGTCCTTGCTCCACCACGTGACGAGCGGCCACGGCAGCTGCCAGTCGACGTCGGGTGGCAGATCGGCGGTGAAATACAGCGGACGCTGGTCCGGCATGCCGAACTTGTTCCAGTACGAGATCGGCTCGTAGTCGGCGTACAGCTCGGGCACCTGCCAGTAGCTCCACATCACGATGCGGTCGAGCGCGCGCGTCGCGTCGCGGAACTGCTCGAGCGTCTTCGCGGTGTTCATCGCCTCGATCATCGCGTCGACTGCCTTGCTCTTGACGCCGCGGAAATTGCTGTTGCCCTTCTCGTCGGCCGACTTGCTGCCGTAGATCGAGAGGTAGTCGGCCGGCGACGGCAGGCCGAACGATATGCCGGCGATCGTGACGACGTCGAAGTCGTACTCCTCGAGCCGCCGGCTGTAGAGCGCGAAATCGACGTTGCGCGAGGTAAGCCGGATGCCGAGCTTGTCGAGGTTGCGCTGCCAGGCCTTGATTCGCACGTCCGATATGCTGTCGCCAGGCGCGAGGTATTCGAACTCGAAGGCCTCGCCCTTCGCATTGCGCAGCCTGCCGTCGGGCGCGAGCTTCCAGCCGGCGTCCTCGAGCAATGCGCGCGCTTCGAGCAGGTTGTGGCGCAGTGCGTTCGGGTCGGTATCGGTGCGCGGCGCGACGAACGCCGGGCCGAAGACCTCCTTCGGCAGATCCTTCCTGAACGGCTCGAGCAGCGCGAGTTCGCCGGGGCTCGGCAGGCCCTGGGCGGCGAAATCCGAATTGTTGAATTCGCTGTTCGCCCGCTTGAGCAGGTGGTAGCGGTTGTTCGTCTCGAAGTCGTAGGAGAGGCCGAGCGCCTTGCGCACGCGGATATCCTGGAACAGCGGCCGGCGCAGGTTCAGCATGTAGGCCTGCAGGCCCTGGCCGGTGCCGTAGCGGAAGGACTGCTTGACGATGCGCCCGTCGTCCCACTTCGGCCCCTTGTGCTGGCGCATCCAGACGCCCGAGCCGTAGACGCGCACGAGGTCGAACTCGCCGGCCTTGAAGGCTTCGGTCGCGACCGCCTCGTCCTGGTAGTAGCGGTAGACGACGTGGTCGAAATTGAAGAAGCCGCGCCGCACCGGCAGGTCCTTCGCCCAGTAGTCCGGGTTGCGCACGAAGTCGATGCGGCGGCCCGAATCCGCCTTCGCGATCGTGTACGGGCCGCTCGTGATCGGCATCTCGTCGATGATCTCGTCGAAGCGGGTGCGCGTGCCGTCGGGCTTCAATCCCCACTTGTGCGAGAACACCGGCAGCGCGCCCACCCGGAACAGCGCGTCGCTGCTGCGCTCGGCCATGTCGAAGCGGATCGTGCGATCGTCGATCACGACCGCCTTGCGCACGCCGGAAAGCGCCGAGCTGTAGACGGGCGACGCGTACTTGCCGGACAGCGACTCGAAGCTGTACTTCACATCCGCCGCGGTGACCGGATCGCCATTGGAAAAGCGCGCCTTCGGGTTCAGGCGAAAGGTGATCGCGCTCAGGTCGGGCTCGACCTTCATCTCCTGCGCGAGCAGGCCGTACATCGTGCGCGGTTCGTCGGCGCCAAGGATCGTGAGCGGCTCGAACATGAAGATCGCCATGCCGGCCGGTGCATTGCCGCGGATCGTGTAGTAGTTGTACTTGTCGAAATTCTGGCGCCGGTCGGGGTTGCGCAGATGCAGCGTCCCGCCCTTCGGGGCGTCCGGGTTCACATAGTCGAAGTGCTTGAAGTCGGGGCCGTATTTCGGCTCGCCGAATGCGGCGTAGGCATGCACCCAGCGCGCGGCCGGCTCGCTCGGCGCCGCCGCAGGCGCCGAAGCCGCGCTGCCGGCCGCCGCGGCACCGGCCGCAAACAGCAGCAGGGCGGATGCCGCCCGCACGAGCAGCCGCATCACGCCTGCCGCCTCAACGTTTCGCAGGGTCACGAATCCACCATGTCGTGATCGGCCACGCCGGCTGCAGGTCGAGCGCGCTGTCGATCGAGTAGTACTTCGGTTCCACCTCGGGCCGGCCGAACTTGTTCCAGTAGCTCGTCGGCAGCTTCGAGAAATACAGGTCGGGCACCTGCCAGGCGCTCCACATCACGACGCGGTCGAGCGCGCGGCTGGCGGCGATCAACTCGTCCTTGGTCTTCGCGTTCTGCATTGCCTTGATCAGCGCATCGACCGCCGGGCTCTTCACGCCGCGGAAATTGTTGTTGCCCTTCTCGTCGGCCGCCTTGCTGCCGTACAGCGTCTCGAGCTGGTTCGCGTCGGGCAGCGTGAAGCGGCCCTCGACGATCGCGACCATGTCGTAGTCGTAGTTCTCGAGGCGCCGGCTGTAGAGCGCGAAGTCGACCTGCCGCACCTTCATCGTGATGCCGAGCTTGGCGAGGTTTTGCTGCCAGTCGGTCGCGGTCGAACCCTCCTGCGGCGTCATGTACTCGAACTCGAACGCCTCGCCTTTCGCGTTGCGCAGCTTGCCGTCGGGCGCGAGCTTCCAGCCCGCCGCCTCGAGCAGCGCGCGCGCCTTCAGCAGATTGGCGCGCAGCTTCGATGCCTCGCCGTTCGTCCCCGGGGCAACGTACGCCGGGCCGAAGACTTCGGGCGGCAGCTCGCTGCGAAACGGTTCGAGCAGCTTCAGTTCGGCTTCGGACGGCAGCCCCTGCGCCGCGAACTCCGAGTTGTTGAACATGCTCGACGCCCGCGTATACATCTTGTAGCGGTTGTTCCAGGTGTCGAAGTCGTAGGTCAGGATGATCGCTTCGCGCACCCGCCGGTCCTGGAAGATCGGCCGGCGCAGGTTGAAGTCGTAGGCCTGCAGGTACTGGCCGAAGCCGGTCTCGAAATTCTCCTTCACGATCTGCCCGCTGTCCCACTTCGGGCCCTTGTGCTGGCGGTTCCAGGTGCGTGCGCCGTAGACGCGCACGATGTCGTACTCGCCCGCCTTGAAGGCCTCGGTGGCGACCGTATCGTCGCGGTAGTACCGGTAGACGACGCGGTCGAAGTTGAAGAAGCCCCGGCGCACCGGCAGGTCGCGCGCCCAGTAGTTCGGGTCGCGCACGAATTCGATGCGCCGGCCCATGTCGACCGCGCCGATCGTGTAGGGGCCGCTTCCGATCGGCTGCTCGTCGACGATCTCGTCGAAGCGCTTGTGCGTGCCGTCGGGCTTCAGGCCCCACTTGCGCGAGAAGACATACAGGTTGGTGCCGATCGTGAAGAGCATCTCCTTGCTCGGCCTGGCGAGGTCGAAGCGGATCGTCCGCGCGTCGAGCACCTTCGCCGTGACGCCCTCGAACGCCGACTGGTAGGTGGGCGACGCGTACTTGCCCGCCATCGAATCGAAGCTGTATTTCACGTCCTTCGCCAGCACCGGGTCGCCGTTCGAGAAGCGCGCCTTCGGGTGCAGCCGAAACGTGATCGACGACTTGTCGGGCGCGATTCTCATCTCCTCGGCGAGCAGCCCGTACATCGTATTGGGCTCGTCGCCCGAAAGAATGGCGAGCGTCTCGAAGACATAGATCACCAGCCCGGCGGGCGAATTGCCGCGCGTCGTGAACGGATTGAACTTGTCGAAGCTCGTGCGCCGGTCCGGGTTCTTCAGGTTCAGCGTGCCGCCCTTGGGCGCGTCCGGGTTGACGTAGTCGAAATGATCGAAGCCGGGGCCGTACTTCGGCTCGCCGTAGTAGGCATAGGCCTGCACCCAGGGCGCCGCGGCCGGCGCGGCGGCCACAGGCGGGTTCGATGAGACGGACGCCACAGTCTCGGCCATGGCAGCCGGGAAGAACGCGGCAAGCGCGAGCAGGCAACTCGAGAGCCGTTGACGATGTCTCATGCAGGGTTGCGCCCCGAGGTGGGCGTTGGCAGCGGATTCTAGGTTCGGCCTACCGCAGCAAACCCCCGCAGTGACCCTTGGATCGGGCGGCGCGGCATCGCGTCAGGCGCCTGGTCGGCGCGGCCCAGTTCCTCAGGTCGCAAGCAGACGATTGAGTTCCCCGCTCGCGATCAACGCTTGCAGATCGCTAGCGCCGCCGATCAATGTGCCTTTGACGAACACCATCGGAAAGGTCGGCCAGCCGGTCCACATCTTCAGCGCATTGCGCAGCCGCCAGTGGTTCAGGTAGCTGCCGTATTCGAGGTAGTGATGGGCGACCCCCGCCGCATCCAGCATCCGGCGCGCGCGCCGGCAATGCGGGTTGCCCGCCATGCCGACGACGAGCACCGCGTTGGACGCGGCCGCCGAGCGCACGTTGCGCACGATGTCGAGATGCAGGGTCGCGACCTTGTCGCGGATGGCGGGGTGGATCTGGGATTCGTCGAGGATGGGGCGGGGCATGTTGGCTCCTGAATGAAGCATCAGAGCAAATGAAAATGTCGCGCCGTCGCGCCGCGCACGCTGGACAGCGCGATCGACTGGTCGAACGTGACGAGGCGCCCGCCGTTCCTGACGGCCAGCGCCAGCAGGTACAGGTCGGTGATCTGGTTGTGGCCCTGCACGCGCGAGAAGTCGACCCGCTCGTCGTCGCGCAGCGAGATGTCGTCGGGCCAGAAGGCATGGTCCAGCGCGGCGCAGGCCTCGCGCAAACGCTCGCGCACGCTCTGCATCGGCAACCCGCCGCGGCGTCCGTAGCCGGGCAGGCTCATCACGCGGATGACGCCGTTCTCCACCAGGGGGCAGGTTGCGATCTTCGCGTCGCGCGATTCGATGAAGTCGTTCGCGCGTTCGGAGAACTGGTGCGCATCGTCGAACAGCGCGACCCAGACGTTGACGTCGAGCAAGGCACGCATGAGCTGCCGCCCCGGCTCAAATGCCTTCGCGTTCCATCAACTCTCGCACATGCTGTGGCGTGACGACTTCGTCGCGGACAGGCAGCAACGCGAACCGCCCGCGCAACGGTGCGTGCTGTCGCGTCGCGGCGTGTTTGCCACCGACGGTCGCCCCGCGGCGCACCAGCTCGGAGATCGCATCGCCCAAAGGCACGCGCTCGCGTTGAGCCATGTGGCGCGCGGCGAGGAGTGCGTCTTCGGCGATGTTGACGGTGGTGCGCATGGGAAGGGGGCGAGGCGAAGGCAAGGTGGCGGCATCGTAGCATCAAGCCCGCATCGACGCATCAATCAGCCCGCGCGTTGCCCTCGCCCGCGACCACAGCGCGTCGCCCTGGTGAAGCAGCCGCACCACGTCGCTCAGGCGCCGCGCGCCCAGTTTGTGGATGACCTGGCGGATCTGCGTGCGCACCGTCGCCTCGGCGGTGCCGTGCTCGGCCGCCACCACCTTCGCGGCCACGCCGTCGGCCAGGCGCGCGGCGACCTTCGCCTCGGTGGGCGTGAGGCCGAACATGTTGGCGAGCGCGAACGGGTCGAGCGGGCGCACCTGCAACGGGTCGAACAGCGTGGCCAGCACTTGCGGCCGGTCGCCGAAGGCGCCCAGCATCCCCCCGGGCACGAGCATCGACAAGTGCAGCCAGGTCGGCGCGTCCGACTCGCGGGCACGCAGGTCGATCGCGGCGCTCGCACTGCGACCTGCCGTCTGCAACCCGCGCAGGCGCGCGACCAGCGTCCGATCCGCAACGTCGTGCCGCAGCACCAACCGGCCGTTGTTCAGGGCCACGCGCGCCTCGCCGGCCTGCTCGGCCTGCGCGGCAGCGTTGGCGAAGAGTACGCAGCGTTCGTCGTCGAGCAGCCACATCGGGTGCGCAAAGGTCTTCAGCAGCCCGTGGCCGGCCAGGGCTTGCGCGGCCATGCGGCGCACCCGTTCGTGCGCCAGCAGCGCTTCGCGGACGTGCAGACCGAGTCGCCGCGCGACCTCGCGTTCGTCGGCATCGAGCACCCCGCGCGATGCCGGAATCTCGAGGATGAAGCCGATCATCACGCCGTCTTCCAGCGCATAGGTCACGTTCGACTGGTAGCGCACGTCGTAGGCGGGCAGGAAGTGCTGGTAGAAGCGATCCTTGGCGACGAAGGCATCGTCGAAGGTCTCGTGGCAGTGGTTCCAGTGGCCGCACCGCTCCGGCCCCAGGCTGATCCCGTGCGCGCGCCGCGGATCGATGGGGTAGAAATCGCGAATGTAGGCGAGCACGGCTTCGCCGTTGTCCGGTGTCGCGTCAACCCGCCATCTGGCGCTGAAACACCAGCCCCGCATGCTCGCGCAGCGCGTGGAACCTGATCTTCGGCCAGTTCGATTCGATCGCCCGCAGCTCGGGTGCGTACTCGACGAGCACCGTCGGCGCGTCGACCGCGTCGTAGGCGACGCGGTGTGCATTGGCGTCGATGAAGCGCTGCAGCTCGCGCGCGCCGCCATTGGCGTCGTCGCAGGTCACCCAGCGCGCGACCTGGTAGCGGCTGGGCGAGATGCGCGCCTTGCAGCCATATTCGTGCTCGAGTCGGTGGGCGACGACTTCGAACTGCAGCTGGCCGACGGCGCCCAGCAGCAGCACCATGCCGGCGAGCGGTCGAAAGACCTGGATCGCGCCCTCCTCGCCGAGTTGGGCGAGGCCCGCCTTCAACTGCTTGGTGCGCAGCGGGTCGGCGACCTCGACACTGCGAAACATCTCGGGCGCGAAGAACGGCAGCCCGGTGTACTGCAGCGCCTCGCCCTCGGTCAGCGTGTCGGCGAGCTGCAGCACGCCGTGATTCGGGATGCCGATGATGTCGCCCGCGTAGGCCTCGTCGAGCAGCTCGCGCCGCTGCGACAGGAAGCTCACCACCGTATTCGGCCGCAGTTCCTTGCCCGAGCGCGTCACCTTGAGCCGCATGCCGCGCTCGAAGTGCCCGCTCGCGACGCGAACGAAGGCGATGCGGTCGCGGTGCGCCGGATCCATGTTGGCCTGGATCTTGAAGACGACGCCGCTGAACTTCGGCTCGTCCGGCTCGACGACGCGCGACATCGAGGCGCGCGGCCCGGGCGCCGGCGCCAGGTCGACGAGCGCGTCGAGCACCTCGCGCACGCCGAAATTGTTGACTGCCGAGCCGAAGAACATCGGCGTCTGGTGCCCGGCGAGAAACTGCTCGCGGTCGAATGCGGGCGACGCTTCGCGCACGAGCTCGATCTCGTGCGCCGCTTGCTCGTACTGCATGCCGAAGCGCTCGGCGTAGGCCGGGTTGGCGAGGCCGGCGAGAATCTCGTCGCCGCCCTTTTCGCCATCCCGGTGCTGGCGGTCCTCGCCCGGGGCGAAGACGCGCATCTGCTCGGCGCGCAGATCCATCACGCCGTGGAAATGCTTGCCCATGCCGACCGGCCAGGTGAAGGGCACGACCGTCATGCCGAGCTCGCGCTCGATCTCGTCCATCAGCGCGAGCGGCTCCTGCACCTCGCGGTCGAGCTTGTTGACGAAGGTGAGGATCGGCGTATTGCGCGCCCGGCAGACCTGCAGCAGGCGGCGCGTCTGCGGCTCGACGCCGTTGGCGGCGTCGATCACCATCAGCGCGGCGTCGACGGCGGTCAGCACGCGGTAGGTGTCCTCGCTGAAATCCTGGTGGCCGGGCGTATCGAGCAGGTTGATGACGCAGCCGCGGTATTCCATCTGCATGACGGACGACGCAACCGAGATGCCGCGCTGCTTCTCGATCTCCATCCAGTCCGAGGTCGCGTGCCGCGTCGCCTTGCGCGCCTTCACCGACCCCGCGATCTGGATCGCGCCCGAGAACAGCAGCAGCTTCTCCGTCAGCGTCGTCTTGCCGGCGTCGGGGTG
>CALMIL010000086.1 GCA_937864005.1 uncultured Burkholderiales bacterium
CCCGCCGTGCCCGAGCCTGGCAGCGCCGGATGCCCGAGCAAGCTCGGCATCCGGCCCCTGTCGCAACGCTCCTCGGGCGAGGCGCGATTGTAGGGCGGGGTCCCTATTCCGCGCGACGTGCGGTGAGATCGGCCAGCGTGACCGAATCGACGCCGGGCGCGGCTGCGGGTCACGCCACCTCCCCCCGCGAACGCGGGGGAGGCGACGTGCGGATCGCCGCCCGCGCGATCGGCAGTCCTGTCATGCTTGCAGGTCCACAACGCCCCGAACCACCCCACCGCAAAGGATTGCCATGAGCCCGACCTTCTCATCGCGCGGCGTGCTGCGTGCGTGCGCGCTGCTCTGCGGCGCGGCGCTCGCCGCTTCGTCCGCCGTCGCCCAGACCTGGGACTACAAGGCCTACATCAAGGACCCGCGCAATGGCCAGTACGACGCGACGCGCTTTCGCACGACGACGATCTCGATCGAGGAGAAGAACGGCCAGTGGAGCTTCCAGATGACCAACCCCGGCAAGGGCGATCCGTGCATCAGCCGCGGCGCGCTGCCGGCCGAGGTGCAGAAGACCGAGCAGACGACCACCATCACCGTCACGCCTTTGCTCGCCGACTGCGAACCGTTTCGCTATGTGATCCAGAATGACGGCAGCGGCGGCGTCAAGCTGTACAAGCGCGGCGACAACTGGGTCGCCGACAAGTTCGATCACGGGCTGACGCCGACGAAATAGGCCGCGCGGAGCGGCCCGACACCAAGCCACCGACAGAAGGGAACGCTGGACCATGAAACTGCTTCGCCACGGCCCCAAGGGCCGGGAGCGCCCGGGACTGCTGGACGCCGACGGCCGCGTGCGCGACCTCGGCGACCTGATCGCCGATATCAAGCCTGCGACGCTCGCGCCGGCCGGCCTGGCCGCGCTGCGCGCGATCGACCCGGGCGCACTGCCCGTCGTGGCGCAGGGCACACTCGGCGTGCCGTGGAGCGGCATGGGCAAGTTCATCGGGATCGGACTGAACTACGCCGACCACGCGGCCGAAGCGGGGCTGCCGCTGCCGAAAGAGCCGGTCGTCTTCACGAAGGCAATCAGCTGCGCCGTCGGCGCGAACCACGACGTCGTGCTGCCCAGGGGCTCGGTGAAGGCGGATTGGGAGGTCGAGCTGGGCGTCGTCATCGGCACCCGGGCGCGCTATGTGTCCGAGGCCGATGCGCTCTCGCACGTCGCCGGCTACTGCATCGTCAACGATGTCTCGGAGCGCGAATACCAGCTCGAGCGCGGCGGCCAGTGGGACAAGGGCAAGGGCTGCGATACCTTCGGCCCGGTCGGGCCGTGGCTCGTCACGGCCGACGAGGTGGGCGACCCGCAACAGCTTTCGATGTGGCTCGAGGTCAACGGCCACCGCTACCAGAAGGGCCACACGAGCAAGATGATCTTTCCGGTCGCGCAGCTCGTCGCCCACCTGAGCTGCTACATGACCCTCGAACCCGGCGACCTGATCACGACCGGCACGCCACCGGGTGTGGGCACGGGCATCAAGCCCACGCCGGTCTTCCTGAAACCCGGCGACGTGATGCACCTGTGGGTCGAGAAGCTCGGCGAACAGCGCCAGACGGTGCACGCCTGGGACGCGGCGCGGATCGATGCCTGAGCGGGTGCGCGCGGTTCACGGCGGCGGCGGCCTGCGCTCGGGCCTCGCGTCGCGCGCCCTCGGCGCACGGTGCGCGGCGCTGTGCGCCGCGGCCGTGCTGGCGCTGGCGGCATGCGCGGCGCCACCCTCCACGCCCCCTTCGGCGCCTCCCTCGGCGTCGATGGCGGCCGGCGGCGCGGCCGATGCGGCGCAGGCGCCGCCGGCCTCCATCCTCTGGGTCGGCAACAGCTTCTTCTTCTACAACAACAGCCTGCACAGCCACTTCGGCAAGCTCGCGCGTTCGGCCGGCGTGAAGGTGCGCGGCGTCTCCGCCACGATCAGCGGCGCGGGCCTGGATTGGCACGACATGGCCGCGCTGCTGCGTCCCGCGGGCCTCGGCGGCTATTCGTTCACCCGCGACAACGAGATCCGCTTCGAACCGCCCGGCCGGCAGTTCGACGCCGTGATCATGATGGACTGCAGCCAGTGCCCCCTGCATCCGAAGCTCGCGCAACGGTTCCAGGCCACGGTTCGCGAGGATGCCGCAATCGCCCGCGCCCGCGGCGTGCGCCCGATTCTGTTCATGTCGTGGGCCTACAAGGACAGGCCCGCGATGACCGCGCGTCTCGCCGCGGCCTACACCGCCGCCGGCAAGGCCAACGGCGCGCTCGTCATCCCGGCGGGGCTGGCGTTCGAGCGCGCGCTCCGCAGCCACCCCGAGATCGAGCTGTACGCCGCCGACAAGCGCCATCCGTCGCTCGCGGGCACCTACCTCGCCGCCTGCACCGTCTACGCGACCCTGTTCGACAAGAGCCCGGCCGGCCTGAGCTATACGGCCGGGCTGAGCCCCGAGGTGGCCGGCGAGCTGCAGACCGCGGCGTGGAAAGCGGCGCGCGACTATCGAGGCAGCTGACGCCGCCGCCGCCAGACGGGGCCTTGGGTCAGCCTTGCGCGGCGATCTGGCGCAACGCCTGCTCGAAGACCTCGGGCGGCTGGCCGCCGGAGATCAGGTGACGCTGGTTGACGATCACTGCCGGCACCGAATTGACGCCGAGTTCGAGCCAGTGGCGCTCGTTGGCTCGTACCTCGTCGGCATACCTGCCCGAGGCAAGCACCTCGCGCGCGCGCGCGGCGTCGAGCCCGGCCTGCGCGGCGCTTGCGGCAAGCACATCGGGATCGCTCGGGTCCTGGCCCTCGCCGTGGTAGGCGGCGAGCAGCGCACGCTTCAATTCGTGCTGCCGGCCCTCGAGGCCGGCCCAGTGCAGCAGCCGGTGCGCATCGAAGGTATTGACGATGCGGCTGCGCGGCCCGAAACGAAAGCCGACCTCCGCGCCGCGCAATCGGATCGCCTCGCGGTTGCGCTCGATCTGCGCCGCATCGATGCCGTACTTGCGCGACAGGTGTTCGGTGATGTCCTCGCCCTCCGCCGCCATCTGCGGGTTGAGCTCGAACGGCTGGAAGTGCAAGTCGGCCTCGATGCCGTCGCCGACACGGCCGAGCGCCGTCTCGAGCGACGCAAGGCCGATCGCGCACCAGGGGCAGACGACGTCGGAGACGAAGTCGATGCGCAGCTTCGTCAGGGTGGCGGGAGCGTTCATGAAGCGAAGTCTATCGGCGCGGCGATCCCCGCGTCGTCCTCGCGCCGTTTCCCGCACCGTTGCCGGTGATCGCCCGCCGTCTTGCTCCCGGCGATGCGGTCAGCGGCGCCGGGCGCCTGCGGCGTGCGGCTTGCGGCGGCGCGGCAAGGCCGTCGCCGCCGCCGTGCAGATCGGCGTCGTCACGCCGCGGCTCACGCGCCGACCCTGCGCCGCGCGACGAAGCCGACCACGGCCAGCCCGGCAAGCATCAGCGCGACCGTGCCCGGCTCGGGCACGACGCCGACGGTCGCCTCGGTCACGTTCAGGACCACCTGGTTGGGCAGGTAAGTCACCGCGAACGCGCCCGACGAGAAGCCGCTCATCGCAACCGGCCCGGCGAAGGTGCCGCTCACGAGGTTGGTGCCGCCGGTCGTCATCACGATCCAGCTCGTGCCGACGGCGTAGTTGCAGGTGCCGCCGCATATGACGCCGATCATGCCGTCCAGCGCCGCGCTGCCGCCGACGGCCAGGCTGCCGAAGCTCGCGCCGTCCAGGCCGACATCGAACCAGCCCGCCGCGCCCTGCGCGTAGTTGCCGGCGAGCGTCAACGCGCCCGGTGCGCCGCCCGGTGTGCCGGGCCGCATGTGGCCGTTGTTGGCGAGCGTTCCCGACAGCGCGAACTTGCCGACGCCGGTCATCAGCCCATCGTTGGCGAAGTTGGTCGGCAGGTTCATGACCCCCGCGGCGTCGGCGCGCAGCATGCCGTGGTTGACGAGCGCGCTGTTCACCGTGAGCGTGCCATCCTGCGCGCGCAGCGTGCCGTTGTTGACGACACTACCGGCGTTGGCTGGCGCGTTGATGGCGAGCGTGCCGCCCGCCACATCGGCCAGGATGAGTCCGTTGTTGGTGAGCGTGTTGTTGCCACCAACGTAGTTGGCCTGGCCGATATTGCCCTGGCCGCGCACCGTGGTGCCGGCTCCCAGCACACTGGTGCCGCCGCCTTCGATCGACAGCCGCGCGCCGGCGTCGTTGAGGTTGATGACGCCGGTGCCG
>CALMIL010000087.1 GCA_937864005.1 uncultured Burkholderiales bacterium
GCCGCCAGCTTCTCGGCCAGCAGCGGCTCGTGCTTCGCGAAGATCGGGTCGAGCGAGGTGTTGCGCGCGATGCTCTTCAACGTGATGTGCGGCACCGTGCGGCAGTCGAAGGTCTTGGCCGTCGCGTCGCCGTTGCGCAGCCAGCTGCCGCGCGGGTTGCGCTGCAGGTCCTCGGGCGCCAGCGCGCGCAGCTTGAAGTGCTCGAAGCTGGCGGTCATCAGCCGGTGCTTGGCGAGCGCGAGCGCGACGCGGCTGGAATCGATCGTGATCCAGCGCCGGCCCCACTTCTCGGCGACGAAAGCGGTGGTGCCGCTGCCGCAGGTCGGGTCGAGCACCAGGTCGCCGGGGTCGGTGGTCATCAGGAGGCAGCGTTCGATGACTTTGGTAGCCGTCTGAACGACGTACACCTTTGCGTCATTGAACCCACCCTGCTGCGTATCCGTCCAGATGTTCGAGATTGGAACCGCTGGATAGTCCGTCAACAACATCTTGAACCGAACAGACTCTTCGCCGGATTCGACCAGCCTCTCGGCGTTTGCAAGTCTGCCTCTGCCTTCTGCGTTGGTCGCCCAATGCCGATTCGCGTTCACACGAAGTAGCTTGGCCTGGAACTCGAACGGGGCTGTGTCGGTCGCTGACGCGCCGGGGCTCTGGATTGACACGGTTTGAAAAAGTTGGTCGCGAGGAGCCAAGACTTCCGCTTCCCCAACGCGACGAACCGCCCCGGTGGGCGATTCGGCAAAGTTGTACAGCTGGGTGCCCTCGCCACCGCGCTCACGCGAAAGATAGAGGCGAAGGAACTTCGCATTCGCCTTGTTCCGCGCGTACCAAATCAGGTAGTCGGCAACCGAGGACAGCATCGTCGGTGAGAACGCGCCAGTTTTCTGAACGGCCACCAAGGTGCAGAAGTTTTCGGCCCCAAAAACCTCATCCATCACCGCCCGCACCCGATGCAAGTTCTCGTCCGAGATCTGCACGAACACGCTGCCGCTCTCGCTCAACAACTCGCGCGCCATCGCCAGCCGGTCGCGCAGGTAAGCCAGGTACGAATGGATGCCCAGCGTCCAGGTGTCGCGGTAGGCCTTGACCATCTCGGGCTCGCGCGTCAGGTCCTGCTCGCGGTCCTTCACGTCGCGCTGGCCGAGCTGGGGCTGAAAGTTGCTCTTGAAGCTGATGCCGTAGGGCGGGTCGATGTAGATCATCTGCACCTTGCCGGCCAGGTCTTCTCTCCGCGCCAGGCTTGCCATCACCGCGAGGCTGTCGCCGAGGATCATGCGGTTCGCCCAGTCGACGTCGTGTTTGTAGAACTGCACCGCCTCGGCATAGCTCTGCTGCGGGTCGGCGAACAGGTCGCGGTTCACGTCCTCGCGCGCCAGTACGCGCAGCATCGCCTGCGTGCTGACGCGCTCGTGGATGTGCAGCGCCGGAGGCTCGACCTCGAACCACGGCCGCTCGCGCTTGCCGCTCCATTCCAGCCACGGTTCGTGCCGGCGCAGCGCGTCGGCGAGCACGCGCGCCTCGTCCTCGGACAGCGCGCGCTCGCGGGCCGTGGCCAGCAGCGCTGGCAGCCGGTCGGCGGCGGCCGCGTCGTTGTCGGCAAAGCGCAGCACCGGCGGCAGGTGCGGGTTGTATTCGTGGCGCAGCTTCGGCGCCTCTTCGACGCGGCCCTGCGCCTCGAGCCCGGCGGGCGGGATGTTCCTGCGCCTGGCCGGGTGGCGGATGGCCCGGACGGCGGTGTCCGGGCCGGTGTCTGCCGCTGCAACCTGTGCCGGGCCACGCTTGCGGGTCGCCATGAACGGGAGTTTCCTTTTTTCGCTTGTCGGCCGGGAAGTCTATGCTGCGCTTGCAGAACCGCCGGTGCGGCCAGGTCAAAGAAAAGCCGGGCCGATCCGCGAGGAAGGCCCGGCCGGCTGGGGTTCGGGAGTTTCAGCGCGCCAGCGCCTTCTCCACCGCCCGCGACGCCATCACGCTGATCATCGCCGCGCGGTAGGCCGCCGAGGCGTGCAGGTCGCTGTTGATGTCGGCCTCGGGCATCTTGACGGCCTTCGCCGCCGCCGCGGTGAAGCCCGCCTTCAGCGCATCCTCGATCTGCGTGGCGCGAAATACGCTGCTCCTGGCGCCCGTCACCGAAACGCGCACCCCGCCCGCGCTCTGGCTCACGAAGACGCCGACGAGAGCGAAGCGCGACGCCGGCTGCTTGTACTTGACGTAGGCGGCCTTCTGCGGGACGGGGAAGCTCACCGAGGTGATCAGTTCGCCCGGCTGCAGCGCCGTCTCGTACAGGCCGGTGAAGAACGCATCCGCCGCGATCGCGCGCTTGTTGGTATTGACCGTCGCGCCAAGGCCGACGACGGCCGCCGGATAGTCGGCGGCAGGGTCGGCATTCGCGATCGAGCCGCCGAGCGTGCCCATGTTGCGCACCATCTGGTCGCCGATGCCGCCGGCGAGTTCGGCGAGCGCCGGAATCGCCTTGCGCACCTCGGCCGAGCGCGCGACGGCGGCATGCGTCGTCATCGCGCCGATGACGACGTTCGCGCCGTCGACCTTGATGCCTTTCAGGTCGGCCGCCGCGCCGAGATCGACGAGACGCTCGGACGACGAGAGGCGCAGCTTCATCGCCTGCACCAGGCTCTGGCCGCCGGCCAGATAGCGGGCGTCCCCCTGCAGTGCCGCAGCTGCCGCGGCGGCGTTGGCGGGACGTTGATAGTCGAAGGTGTACATGCTGTTGACTCCTGTTGTTCGGGCTGTCAGGCGATCTTGTTGGCAACGCGCCAGACGCGCTCGGGCGTCGCCGGCATCGCGATGTCACGCACGCCCAGTGCATCGGTCAGCGCATTGATGAAGGCCGGCGGCGAGCCGATCGCGCCGGCTTCGCCGCAGCCCTTCACGCCGAGCGGGTTGTGCGTGCACGGCGTGACGGTGTGATCGACGCTGAAGCTCGGCACGTCGTCGGCGCGCGGCATCGCGTAGTCCATGTACGAGCCGGTCAGCAACTGGCCCGATTCGGGGTCGTAGCGGCAGCCCTCGAGCATCGCCTGTCCGAGGCCCTGCGCGATGCCGCCGTGCACCTGGCCGGAGACGATCATCGGATTGATCACGTTGCCGAAATCGTCGACCGCGGTGAAATTGACGACCCGCGTGCGCCCGGTCTCAGGATCGACCTCGACCTCGCAGATGTGGCTGCCGGCCGGGTAGGTGAAGTTGGTCGGATCGTAGAACGCGTTCTCGTTCAGGCCCGGCTCGAGCTTGTCGAGCGGATAGTTGTGCGGCACGTAGGCGGTGAGCGAAACGCTGCCCCACGGCACCTTCTTGTCGGTGCCGGCGACCTTGAACTCGCCGTTCTCGAACTCGATGTCGGTGTCGGCCGCCTCGAGCAGGTGGGCGGCAATCTTCTTGCCCTTCGCGATCACCTTGTCGACCGCCTTCACGATCGCGGTGCCGCCGACCGCGAGCGAGCGGCTGCCGTAGGTGCCCATGCCGAAGGGCACGCGGCCGGTATCGCCGTGCACGATCTCGACGTTCTCGATCGGGATGCCGAGCTTGGCCGAGACGACCTGCGCGAACGTCGTCTCGTGCCCCTGGCCGTGGCTGTGCGAGCCGGTGAAGACGGTCACCGTGCCGGTCGGATGGACGCGCACCTCGCCGGCCTCGAACAACCCGGCGCGGGCGCCGAGCGCGCCGGCGATGTTGGACGGTGCGAGGCCGCAGGCCTCGATGTAGCAGCTGTAGCCCAGGCCGCGCAGCTTGCCGCGCGACGCCGCTTCGGCCTTGCGCGCGGCGAAGCCGGCGACGTCGGCGAGTTTGATCGCCTTCGCCAGGTGCGCCTCGTAGCCTCCGGTGTCATAGGTCAGGCCGACCGGCGTCGCATACGGGAACTGGGTGATGAAGTTCTGGCGCCGGATCGCCGCCGGGTCCATCTTCATGTCGCGCGCCGCGGCCTCGGCGAGCCGCTCGACGACGTAGGTCGCCTCGGGCCGGCCCGCGCCGCGGTAGGCGTCGACCGGCGAGGTGTTGGTGAATACCGCCTTCACCTCGGCGTAGATCGCCGGCGTCTTGTACTGGCCGGCAAGCAGCGTCGCATACAGGATGGTCGGCACGCTCGACGCGAAGGTCGACAGATAGGCGCCCATGTTGGCGATCGTCGACACCCGCATCGCGAGGAAGTTGCCCTTCGCATCCATCGCCATCTCGGCGGTCGTCGCGTGATCCCGGCCGTGGGCGTCGGTGAGGAACGACTCGCTGCGTTCGGCGGTCCACTTGATCGGCCGCCCGACGTGCTTGCTCGCCCAGACGAGCGCCGTCTCCTCGGGGTAGAGGAAGATCTTCGAGCCGAAGCCGCCGCCGACGTCGGGCGCGATGACGCGCACCTTGGATTCCGGCAGGCCGAGCACGAAGGCGCACATCAGGAGCCGCTCTACGTGCGGATTCTGGTTCGCGACGTACAGCGTATAGCTGTCGTCGTGGCGCGTGTACTGCGCATTCGCCGCGCGCGGCTCCATCGCGTTCGGGATCAGCCGGTTGTTCGCGAACTGCAGCTTCGTCACGTGCGCCGCGCTCGCAAAGGCCGCATCCACCGCGTCCTTGTTGCCGTGGCCCCAGTCGTAGCAGACGTTGTTCGGCACCTCGTCATGGACCGATCCGGCGGCGCCGTCGGCGGTCGTGATATCGATGACCGCCGGCAGTTCCTCGTAGTCGACGACGATCATCTCGGCCGCGTCCTTCGCCTGCAGCACGCTCTCGGCGACGACGAGCGCGACCTGGTCGCCGACATGGCGCACCTTGCCCTGCGCGAGCACCGGATGCGGCGGCTCCTTCATCGGCGAGCCGTCCTTGCTGTGGATCAGCCAGCCGCACGGCAGCCCGCCGACCTTGGCCTCGGCCAGATCGGCGCCGGTGAAGATGCGTATCACGCCCGGCGCCTTGGACGCCGCGGCGGTGTCGATCGACGCGATGCGCGCATGCGCATGCGGCGAGCGCAGGAAGACGCCGTAGGTCTGGCCGGGCAGCGCGACGTCGTCGGTGTACATCCCGACGCCGGTCAGGAAGCGCTGGTCCTCGCGGCGCAGCACGCTCTTGGCAATCGGGCCGAGGTCGGTCTGGGTCATATCGTTCATGGCTTGCTCCTCCCCGCCTCAGGCGCCCGCCGGCACGCCGCCGGCCTGGCATTGCTGAACTGCCTTGACGATATTGTGGTAGCCCGTACAGCGGCACAGATTGCCCTCCAGCGCCTCGCGGATCTCCTGCTCGGTCGCCTTCGGGTTGTCGGCCAGCAATTGCACCGACGACATCACCATGCCCGGGGTGCAAAAGCCGCACTGCAAGCCGTGGCACTCGTGGAACGCGGCCTGCATCGGGTGCAGGGCGCCGTCGCTGGACAGCCCTTCGATGGTCGTGATCTCGGCACCCTGCGCCTGCAGCGCGAGCATCGAACACGACTTCACCGCGCGGCCGTTCATGTGCACCGTGCAGGCACCGCACTGCGCGGTGTCGCAGCCGACGTGCGTGCCGGTCAGGCGCAGATGCTCGCGGAGATATTCCACCAGCAGGGTTCGGGGATCGACATCGGCCTCGACGGCCTTGCCATTGACGATGAGCGAGAGCTTGACGGTCACGGAGTTCTCCTGCACGGTGAAATGAGGCACGCGGCCTCGGAACTGGTCATTGTTCGGCTTGACGCCGAGGATGCAAAGCGTGGGTTTACCCTAGGCTCGATTTGCGCGGCGGGCGCGCATTCGAGACCCCGCGACCCTGTCGGGGAATCGTGCGCCGCACCGCGCCGGGCCTATTCGCCGAGGTAGGCGGCGCGCACCCGCGGGTCGCTGAGCAGCTGCCTGCCCTCGCCTGCCATCGTGATCTCGCCCGAGTCCATCACATAGCCGCGCGAGGCGATCTGCAGCGCGCGGCTCGCGTTCTGCTCGACGAGCAGGATCGTCGTGCCGCGGCCATGGATGTCGCCCACGACCTCGAAGATGGTATCGACGAGGATCGGCGACAGCCCCATCGACGGCTCGTCGAGCAGCAGCACCTTGGGCCGCGCCATCAGCGCGCGGCCCATCGCGAGCATCTGCTGCTCGCCGCCCGACATCGTGCCGGCGAGCTGCGAGCGGCGTTCCTTCAGGCGCGGGAAGATGCCGAAGACCTTCTCGATATCGGCATCGATCTCGCTGTCGCGGCGCACGAAGGCGCCCATCAGCAGGTTCTCGGTGATCGACATGCGCGCGAAGACGCCGCGCCCCTCGGGCACCATCACGAGCCCCTGCTTCACCAGGTCCCACGAGCCCTTGCCGCGGATCGACTGGCCGAGGTACTCGATGTCGCCGCCGGCGACGGGCTGCAGGCCCGTGACCGCCTTCAGCGTCGTCGTCTTGCCGGCGCCGTTGGCGCCGATCAGGCTCACCAGTTCACCCTCGCGGACCTCGAACGAGATGCCCTTGACCGCCTGGATACCGCCGTACGCGACCTTCAGCGTGCTGACCTTGAGCAATGTAGCTGCCATGTTGTTCGCTGCTCCGGCCGGTTTCAGTGCGCCACGTGGCTCGCGCCGAGGTAGGCCTCGATGACCTTCTCGTTGCGCTGCACTTCGTAGGGGGTGCCTTCCGCGATCTGCTTGCCGTAGTCGAGCACCGTGACGCGATCGCACAGCCCCATCACGAGCTTCACGTCGTGCTCGATCAGCAGGATCGTGCTGCCGTCCTTGCGGATGCGGTCGATCAACTCGCGCAGCACGACCTTCTCGGTCGCGTTCATGCCGGCGGCCGGCTCGTCGAGCGCGATCAGCTTGGGGTCGGTCGCGAGGGCGCGCGCGATCTCGAGCCGGCGCTGGTCGCCGTACGAGAGCGTGCGCGCCTTGAACTCGGCGTAGCCGCCGATGCCGACATAGTCGAGCAGTTCCTGCGAGCGCCGGGCGATCGCCGCCTCTTCGCTCTTGAAGCCGCCGGTGCGAAAGACGGCGCCGAAGAGGCCCGAATGGGTGCGCACGTGGCGCCCGACCATCACGTTCTCGAGCGCCGTCATCTCGGCGAAGAGGCGGATATTCTGGAAGGTGCGCGCGATGCCCGATTTCGCCACCTCGTGCACCGCGCTCGGCTTGTAGGGCTTGCCGCCGAGCTCGAAGCTGCCGGAATCGGGTAGATAGAGGCCGGTCAGGACATTGAAGAATGTCGTCTTGCCGGCGCCGTTCGGACCGATCAGGCCGTAGATCTGCCCCTTCTCGATCGTCACCGCAACGTCGGACAGGGCCTGCAGGCCGCCGAAGCGCTTGGAGACATTCGCGACCTTCAGAATCGCCTCGCTCATGCCGCGCTCCCGGTCTTGGACGAACGATCGGTCGTCAGCACCGGCGCCGCCTTGCCGTGTTCGGGCGAAGGCCACAAGCCGCGCGGCCGCGCGAGCATGATGCCGATCATCGCCAGCGCGATCAGCAGCTGGCGCAGGATCGCCGCGTCGAGCCGCCCGCCGGTCATGTCCTGCAAGGGGCTTGCGACGTAGCGCAGCACCTCGGGCAGCGCGGCCAGCAGCAAGGCGCCGAGGATCACGCCCGGGATGTGGCCGATGCCGCCGAGCACGACCATCGCGACGATCATGATCGACTCCTGCAGGCTGAACGATTCGGGCGAGACGAAGCCCTGGAAGCTCGCGAACATCACCCCCGAGATGCCGCCAAAGGTCGCGCCCATGCCGAACGCGAGCAGCTTCATGTTGCGCGTATTGATGCCCATCGCCTTGGCCGCGACTTCGTCCTCGCGGATGGCCATCCACGCCCGGCCGATGCGCGAGCGCTCGAGCCGGTAGCAGATCACGACGCTGCCGATGACGAGGGCGAGGAAAAGGTAGTAGTAGAGCGACACCGAATGCACCGTGACGGGACCGAGCTGCCACGGCTCGCCCAGGTCGACGCCGAAGAACTTGATCGAATCGATCTTGGTGATGCCCTTGGGCCCGTTCGTGACGTTGACCGGCGCGTCGAGATTGTTCAGGAAGACGCGGATGATCTCGCCGAAGCCGAGCGTGACGATCGCCAGATAGTCGCCGCGCAGCTTCAGGGTCGGCGCGCCGAGCAGCACGCCGAAGGTGCCGGCGAGCGCCGCGCCGAGCGGGATCACGAGCCAGATCGGAGAGTGCAGCCCGTTCGGAAACGCCGCCTTGATCCAGCCGAAGGTCTCGATCAGGTGCGGCGACGCGAGCAGCGCGAACATGTAGGCGCCGACCGCGTAGAACGCCACGTAGCCGAGATCGAGCAGCCCGGCATAGCCGACGACGATATTCAGGCCCAGCGCGAGCAGCACGTACAGCAGCGCGATATCGATGATGCGCACCCAGGCGTTGCCGAAATACTGCGCCGCGAACGGCACGACCATCAGCGCGATGCCGGCGGCGAGAAAGATCAGGAGCTTCCTGCTTTGCATGGTCGGTGCTCCCCGTCAGGCACGATCCGCGACGCGCTCGCCGAGCAGCCCCTGCGGCCGCAGCGTCAGCACCAGGATCAGCACGATGAAGGCGAAGATGTCGGAATAGTGGCTGCCGAGCACGCCGCCGGTAAGGGCGCCGATATAGCCCGCGCCGAGCGACTCGATGAGCCCGAGCAGCACGCCGCCGACCATCGCGCCGGCCAGGTTGCCGATGCCGCCGAAGACCGCCGCGGTGAATGCCTTCAGGCCCGGCAGGAAGCCCATCGTGTGCGTCACCGAGCCGTAGTTGGCGGCGTACATCACGCCGGCCAGCGCCGCCAGCACGGCGCCGATGATGAAGGTGGCCGAGATCACCATGTCCGGCCGCACGCCCATCAGCCCGGCGACGCGCGGGTTCTCGGCCGTCGCCCGCATCGCCCGGCCCAGACGCGTCTTGTTGACGAGAAACATCAGCGAGGCGAGCGCGATCACGGTGACGACGAGGATCACGATCTGCGTCGTATTGATCACCGCGCCGCCGATGAAGAAGGGCTCGCTCGGCAGCAGGATCGGGTAGGACTTGTAGTTCGGCTTCCAGATGATCATCGCCAGCGTCTGCAGCAGCAGGCTCACGCCCATCGCGGTGATCAGCGGCGCCAGGCGCGGCGCATTGCGCAGCGGCCGGTAGGCGAGCTTTTCGATGACGAAATTGAGGACCGCGCAGACGACGATCGCGGCGAGCAGCGACAGCAGCATCAGGAGCCAGCCGGGCATGCCGACATCCTTGAGAGCCATCACGACAGTCCAGCTCGTCAGCGCGCCGACCATCAGCACCTCGCCGTGCGCGAAATTGATCAGATTGATGATGCCGTAGACCATCGTGTAGCCGAGCGCGACGAGGGCGTAGACGCTGCCCAGGATCAGGCCGTTGATGATCTGCTGGATCAGGGTGTCCATCTGCAAGTCTCCTCGAGGTCCCGCGCGCGGGGTCCGGCCGTGATGGTAAGAATCGAAACGGTGCGGTCGAATCGCCGGCTGCGCGCGGCCCGCTTGCGCGGGGTGCCCGACTGTAGTGGCAAATGGGCGCGCAAAGTGAGCGTGGCGACCCTAACCGCGCCACACATCAATCCGGCCTGCGGGCTGCGGCGTCGAGGCTGCGCAGCTCGGCCAGGCGATCGGCGATGCGCGTTTCGAGGCCGCTCGCACGCGGCGCGTAAAAGCGCGGCAGCTCGACGCCGTCCGGCCCGTAGCGCTCGCCGGCGGCAAAGGCGCCCGCCTCGTCGTGCGCGTAGCGGTAGCCCTCGCCGTAGCCCAGATCCTTCATCAGCCGCGTCGGCGCGTTGCGCAGGCGCAGCGGCACCGGGCGCGTGCCGTCCTTCGCGACGAAGGAGCGCGCCGCGTTGTAGGCGGCGTAGACGGCGTTGCTCTTGGGCGCGACGGCGAGGAAGACGACCGCCTGGGCGAGCGCGAGCTCGCCCTCGGGCGAGCCCAGGCGCTCGTAGGTCTCGCTCGCATCGAGCGCGAGGCGCAGCGCGCGCGGGTCGGCGAGGCCGATATCCTCGCTCGCCATGCGCACCAGGCGGCGCGCGATATAGCGCGGGTCGACGCCGCCGTCGAGCATGCGCACGAACCAGTAGAGCGCGGCGTCCGGGTCCGAGCCGCGCACCGCCTTGTGCAGCGCCGAGATCGTGTCGTAGAACTGCTCGCCGCCCTTGTCGTAGCGGCGCAACTGGTCGCCGAGCGTCTTCTCGAGCGCACCCTCGTCGATGGCATCGATCGCCGCGCCCGACACCCCGGCGCCGCGCGCGACCGTCTCGAGCGCATTCAGCAGGCGGCGCGCGTCGCCATCCGCGTAGCCGATCAGGCGCTGCTCGGCGGCGGCGGTGAGCGGCGGCGCGCCCAGCAGCGCCCGGCCGCGCGCGAGCACCTCGCGCAGGTCGCCGTCGGCAAGCGGCTGCAGCACGTGCACCGTGGCGCGCGACAGCAGCGCGGAGTTCACCTCGAACGACGGGTTCTCGGTCGTCGCGCCGACGAAGGTGAGAAGCCCGGACTCGACGTGCGGCAGGAAGGCATCCTGCTGCGCCTTGTTGAAGCGGTGCACCTCGTCGACGAAGACCACCGTGCGCCGCCCGCCGGAGCGCGCGAGCTGCGCGCGCTCGACCGCCTCGCGGATATCCTTCACGCCGCCGAGCACCGCCGAGATGGCGATGAACTGGGCTTCGAAGGCATCGGCCATCAGCCGCGCGAGCGTCGTCTTGCCGACCCCCGGCGGCCCCCACAGGATCATCGAATGCAGCCGCCCCGATTCGAACGCGGTGCGCAGCGGCTTGCCGGGCCCGAGCAGATGCGCCTGGCCGATCACCTCGTCCAGGCTGCGCGGGCGCAGCCTCTCGGCGAGCGGCGCCTGGTCGGCCGGATCGTCGAGCGGCAAGGGCAGCGAGCTCATTCACGCGATTGTGGCAGCCGCGCGGTAGCGTCGCCGCTGCCGCGGCGCTGTGTATATTGCGCCATCGCGGACCAGCAGACGAAATCGATGGACCAGCTCAGCGCCCACGACGCCGGCTTTCTCTATTCGGACACTACGCATTCGAATTCGAACGTCAGCCTGCTGCACATCTACGACCAGTCGACCGTCGCCGGCGGCCGGCTGCGATTCAAGACGCTGCTCGCGCACATCGAAAGCCGGCTCGACCGCTCGCCGGTGTTTCGCCGCCGGCTGCAGCGCGTGCCGTTCGGGCTCGACCATCCGTACTGGGTCGCGGACGCCAGCTTCGATCTCGAATACCACGTTCGCCACATCGCGCTGCCCAAGCCTGGCGACTGGCGCCAGTTCTGCATCCAGGTATCGCGCATTCATGCGCGGCCGCTCGACCTGAACCGGCCGCTGTGGGAGATCTACGTCATCGAGGGGCTGGACAGCTTTCTCGATCTGCCCGCCGGCAGCTTCGCGCTGCTGACGAAGACGCATCATGCGGCGATCGATCCGGCCGGCGGCAGCGAACTCACTGCGCTGCTGCACGATACGAGCGCCACGCCGCCGGCCGCCGCGCCGGCCGCGCCGTGGTTTGCGGCGCCGCCGCCGGGATCGGCGGCGATGCTGTGGCGCGGCGCCTTCAGGACGCTGACCTCGCCGCTGCACCTTGCGCGGCCGCTGTCGCGCGCGCTCGTGCGCTGGGCGCCCGGTGCATTCACGCTCGCCGCGGATGGCGCGTGGCGCCAAGCCGAAGTGCCGCCGACGCGGTTCAATGCGGTCGTCTCGCCGCACCGCGTCTTCGAGACGCGCCGCTTCGCGCTCGACGACTTCAAGCGCATTCGCGGCCTGGCAAGCGAGGCCACGGTGAACGATGCCGTGCTTGCCGTCTGCGGCGGCGCGCTGCGCCGCTATCTGGCGGCCGAGGGCGAACTGCCGGACGCGAGCCTGACCGCGCTCGCGCCCTTCCTCGCGCGGCGCGACGGCCGGCGCGCCGACCCGCGCGCCGCCATGGCGTGGCTGCAGGTGCGGCTCGGGACGCAGTTTGCCGATCCGGCCGAGCGCCTTGCCTTCATTCGCGCGCAGACCGCGGCGTCGGGCGGCGAGGCACGCGCCGTCGCCGCGCAGGAGCTGACCGACATCGAGGCGCACATCCCGGCCGCCACGCTCGCGCTCGCCAGCAAGATGCTCGGCCTGGCCTCGCGCGGCATCGGGCGGCGCAGGGCGCTGGCCACTTGCAGCATCGCCAACGTGCCCGGGCCGGACGTGCCGCTTTATCTCTGCGGCGCGCGCATGACCTACTTCTCGGCGATGATGCCGATCGCCGACGGCATGGGCCTCGCATTCGCGGTCACGAGCTACGACGGCCAGATCATCGTCTCGCCGACCTCGTGCCGCGAACTGATGCCCGATCCGGAAAGGTTCGCCCAGTGCCTGCGCGAGAGCTTCCAGGAAGCGCTCGAGGCGGCGACGCGCCAGCCCGATCGGCGCCGGGCGCGCGCGGCGAAGACGGGCAAGGCGCGCGCTGCGGCTGCGCGCCGCGAGCACGCTGCGGCCAAGGCGCCGCGTGCGGTCAGATCGGCACCGCCGCGTGCGTCAGCATCCGGTAGACGGCCCCCGAAATCCCTTCGGGCCTGAACGGCTGCCACTGCCCCTCGGGCTGCGCGAGCCGGTCGGCGATGACGAGCAGCACCATCGTATTGAAGCCGAGCCCGGAGTGGCTGCCCTGGACGCGGATATTTTCGTGCAGCGCGTCGTCGCCGCCCATCGTCGCCTCTTGTGCCGGCACGACGCCGTCGCTGATCGAATAGAGGCAACTGGTCGGCACCGGCGGCGGCCGCATCTCACGCAGCTTCTTCACGCGCGGCTGCATCACGTGCGCATCCGGCCCCATCGGGTGCGCGATCACGCGGTACATCGCGCGTACGAAGGCGGGCGACTTGCTGCCCGCGGGATCTACGCTGACCGGGCTGCCGAGCGTGATCACGCTGCGCACGCATTCGCTCGCCTGGTGCGCGCCGTAGAGTGCGAAGACGCCGCCCAGGCTCCAGCCGACGAGGCTGACCTTGCGGCCGGTGCGGTGCTGCAGATGACGCAGCTTTTGCTCGAGTGCCGTCGCGTGTTTGCTCTGGAAGCCGACATTGCGCCCAAGGCCCCAGGTCTCGACCGCGTAGCCGCGGCTCGCAAGGAAGGTCTTGAGGGCAACGAGCGAGCCTTCGTCGGCCATGAAGCCGGGCAGCAGCAGCACCGGATGACCATCGCCCTGCGGCGCGGCGAGCAGCGTCGGCCAGAGGTAGGTGAGCGACGCGATCTCGAACAGCGCGCGCCACTCGGTCGCCGAGTGCAGGAGATGAGGCTTTCCTTCGTGCTTGTAGCGCTCGCTCATGGCCCTGGCGCGGCAGCGGCCGCGCTATTGCTCGATCACGTCCGCGCCGGGCGGAATCGTGAACTGGAAATGGGAGGCAACCGGCGGCTGGTTCGTCGTCATCTTGCCGAAGCGCAGCAGCGAGGTCTGGCCGAACGCATCGCGGATCTCGATCGCCGCCAGTTCCTTGCCGCGAAAGCCGACGCGCACCGATTGCAGCGTGCCGCCCTCGGCGCGCGGCGTCGCTTCGACCCAGGCGAGGCCGTCGCGGTCCGGCAGAGCCCGGAGCTCGAAATCCCGCTCGAGCTCGCCGCCGGCGAGCAGCGCGGCGGGTGTTGCGCCCAGCGCCTGAGAGAGCCTGCGGCTGCTGACCTGGTTCAGGTCGCGGTCGTAGATCCACACCTTCTGCCCGTCGGCGACGATCACCTGCTCGAACGGCTTCGTGTAGGCAAAGCGAAACCGGTTCGGCCGTGCGAACTCGAAGCTGCCGCTCGAGGTCTTGGTCCTCGCGCCGTCGGGCGAGGTGACGGTCTGCGTGAAGTCGGCGCTGCCCGACTGCACGTCGCGCACGAAGGCGCGCAGCGTATCGACCGCATCGGCCCGCGCCGCGCAGGCCAGGGCTGCGAGCGCGAACGCGGCGAACCAGCGCGCGAGCCTCATGCGTCGCGAGCGGGCACGATCAGCTCGCGGTTGCCGCTCGAAGACATGCTCGTGACGAGGCCCGACTTTTCCATCTGCTCGAGCAGCCGCGCGGCGCGGTTGTAGCCGATGCGCAGGTGGCGCTGGACGAGCGAGATCGACGCCCGCTTGTGCTGCAGCACGACGGCGACCGCGTTGTCGTACATCGGGTCGGATTCGCCGTCGGCGCCGCCGCCCTCGCCCGCCGTGCCGCCGTTCTCGTCGTCGAGCACGCCGCCTTCGAGGATGCCTTCGATGTAGTTCGGCTCGCCCTGGGTCTTGAGGTATTCGACGACGCGATGCACCTCGTCGTCGCTGACGAAGGCGCCGTGCACGCGCACCGGCAGCCCGCCGCCGGGCGTGAGGTAGAGCATGTCGCCCTGGCCGAGCAGCGCCTCGGCGCCCATCTGGTCGAGGATGGTGCGCGAGTCGATCTTGCTCGACACCTGGAACGAGAGGCGGGTCGGGATATTCGCCTTGATGAGGCCGGTAATCACGTCGACGCTCGGCCGCTGCGTCGCGAGGATGAGGTGGATGCCGGCGGCGCGCGCCTTCTGCGCGAGGCGGGCGATCAGTTCCTCGATCTTCTTGCCGACGACCATCATCAGGTCGGCGAGTTCGTCGATGACGATGACGACGTAGGGCAGGCGCTCGAGCGGCTCGGGCGCGTCGGGCGTCAGGCTGAACGGGTTCGTCAGCGCCTCGCCGCGCGCCTTCGCCTCGTCGAGCTTCTTGTTGTAGCCGGCGAGATTGCGCACGCCGAGCTTGCTCATCAGCTTGTAGCGCCGCTCCATCTCGCCGACGCCCCAGTTGAGCGCGTTGGCGGCCTGCTTCATGTCGGTGACGACGGGCGCGAGCAGGTGCGGGATGCCTTCGTAGACGCTCATCTCGAGCATCTTCGGGTCGATCAGGATCAGGCGCACGTCGCGCGCCTCGGCCTTGTACAGCAGCGACAGGATCATCGCGTTGATGCCGACCGACTTGCCGGCGCCGGTCGTGCCGGCGACGAGGCAGTGCGGCATCTTCGCGAGGTCGGCGACGACCGGCGCACCGACGATATCCTTGCCGAGGCCGATCGTCAGCTGCGACGCGGCGTCGTTGTAGACCTGCGAGCCGAGGATCTCCGAGAGGCGGATCATCTGGCGGCGCGCATTCGGCAGCTCGAGCGCCATCGTCGTCTTGCCGGGGATGGTCTCGACGACGCGGATGCTGACGAGGCTCAAAGACCGCGCCAGATCCTTCGCCAGGTTGACGACCTGCGCGCCCTTCACGCCGGTCGCCGGCTCGATCTCGTAGCGCGTGATCACCGGCCCCGGCGACGCCGCGACGACGCGCACCTCGACGCCGAAATCCTTCAGCTTCTTCTCGATCAGGCGCGAGGTCATCTCGAGCGTCTCGGCGGTGACGCTCTCGGTGCGGCCCGGCGCGGCGTCGAGCAGATCGACCTGCGGCAGCCGGGTATCGGCCAGCTCGACGAAAAGCGGCTTCTGGCGCTCCTTGGCGACGCGCGCCGACTTCGGCACCTCGACGATCTCGGGCTCGATGACGATCGGCAGGTGCTCGTCCTGCAGCTGCTTCTCGACCTCGACGACGTGCTCGCGCTCGCGCAACGCGGCCGCGCCGAGGCGTTGATCCTCGGCACGCTCGCTGCGCGACGCACGTTGCTCGCGCACGCCTTCGAGGCGGGCGCCGATCGCCTCGGCCAGCGCGAGCCACGAGAAGCGGAATGCGAGCGAAACGCCGGCCAGCAGGCTCGCGATCCACAGCACGCCCGAGCCGGCGAAGCCGAGCCACTTCATGCTCAGTGGCCCGAGCATCACGCCGAGAACGCCGCCGGCCTGATCCGGCAGATGCGCCTCCCAGCGGTACAGGCGCGTCCATTCGAGGGCGCAGCTCGCGGCGAGCAGCAGCGCAAGGCCGACCCAGAACGGCCAGCGCGCAAGCCGCGGGGCCGGCGTGGCGGCATCGGATCGCAGCAGCCGCGCGAGCGCGCCGAGCCATGCGCGCAGCGTTGCCGCCATGATCCACCACGCCGAATAGCCGAAGACGAAATAGGCGAGGTCGGAGAACCAGGCGCCGGCGACGCCCGCGCGGTTGCGGGTCACGAGCGAAGTACCGGACGTCGAGAACGCCGCATCGCCCGCGTCGTGCGTCGCGAGCGCGAGCAGCGCGAGCAGCCACAGCGCGGCGCCGACGAGCACGGCCATTTGCGCCCGCCATGCAGGCGCTGGTGCGGGCGCCGCAGCGGCGCTCGCGCGCGCGGGCTTGCGCAGATACGCGCCGTCGGCACCCGCCGCCGAAGCGCCGCTACCGAGTGATCCGAGCGGAAAGGTCATGCGGCGCCCTGCCGCATTCGCTCGCTTCGATCCCCGCTGCGCGGGGCCCCTCTTTCTCGACTCATACGGCGCGATTGTCGCGCAGAGCACTTTCTCACTCGGCCAGGAGGCGCTGCTTGAGAACGACCGAGCCGTCTTCCAGCGTCTCTATCATGCCGCGCTCCTCGAGGTCCTTCATCACGCGGCTGACCATCTCGCGCGATGCACCGACGACCTTGGCGAGGTCCTGGCGCGAGACCTTGCCGCGGATCAGCTTGCGCTCGCCGTCGTCGTCGGCCATCTCGAG
The DNA here is from genome assembly GCA_937864005.1 of uncultured Burkholderiales bacterium. GTDB lineage: Bacteria > Pseudomonadota > Gammaproteobacteria > Burkholderiales > Burkholderiaceae_C > CAIKUF01. Next base: position 16,523 of record CALMIL010000087.1, read on the forward strand.
CAGCGCGCGTGCGACGCGGCCGTAGACATCGAGCAGCGCGAGCGACTCGATCTGGCGGTCGGCGGCGCGCAGCCGCTGCACGAGGCCGTGCAGGATCGCGTAGGCAAGGCTCGAAGCCTCGGGCAGGCAGCGCGCGAATTCGGCACGGCCGAGGACGAGCATGTCGGTCTGCACCTCGGCGCGCACCGTCGCCGAGTGCGGCGCGTCGTCGATCAGGCTCATCTCGCCGACATAGTCACCCGGGTGCAGCGCGGCGAGGATCACCTCGCGGCCGCGCGAGTCGGCGGTCAGCACGCGCGCCCGGCCGTTGAGCAGGATATAGAGCGCGTTCGACTTGCGGCCATGCTCGACGATGATCTCGCCGCGCCTGAAGCGCCGCTTGACGACGCTGTCGGCGATGGTCTGCGCCTGATCACTGGTCAGCATCGAGAACAGCGGCACGCGGCGGATGAGGTCGAGGCTGGACAGCATGGTCATGGGGTGAATCCTCCGGCAAGGCAATGGTCGTCACAGAACTGTCGGCAGGTCGCGCGCACGGCGCTCCGTAGAATGCGGCTATTGTGACGACGACCGCGCGCGGCGTCACCGGCTCGCAGCTTGACGCCGGGCCGCACGCCCCAATCTGTCTCACCAGTTCCACATCCGCCCCCGATCATGACGACCGCCCCCCCATCGCACGCCCGCTTGTTGATCCTCGGCTCCGGCCCGGCCGGCTACACCGCGGCGATCTACGCGGCCCGCGCCAACCTCCAGCCGGTGCTCGTCACCGGCATGTCGCAGGGCGGCCAGTTGATGACGACGACCGATGTCGACAACTGGCCGGCCGACGTGATGGGCGTGCAGGGGCCGGAGCTGATGCAGCGCTTCCTGCAGCACGCCGAGCGCTTCGAGACGCGCATCGTCTTCGACCACATCTCGAGCGTCGACCTGTCCAGGCGGCCGTTCACGCTGCAGGGCGACGCCGGCAGCTATACCTGCGACGCGCTCGTGATCGCGACCGGCGCGAGCGCCAAGTACCTCGGCCTGCCTTCCGAAGAGGCTTTCATGGGCCGCGGCGTGAGCGGCTGCGCGACCTGCGACGGCTTCTTCTACCGCGGCCAGGAGGTGTGCGTCGTCGGCGGCGGCAACACGGCGGTCGAGGAGGCGCTTTATCTGTCCAACATCGCGAGCAAGGTTCACCTGGTGCACCGGCGCGACAAGTTCCGCGCCGAGCCGATCCTGGTCGACAAGCTGCACGCCAAGGTCGCGTCGGGCGCGATGCAACTGCACCTGTGGCACACGCTCGACGAGGTGCTCGGCGATGCCTCGGGCGTCACCGGCGTGCGCCTGAAGAGTGTGCAGGGCGGCAAGACGAGCGAGCTGAAGCTTCAGGGCTGCTTCATCGCGATCGGGCACCAGCCCAACACCGACATCTTCAAGGGCCAGCTCGAGATGAAGGACGGCTACATCCTGACGAGGAGCGGCCTGTCGGGGATGGCGACGATGACGAGCGTCGACGGCGTCTTCGCCGCCGGCGACGTGCAGGATCACGTCTACCGGCAGGCGATCACGAGCGCCGGCACCGGCTGCATGGCGGCGCTCGACGCGCAGCGTTTTCTCGAGCAGGAGTGACGCACGCCTGACGGGAAAGTAAGGGCGAGGCAGCGACATTGGTAGGATCTGGCGCTACAGTCGGGTATTCCCCGGAACCCGTTTCGGACGTTCGCGCCTCGGGGCCGTTTGGCAGCACTGGCGCGTCCGGGGTACCTCCACCGGAGCCGCCGCGGTCGGGTGCGATCAAAACTGATGTGCCCGATCAAGCCGCGTATCGGTAGTCGGTCGCCCAGTAGCTTGCCCATTTGTGGT